>JBBRLB010000016.1:0-61282 GCA_038231575.1 Opitutales bacterium | reverse complement strand
CGCGGCGGAGAGCTGCTTCGCCGACTCGTAGTTGTCCAGCGCGAGGCGGACGGGATTCTTTTCGAGCGACGCGAGCGCCTCGGCCAGTTTGCGGCCATGGGAGATGTCGGGCAAATGCGTGTCGAAGGCCTGTTGCGCGGCATCGAGGAGATGCCGGCGCCATTCGCCGGAGGACCAGAGCGAACTCTGGGCGTAGCTGGGTTCGCTTTTTTCCGTCGCCACGAAATGCACGGCGGTGACACCGAGCTCGGTCGCGGAGTGCAGAATTTTTCGCACCGTCTGCGGCCGGGGCAGGCCGACGATGAGGGTGATGGGGGCGAGGGGCGGCGGCGACTGCGCGTCCCACGCGAAACTGAGCGCCACCGACTCCTCGGTGATGGCGGTGACGGTGGCCTTGCCCCGCGGGCCGCCGACCATGCCGGTATCGACCGTGTCGCCGACCTTGCGGCGCAACACGTCGAGGATGTGGGAGGCGCGCGAGTCATTGCGCGGCAGCGGTGAGTTCGTTTCGCCCGACTCGAAGAGGATGAGGTTCACGGTTGGGCCCAAGGTTACGGATTGCGCACGTTCTGTCGCGCCGTAATTTTGCTCCCATGGCTTTCACAGTTTCTTCAGCCGACGGGGGCCGGGCGGCGGATTTCGGGCCCGCGGGCGCGCGCGAGACGGCGGACCTGCTCGGCGCAATCCCCGTGACGCCCGAACGATTTTTCCCGCCAGCGGAGGCGAACCACGCATGAAAAAAACACCGACCTTTCAGGAAATCACGGCAAAGCTTGCCGAGTGGCCGTTTCCCGCCGGCATCGACGGCGTGGTGGGAATCGCGAATGGCGGAGTCGTGCCGGCGGCGCTGGTCGCGCAGCGGCTGGGTCTCGGCCTGAAGATCATCGCGCTCAATTACCGCAACGCCGCCAACGAGCCGCAATTCGTCGAGCCGCAACTCGTGTCGGACATCCCGGGCCTCGGGGCGTGGAAGCGCGTGTTGCTGGTGGACGATGTCTACCTGAGCGGCAAAAGCTGGCACGCCGCGCGGGCGGTGCTCCCGAAAAAGGTCGAGGTGCTGCCCTTCGTGCTGACGGGCAACGTGGACTTCGCGCTGTTTCACGACGCGCGCGGCTACGCCGACTGGCCGTGGCTGGCGGGTTGAGTCTGGGGCGAGATGAACGACGAGCCACCCCTGCTGACGGCGGCGCCCGCGCCGAGTGAGCCGCCGCGCGGACCATCCGCGTGGCAGCGACTGACGAGGGCGCTCGGGCCCATCGGCTTGGTCTTGGTGATGATCGCAAATTTCTTTGGGAAGATAAAATTTCTCCTGCTGCCGATCCTGAAGTTCGGGCTGCCGGTGCTGAAGACGGGCGGCACGATGATCCTTTCGATCGGGGTCTATGCGATGGCGTGGGGCTGGCGTTACGCCCTCGGGTTTGTGCTGCTGATTTTCGTGCACGAATGCGGCCATCTCATCGTGGCGCGGCAGTTCGGGCTGAGGGTGAGCGCGCCGATGTTCATCCCGTTCATGGGCGCGGTCATCGTCCTGAAAGATCAACCACGCAACGCGTGGATGGAGGCGTGCGTCGGCATGGGCGGGCCGCTGCTCGGCGCGCTGGGCGCGGGAATTTGCGGCGCGATCTTCCTGTTCACGCAGCAGCCGTTGTTTCTCGCGCTGGCCTACTCGGGATTCTTCCTGAACCTCTTCAACCTCGCCCCGATCGGGTTTCTCGATGGCGGGCGCATCACGACGGCGATCTCGCCGTGGCTGTGGGTCGTCGGCTTGGTGATTCTCGGCGCGATGATTTATACCCGCCCCAATTTTCTGCTGATCCTGATTTTGCTCATGTCGCTGCCGCGGGTGTGGTCGCTGTTTCGCGCGAAGTCCGAGGAGGAGAAACGCTATTTCGAAGTGACGGGCGAGCAGCGCGCGACGATGGCGGTGCTGTATTTCGGACTCGTGGCGCTGCTCGTGTTCGGCATGCACTGGGCGCACATCGATCCGCGTTGAGCCGGGAGGCTGCGGTGTTGCCGGCGCGCAACTGGAGCGGGCGGGGGGAATCGAACCCCCGAGGCCAGTTTGGAAAACTGGAGTTTTACCATTAAACTACGCCCGCGGAAAACCGGCCGATGACAGCCCGGTGGATGGCGGGCGTCAAGTGGGTTGCGGCGGTCAAGCCAGCGCCGGCCCATGGGAAAGCGGCGGCTTTTCCGGTCCGGGATTCCCCCGGCACCAGCGCGCGGTCCTTCCCTTCGCGGCGCGATCCGTTGTCTCCCTGAGTTTTTCTCACCGGAAATTTACGCCGGTGCGCTTGGAAATGAGGTTGCGGGCGGTCAACCGGTGCGTTTGTCTGCGCGCATGGCATTGCTTTCATCCGCGTCCGCCGGATCGGCCCAGTCTGCACGTTCCGATCCCGGTCAAAAAAAGGGCCCCAACGTCAAAGCCGCGCAGGCGCTCGCCAAACAGAAGGCACTCGAGAAAAAAGCCAAGACCTACAAGCTGCCGCTCGGCGAGCTCGCGATTTTCACCCAGCAGATTGCCTCGCTGTTGAGCGCCGGTCTCCCGCTCGTGCAGTGTCTCGAGGCCTTGCAGGATCAGACGGAAGATCCCGTTTTTCGCATCGTCATTCGCGACGTCCGTGCCGATATCTCGCAGGGTAATTCCTTTTCGTCGGCGGTGCGGAAATTCGGAAATTCGTTCAACACCCTCTTCGTCTCGATGGTCGAGGCCGGTGAAGCGTCGGGCGGTCTCGCGGAAATCTTGATGAAGGTGGCCGGCTACTTCGAGTCGACCGTCAAGCTGACCAAGAAGGTGAAGTCGGCGATGACCTACCCGGTGGCGGTCATCGGCCTGGCGATCGCGCTGGTCAACGTGCTCCTGATTTTCGTCATCCCGGTGTTCGCCGCGATGTTCAAGGACTTCGGCGCGAAACTGCCCGCGCCCACGCAGTTCCTGATCGACCTGTCGAATTTCATGAAGTCGTGGTGGTGGGCGATCGGCCTCGGCTCCTACGGCATCTTTTATTTTGGCGGCAAATTCATCGCCACGCCCAACGGTCGCCGCTCGAAGGACAAGTTTCTCGTGAAGGCGCCCATCTTCGGCAATCTCGTCCACAAGATCGCGCTGTCCCGCTTTTGCCGCACCTACGCCACGCTCATCCGTTCCGGCGTGCCGATTCTGCGCACCCTCGAGATCGTGGCGGCGGCCAGTAACAAGGTGCAGGTCGAGGACGCGTGCGAGGAAATCGCCAAGCACGTCAGCCAGGGCGGCCAGGTCTCCGAGGTGCTCGCGGCGAACGACTTCTTTCCACCGATGATGAAGCACATGGTGAAGGCCGGTGAATCCACCGGCAACGTCGACGGCATGATGAATAAGATCGCCGATTTCTACGACGTCGAGTGCGAGGCCACGGTCTCCGCGCTCACTTCCCTGATCGAGCCGCTGCTCATCGTCTTTCTGGGCGTTGTGGTTGGCGGTATCGTCATGGCGATGTTCCTGCCGATCTTCCAACTCGGTGCCGTCGCCGGCGGTCTCCAGTAGCCGCGCGCGCGCCGCCGGTTGACAACCCGCTCCGCTCCCGGAACGTCCACGCTCCGTTTCGCCGCCATGCCCTCCGTCCTCATCGTCGACGACCTCGTGTCGATTCACGAGATGCTCGACGCCGTCATTCAACCGACGGGGTTTGCGACGTCGTTTGCGACCGACGGGGAGAAGGGCCTCGTGCGCTACAAGGCGGACAAGTTCGATCTCGTGCTCGCCGACATCGACATGAAGCCGATGGACGGAATCACGCTCCTCAAGCAGCTCAAGCTCTACGATCCCAGCGCCGTCGTCATCATCATGACAGCCTACGCCTCGACGGAGAGCGCGGTGCAGGCCCTGAAATACGGCGCGTTCGATTATCTTCAGAAACCCTTTCGCGTCGACGAGTTGATCGCGACGCTGCGCCGCGGGATCGAGTTCCGGAAGTTCCAGGCCGAGCGGGCCGCCGCCGGCGCCGCGCCGGGCGTGAAGGCCGCCGACATCGACAGCCGGCTAATCGGCAAGAGCCTGAAACTGGCCAAGCTCATCACGCAGGTCAAAAAACTCGCGACCGTCCGCACGCCCGTGCTGCTCATCGGCGAGACGGGCACGGGCAAGAGCGCGGTCGCGGAGATTCTCCACACTGCCAGCGGCGGCCCCGAGACCTCGCTCGTGCGGATCGACTGTTCGCTCAGCAACGAGGCAAATTTTCGCGAAGGTCTGATTGGCGAGAACGGCGAGGGCGGCGCGTGGGTGAAGAGCGCCAAGGGCGGCACGCTCTATCTGCAACATCTCCAGTGCCTCACGCTGCCGGTGCAGAAAGAGCTCGTCAGCGTGCTCCGCAACACCGCCCACGGCTTCCGCCTCGTCTGCACCACGAGCGAGGATCTCGAGAAACTTTCCGACGAGGGAAAATTCCACGACGAACTGTTCTACCGCGTCGCTTCGCTGCCCGTGCACATGGCGCCGCTCCGCGAACGCGTGGAGGACATCCCGCTGCTCGTGCGGCACTACACCGCGCAGGCCACGAACCCGCTCTTCGATGCGAAGCTCGTGGAATTTACCGACGATGCGCTCACCGTGATGCAGGCCTACCACTGGCCGGGCAACCTCACCGAGTTGCTCCAAGTCGTTTCCAAAATCGCCGCGACCACGGAGACGCGCGTTGTGACCTCGCAACAACTCCCGCTGCGCCTGCGCGAACTCAAGCACTGGCCGACGCTCGCCGAATTTCTCGGCGGCCAGGAAAAGCAATACATCGATCACGTCCTCACGACGTGCAAAGGCGACAAGGCCGCCGCCGCGAAAGTCCTCGGCGTGGACGTCAGCAAGCTGGGGTGAAGTGGCGCGGGCCTTCCAGCCCGGGATGATTGATCCGCGCGGAGTTCAGGGGTGGGAAAGCCCCTGCCACGACTCAGCGCGCGAACACGAACAAGCCCTGGCCCGCGGCGACCGCGATGGGCTGCTTGCCGTCGACGAGAAAGGTGACCGGTCCGCCGTGGATCTGCCCGCCGGTCGTGAACCGCCAGAGAGGCGCGCCGGACTTGGCATCGAGCGCGAAGAACTGTCCCTTGCGGGTGCCGCTGAAAAGCAGGCCGGTCGCCGTCGTGAGCACGGCGCTGTTCGATGAGGTTGGCTCGCGGAATTCCCAGACGACTTTTCCCATCGCCGGCTCGATCGCCTTGATCGCGCCGGAGGGTTCCGCGCCGAGCACGTTGCGCGTGCCGCCGCGGGACTTGAACCGGGAAACCGACGGGGGAAATTCAATGAGATGATCCGGTCGCTTCGTCCGGTAACTTCGCTCCGCTCAGAATGACAGGAGAACGACGAGGCCTCGCGCGCTGGTTCACCGCGTCCATAACACCGGCTGCCGGATCGGATAATTGCGGACGATCTCCTCGACGCTCGGCTCGGCGTTGAGTTTTTTCCACGTCGCGAGCCAGTCCGCGTTGCCCGCCGCGAGCGCGCCGAAGATCAGGCACGGCTGGCGCACGGGCCAGTCGTCCCAATACATCACGTCGGGCTTCACAGATTCGCTCGTCGCCTCGGGGCCGCCTTTTTTCGCGGGCACGGTGTGACGCGCGGTCTTCAGCCAGAGATTTTTGTCGGCGATGAGCGGCGCGAGCCAGGCGACGCCGTTCACCAGATTGCGCCCGTCGGGCAGCGACCATGTCATCAGATTTTCCTGTGGCGTGGAGCACACGACGGCGAGCGCCGTCATCACATCGAGATTAAAGATCGAATAGCCGTAGGGCTTCGTGCGGGCCAGTTCCTGCGGAAAGCTGCCATCGGCCGCCATCTGGTTCGGCAGCAGCACGTCCTTCAAACGCCCGCGCGCGGCGGCCAGTTTCTCGACGTCGCCGGTGAGGTGCGCAAAACATGCAATCTGGAGCCAGGCGCAGGTGCCGTGGTTGTTCTTCGCGTTGCTCTCATCGACGCCGTAGGGATGCGTCGTCATCCAGGTCAGGTAGTCGCGGAACCAGCCGGTGACGGCGGCCTCCTCGGCTTTCGGAAAAGCTTTCGCGCCGCGCAAGGCTTCGACGCCGAGCGCGACTTCCGCGAGGTGCAGCGTGTCGATCACGCCGACGCTGCGGCCGGTGAACCGGCCCTTGATGGCTTGGGAGTAGAGCAGGCTCGGGTTCATCCGCGTCTCCGGATCGACGAACCACGCGTGCAGATGCTTCACGGCGGCGGCGGCGAATTTATCGTCGTGCGTGAGCGCGTAGGCGGCGGCGAGGGCGTCAAAGTTGCGGCCGAACGCGAGGAGGAATTGCCGGTGCGCGACGAAGTTCCCGGGGTTGGTCATGCCGTCGCGCTGCACGTAAGGCGCGGTGGGATCTTTTGGGTCGGGCCACCAGTAGTCGCCGTCCGAGGAGAAATCATGGAGTCCGCCGGCGCTCTTCGGGTTGCGTGCAGCCGTGAGGGTCTTCACCTCGGCGGTCAGCGCCGTTTCGGCTTGTTTGACGAGACGCGGCTTTTCGTAGGCGGCGAGATCGAAGGCGGGCAGGACGGCAAGCGTGAGCAGGGCGAGCATGGGGATGGGATGAGTGAGCCGCGGATCGGCGGCGGGCGGCAAGGGTCGGGCCGCTTTTATCGTTGAGCGCCGGAATTCAGCGCGGCCGCACGACGCCGAACCCGAGCGCCCGGGCGGCGGCGGCTTGCTGGTCGTCGTTGGTGAGCAGGCGCTGGACGCCGAGTGCCTCCATCGCGGCGAGGTGCAGGCGGTCGGGCGTGCGGCAGTAGGCGCGGGTGGCCAGAATCTGGCGGCGGGCGATCTGCGCCAGATCATGCGGCACGGTCTTGTGAACAAAGGGCGCGGCGCCGCGCAGGCCCGCCAAGAAGCCGCGCAAACGGGTGTGATCTCGCCGGCTCAATGCCCCACCGAGTAATTGGCTCCACAGCATTTGCTCGGCCTCCAACTCCGCCAACGTTGAAACGGTGACCTGTGGCTCGGCTTGCACGAGCTGATGCACCCGCGCCGACTCCGGCTCGACAAACACCAGCTTGAGCAGGCAACTCGTGTCGACGTAGAGGCTCACTTCTGCGTTGTGAAGTCGCGTTCGGCCCGTTCCGCGGCGATCAGCTGTTCGGTGGTAAAGGGCGGCCGCCGCGTTCCCCAGAATTTTTTGACCATCTTCTGATGGCCGTCGAAATCGAAGCGCTTGCCGGCGGCAGCCGGACGGGTGGACGGCGTGCGCAACTCTGCGACCGCCCGGCCGTCGCGGGTGACAGTGAGTTCGCCGGCGGCGGCGAGGCGTTTTTCGACGGCGGGCCAGTTCTGGCGGAGATCGCGGATGGTCACGGTTTCCATGCTATTAGTGAAACATGGTTCACGTGCCGGTCAAGCGTCGTGCCCGCGGCGCGGGTGCTCCGGGGTATCTCACTTTCTTGCCATGGCGGTGGGTGCCGGACGGGGCGCAGTCCGGCTGGGCGTTTTCGAACCCCCACGGGTGGGCCGCCCGCGTTACGGCACGGCGTGTCTCCTTTCAAGGAGTGTGCCAGAAGATAACGGTGCGCCGGGCTGCGTTCAGGGGGCCGGCAAAGCCAGGATCGGAATGATGTCTTTTTGCGCCGGGCCGCCGGTCACGATCGGCGTGGTGCCGTCGAGATACACGTCGACTTCGCTGCGGATGCCGAAGTCACCCTCAAGATAAATACCGGGCTCGATCGAGAAGCAGGTGTGCGGCACGAGGTGGCGTTCGTCGCGGGTTTCGAAATTGTCCAGGTGCGTGCCGTTGCCGTGCACCTCGAGATCGATCGAGTGGCCGGTGCGGTGGAGAAACTGCGGGCCGTAGCCCGCCCGCGTAATCACGCCGCGGGCGACGTCGTCGACCTCGCAGCCGAGGGGAAGTTTGCCGGCGGCGCCGCGGGTGCGGATGAATTCCACCGCGGCATCGCGCGCGGCGGCCACGATTTTCCAGATTTTCTCGAAGCGCTCCGGCACGGTCTCGTCGACGACGCCCATCCACGTGATGTCGGCCTGGACCGCGTTCGGTTCCCGGAGTTTGCCGGTGATGTCAATGAGCACGAGATCGCCGCGCTGGATCGGTGAGCTGCGCGACCCAAGGGGGAAGTAGTGCGGGTTGGCGGCGTTGGCGTTGACAGCGACGATCGGGAGTTCGTGGCCGAGGCCGAGTGCCTCTGCGCGCTTGGCGCATTGCTCCTGGACGATCCGCTCGTCGATGAACTCGCCGGCGCGGATCGCCCGCGCGATTTGCGCCCACGCTTCGTTGACGACCTGCCGCAGGATCGCGGCGGCGCGATCGTGCTGGGCGTGTTGCGCGGGCGTCCACACGGCCTCGAACTGCTCGAGCAGCGGGCCCGAACTCACCACGGTCGCGCCGGTGCTGCGCACAAAATCCACCGTGCCCGCATCGACGCGTGCGAGGTAGGGGATGCCGCCGTCGGGCGAGTATTCCATCGCGATTTTCTTTTTGCCGGCGAGGGCGGTGCGAATCGCGTCCTGCAACACTGGCCACGCGCCGTAAACCGTCCTGTCGCCTGGCAGGGCATCGAGGCGGTGCGGTTCGATGGCGTGGACGATGCGTCGGGGCCTGCCGGTCGCCGGAATAAAATAGAACCAGCGCCGGGTCGCGGCCCCGTTTTTGGAAAGCAGCAGCACGTTGCTCGCGATCGGATTGATGCCGCGGAAATCGTAGAACAGCCAGCCGTCGAGGCCGGCGGCTTGCAGCGCGGCTTGGATTTTTGCGACACGCTCGGTGGCCGCGGCGGTGGGCGTCGGGTCGGTCGCGTTGCCCTCGGCGGCGACGGCGGGCGCCGTCCAGGGCGTCACCCCAAGGCCGAGCACAATGCCAGCGAACCGGGCGCGAAGGAAGCGGGGGAGTTTCATGGTCGGAGGGGTGAAAAGAGCCAACGGCACGGTGACTTCCGAGGCAAGTTGTGTCAGCGGCGCTTTCCCGCTTGCCGCGCGTTTGGCCGCTCTCAACCCTCGTCGAAATCTGCGCCCATGCCCAAACGCCCTGACCTGAAGTCCATCCTCATCATCGGTGCCGGCCCCATTGTCATCGGTCAGGCCTGTGAGTTCGATTACTCCGGCACGCAGGCCTGCAAGGCGCTTCGCGAAGAGGGCTACAAGGTCATTCTGGTGAACTCGAATCCGGCGACGATCATGACGGATCCGGAGTTTGCCGACGTCACCTACATCGAGCCGCTGACGATCGAGTTTCTCGAAAAAATCATCATCGCGGAGCGGCCGTCGGCGCTGCTGCCCACGCTCGGGGGACAGACCGCGCTCAACCTCGCGATGGAATTGGACAAGGCCGGCATCCTCACGAAATACGGCGTCGAGATGATCGGCGCGAAGCCGCCGGCGATCGCCAAGGGCGAGGACCGCGAGCTGTTCAAGCAGGCGATGATCAAGATTGGCCTGGATGTCGCGAAATCGCGCACGGTGAAATCGATGGCCGAGGCGCAGGCCGCGGCCGAGATGCTCGGGAATTTCCCGTTGATCATCCGGCCCTCCTTCACGCTGGGCGGCGCGGGTGGCGGCATCGCCTACAACGGCGACGAATTCGATCAGATCGTCGCCAATGGTCTCGACCTTTCGCCCGTGCACGAGGTGCTCGTTGAGGAATGCCTCCTCGGCTGGAAGGAATACGAGATGGAGGTCATGCGCGACCACAAGGACCAGTGCGTCGTGATCTGCTCGATCGAGAATTTTGATCCGATGGGCGTGCACACGGGCGACTCGATCACGGTCGCGCCGGCGATGACGCTTACCGACAAGGAATACCAGGTGATGCGCGACGCGTCGTTCGCGGTCATCCGGGAAATCGGCGTCGAGACCGGCGGCTCCAACATCCAATTCTCCGTCGATCCGGTGACCGGCCGCATGGTCGTGATCGAGATGAACCCGCGGGTGTCGCGTTCCTCGGCGCTGGCGTCGAAGGCGACCGGCTTCCCCATCGCGAAAATCGCCGCGAAACTCGCGGTCGGCTACACGCTCGACGAGTTGCGCAACGACATCACGCGGCTCACGCCCGCGAGCTTTGAACCGACGATTGACTACGTCGTCACGAAGATCCCGCGCTTCACGTTTGAAAAATTTCCCGATGCCGACGCCACGCTGACGTCCGCGATGAAGTCCGTCGGTGAGGCGATGGCGATCGGCCGGACGTTCAAGGAGTCGATGCAGAAATGCCTGCGCTCACTCGAGATTGGCGCGCGGGGCTTCGGCGGCGGCGGCAAGCACGGCGGCGACGAGGCGTTCGAGGAAGAGACGCTCAACACCAAGCTCGGCACGCCGAACGCCGAGCGGATTTTCTACATCCGCCACGCCTTCCGCGCCGGCTACACCGTGCAGGACATCTTTGATCTCACGAAGATCGATCCGTGGTTCCTGGTGCAACTCCGCGAGATTTGGGAGATGGAGGAGGCGTTGAAGCAACAGACGCTCGCGTCGATCACGACGGACGATCTGCGCCGCGCGAAGCAGTTTGGCTTTTCCGACGCGCAGCTCGCGCATCTGCTGAAAAGCGATCTCACCGCGGCGCGCGCCGAACGGAAAAAGCGCGGCATCAACACGACCTACCGCCTCGTCGACACGTGCGCGGCGGAGTTTGAGGCGTTCACGCCCTACTACTACTCGAGCTACGGCGACGAAAACGAGGTGATGAAGCCGTCCGGCAAAAAGAAGATCATGATTCTCGGCGGCGGGCCGAACCGCATCGGGCAGGGCATCGAGTTCGACTACTGCTGCGTGCACGCGAGTTTCGCGCTGCGCGAGATCGGCTACGAGAGCGTGATGGTGAATTCGAATCCCGAGACCGTCTCGACCGACTACGACACGAGCGACCGGCTCTACTTCGAGCCGCTGACGCTCGAGGACGTGCTGGAGATTTATCAACAGGAGAAATGCGACGGCGCGATCGTGCAGTTCGGCGGGCAGACGCCGCTCAACCTCGCGAGCTCGCTGAAGGCGAACGGCGTGAACATCATCGGCACTTCACCGGAGAGCATCGAGATCGCCGAGGACCGGAAACTGTTCGTCGCGATTCTCAACCAACTCGGCCTGCGCCAGCCCGACAACCGCATCGCGCTGAGCGAGGCCGAGGCGCTGTCGTCCGCGGCGGAGATTGGTTATCCGGTGCTCGTGCGGCCGTCGTTCGTGCTCGGTGGGCGCGGCATGTTCATCCTCTACAGCGAAGAGGAGTTGAAGGCGGTCGTGCGCCAGGTGTTTGACGTGATGCCGGGCAAGCCCGTGCTGATCGATAAATTCCTCGAGGACGCGATCGAACTCGACGTCGATTGCATCAGCGACGGCGAGACGTCGGTCGTCGGTGGCATGCTCGAGCACATCGAGTTTGCCGGCGTGCATTCGGGCGACGCCGCGATGGTGATGCCGCCGCACACGCTCAGCCCCGCGATGCTCACGACCGTGCGGACCGCGACCTACGCGCTCGCGCGCGAGTTGAAGGTGATCGGGCTGATGAACGTCCAGTTCGCGATCAAGGATCACCAGCTTTTCGTCCTTGAGGTGAATCCGCGCGCCTCCCGCACCGTGCCGTTCGTCGCGAAGGCGATCGGCGTGCCGCTCGCCAAGCTCGCGGCGAAGGTGATGACCGGCGCGAAACTGAAAGATCTCGGCTTCACGCAGGAACTCACGCCGAAGCACTGGTGTGTGAAGGAAGCGGTGTTTCCCTTTGTCCGCTTTCCCGGCGCCTCGATCATGCTCGGGCCGGAGATGCGCTCGACGGGCGAGGTGATGGGCCTCGACGACGATCTCGGCGTGGCGGTGGCGAAGGCGCAGGCCGCCGCGAAGCCCGGCCTGCCGACCACCGGCAACGTGTTTCTCTCGGTCAAGGACGCCGACAAGCCGCGCGCCATCGTCGTGGCGCGGGCGCTCGAGCAATTCGGCTTCACGATTTATTCGACGAGCGGCACCGCGAAGGTGCTCGCCGATGCTGGCATCACGGTGAAGCGCCTCGCGAAAATCAACGAGGGCCGGCCGAACGCCGTCGACTTGATCAAGAACGGCCAGATAAAAATGGTGATCAACACCCCCGGCGGCATGATTCCGCGCCGCGACGAAAACGCGATCCGCTCGGCAGCCTACGCGCACAACGTCTGCCTCATGACGACGATCACGGGCGCGGCGGCGGCGGTCGAAGGCATCCGCGCGCTCCAGAGCAAGCGCGTGGGCGTGCGGCCGATTCAGCAATACAAGGGCAACGTGAACGTGGTCTGATTTCGAAATGGAGGGCAGGCTTTACGCCTGCCCTCAGGCGCACCAAACATGGCCGGCGTAAAGCCTGCCCTACAACTTAAACACCCGTTATGCTCGCGATTCGCATTCATGAAACCGGTGGCGTTGAAAAGCTCCGCGTCGACGACGTGCCGGTGCCGAATCCCGGCGCGGGCGAGCTGCGGTTTTGGGTCGAGGCGGCCGGCGTCAACTTCATCGACACCTACAAGCGCAGCGGACTCTACGCGGTGACGCTGCCCCACACCCTCGGCCAGGAAGCCGCGGGCGTCGTGACCGCGGTCGGCGCCGGCGTGACCGATTTCAAGATCGGCGACCGCGTGGCCAGCGCGGCGGTCAGTGGCGGTTACGCGGCCGAAGCCATCGCACCCGCGGCGCAGACCGTGCGCGTGCCCGACGGCGTGACGTCGCAGCTCGCCGCCGCGGTGCTCTTGCAGGGCATGACGGCGCATTATCTCGCGGGCGACACGTGGCCGCTGAAGCCCGGCGACACGGCGCTCGTGCACGCGGCGGCGGGTGGCGTGGGCTTGCTGCTCGTCCAGATCGCGAAGCGGCGCGGGGCGCGGGTGTTCGCGACGGTGGGGAGCGACGCAAAGGTGGCGCTCGCGCGTGAGGCGGGCGCGGATGAGGTCTTCAATCTCAACGCGGGCCGCGCGGAAAAATTTCACGAAGCGGCCCGCGCGTTTACCGGCGGGCGGGGCGTGGATGTGGTTTATGACGGCGTGGGCAAGGAGACCTTCGAAGGCTCGCTCGCGAGCTTGCGTCCGCGCGGGATGCTCGCGTCGTTTGGCAACGCCAGCGGGCCGGTGCCGCCGTTCGCGCCGCTGCTGCTCTCGCAGAAAGGCTCCCTGTTCTTCACGCGGCCCACGCTGGCGCATTATGTCGCGACGCCCGCCGAGCTGCGCACGCGCAGCGGCGATTTGTTCGCCTGGATGGCGAGCGGCGCGCTGCAGGTGCGCGTCGGCGCGACGTTCCCGCTCGCCGCCGCGGCCGACGCGCATCGCGCACTCGAGAGCCGCGGAACGACCGGCAAAGTGCTGTTGTTGCCGTGATGAATCTAAATCCCGTTCATTTTTTACCGGAGGGAGCGGGAGAACTGAGAAGTGGTGAAGCAGAAATCTCTCCGCTCTGTTTCCTCCGTTCCCTTCTGTAAGATCTGATTTCTCGCTCATGGAAACTCCCGGCACCCTCATCGCTCTCTTGCACGGCCCCGACCAGACGGGACTCGTGGCGCGCGTCGCCGGCTGGATCTTCGAGCGCGGCGGCAACATCCTCCATGCCGATCAGCATCGTGACCGGGAGGCGGGGATCTTTTTTCAGCGCATCGAGTGGGAGCCCAAGGGCGGCGACGCCTCGGCGGATACGGCGGCGTTCTACACGTTCGCCAACTCGATCGGGATGAACGCCCGCGTGCTGTCATCGGCGCAGCGGGAGCGCGTGGCGCTGTTCGTGTCGAAGGCCGACCATTGTTTTCACGACGTCGTGCTCCGCTGGAAGGAAGGCGAACTGCCGTGCGATCTCGTCGCGATCGTGAGCAACCACGCCGACCTGCACGGGCTCGCGCTCGGCTACGGGATTCCGTTTCACCACATTCCGGTCACGGCGGACACGAAGTCCGCGGCCGAGGCGAAGCAGGTCGCGCTGCTGCACGGCCTCGCCATCGACCTCGTGGTGCTTGCGCGCTACATGCAAGTGCTCTCGGCGGATTTCCTGAACAGCTTCGGCAAGCCGGTGATCAACATTCATCACTCGTTCCTGCCGGCGTTCGCGGGCGGCAAGCCCTATCATCAGGCGCATGCGCGCGGGGTGAAACTCATCGGCGCGACCGCGCACTACGCCACCCGCGATCTCGATGAAGGCCCGATCATCAATCAGGATGTCGCCCGGGTGACGCACCGCCACGGCGTCGACGATCTCATCCGGAAGGGCCGCGATCTTGAGAAGATGGTGCTCGCGCAGGCCGTGCGCTGGCACCTCGAGGGCCGCGTGCTGGTTTACGGCAACAAGACGGTGGTGTTTGACTGATTCGGCAGCCCCGCGCACATCGGGCAATTTCGGGTCGCGACGCTTTCTACTCCCGTCGGGCTCGCGTCAGGCCTCGACTGCGCGATCGTGGCCCAGGGCTTCAGCCCGGATGAATACGTTAATGGCAACAACAACCCGGTGGCCAATTTCAACACCATCAGCGGCGCGCTAACCTTTGTGAGTTCGGGGTATAATACGTCGATTTCTGGTTTTGTCCTGCCGACCGAAGGCACCGTGAGCGGCGGGAATTGCCCGCAATACCTCGCCGGCATGTTCACCGCGATTCCCGAGCCCGCGACCTAGGCGGTGATTGGTGGCGGCTTGGCGCTTGGCCTGGCGATGATGCGGCGGCGGAGACAGAGCTGGGCGGCGTGATTCGGCGCGACGTGTTTCGCGCGGGCGGACTCCGCCGGCGGGAGCGCGACGATAACAAGGGTGCCGCGCTTTGCTAGGGAAGGCTTTTCATCCACCTCTGGATCACTTCGAGGTAAGCGTCGCGGCGAAGAATTTGCTCCGGACCGCCCCCGAGTTGGGGATGCTGCATCACGCGCACGCGCACCTCCCCATCCGCCATCAGCAATGCTTCCAAGAGTTGTTGGGCTTTCACCGGGTCGTCCATTTACAACAGCGAGTGCATCCCGCGCGTGCGGTGCAACCAGATTGGTGATCGTGTCTGGGGTTTAGCCTTCCCCGGATTATGCCTTAGTTTTTGGCGAAGGAGTCAGCCGGCCGGACACGACTCGCCGCAACGCGGGCCGCGAGACCGGGTCGCTTTGACGGCGTCTGATCGGCGCCATTGTAGGGCAGGCTTTACGCCTGCCATGCCTTGGTAAATGCCCTCCTCGGAAAATGCCATGCCTCGGAAACGGATGGCAGGCGTAAAGCCTGCCCTACATGTAACCGGCAGGCCGGCCTGCACCACTGCGTCGTTTTGACGCGTCCTTGCTTCATCCTTGATTGATCTCAACTCATCCTTGTCAGGACTAAGATGAGGGCCACTACCTCTCAAAACAGAAGGTGGACAGTGAGCCGGGGTTTTGTTCTCTTCGCCGGTTCCAAGACCCAAATCCCTCGCGCATGACCACGCCCGCCACTCCATCCTCGCCCAAATCCGCCGCCGACGATCGCAACCTCGTCGCCGTCGACGCCACCACCGCCGTCACCCTCGAGGAGAAGCTGCACGTGTTCTGGGCGAAGAACGGCACTGTCGTCCTCGTGCTGTGCGGCCTCGTGCTCCTCGGCATCATCGCCAAGGGCGGCTGGGACTACCTGGCCCGCCAGAAGGAACTCGACGTTGAGAAGGACTACGCCGCCGCCACGACGCCCGAGGCGCGCAAGGCATTTGCCGCCGCGCATCCCGACCACAGCCTCGCCGGCATCGCGCAACTCCGCCTCGCCGACGAGGCCTACACCGCGGGAAAATTCGCCGACGCGCTCTCCGGCTACGAAGCCACGGTGAAGAACATCAAGGATGGCCCGCTCGCCGCCCGTGCCAAGCTGGGCGCCGCGCTCGCGAAAATTTCGACCGGTAAAACCGCCGAAGGCACTGCCGACCTCAAGGCGCTCGCCGGCGACCCGAACCAGTTCAAAGGCGTGCGCGCCGAGGCCGCCTACCACCTCACGAGCCTCGCCGCCGAGGCCGGCAACGGCACCGACGTCCAGAAATACGCCGACCAGCTCATGTCGATCGATCCCTCGAGCGCGTGGGCGCAGCGCGCGATTTCACTCCGCGCGATGTTCCCGGCGGCGCCGGCGCCCGCGGCCGTTGCGCCCTCCGCGAAGAAAGAGGACAAGAAGGATGCCGCCGCGCCCGGTGTCGGAGTGAAGCTCCCTGGCAGCAAGTAATCCGCGGTCCGGCCTGGGTGCTGACCTCAGTCAGCGCGCTCTTCTGGCCCGGCCGTTGATTCATGCGGGGTGGGGTCGCCGAACCCCGCCATCCTGGTTTTCGTCTTCACCCATTTTGAATGCGATGGCCTCGCTGTCGCGATCGGGACGAGGCTGCATCGCCCGATCAGTTTCCGCGCTGCTGGCGCCGGGCGCCATCGCCGCTTATACCGAATCTCCGGCATTGTAGGGCGGCATCGCCGAATGCCGCCACGTCCGCCGAATCCCGCCATCGGGGCCGCGGGATCAAGTCGCTGCGCGGGTCACTCCCAGACCGGCGAGGTTCGGCGACCCCGCCCTACAACGTTTGGTCTGCCAAACAAAACCCCCGCCGGAATTCGGCGGGCGTTTTGTTTGCTAAAATGAAACCGCTCAGGCGATCGGCGTGCGCTGCCGCCGGCGTTGCCAGACCGCGCCCGCGAGCATGAGCGCGCCGACGATGGCGGCGTAGGTCGAGGGCTCGGGGACGGCGGTGGCCGTCCAGACGAGGGAAAGATCGTTGTTCGCGGTGGAAAGCGAGAAGGCGCCGTTGGTGTAACCCGTGCTGCCAGACCCGAGCGCGGTGCCCGTAATCGTGCTGCCGGTCGTGCCATCCACCACGGTCCAGCTCTGGTTGCTATTCCAGATCGAGTTGCCCTGATTTGGGGCGGCGTTGCTGGTGAACGACAGGTTGAGCGTGCTGAGGGTAAGCGCGGCGCTCGCGGCGAGCGTCAATTTGTCAAACGTAGTAAGGTCGGTGATGGAACTGGTGAACGCAGTCAGCGTAAGCGATGAGCTAATTGCGCCTGAGCCGCTGACCGCGCCCGTGGTGCCGGCGCTGGCGCTCATGGCCGTGAGCGTGCCAGAGCTGAGCACGATGGGATTGGCGATGACCACGGAATTGAAATTCAGCGTGCCGCTGGAATTAACGGTGACGCTGCCGCTGCTGTTGCCCAGCGCGGCAGAGTGCGTGGCGGAAATTGTGCCGGCGTTGATCGTTGTGCCGCCGGAAAAAGTATTGGCCCCGGAAAGAGCCAGCGTTCCCGCGCCGGCTTTCGTCAGGCTGAAACCGCTGCCGCTGACGACGCCGCCGACGGTCAGGGTGTTGGCGGCGACGGTGACTTGACGGCTCGCGCCGAGCGCGACCGCACCGGTGCCGAGGTTGAGGGCGTTGGTGCCAGTAAAGGTGAAATTGCCGTTCCAATTCTGCGCGTTGTTATGGGAGTTGGTCAGCGAGGAGCCGCTGGTGTTATCGATGGTGCCACCGGAGATGGTGAATGTGCCCGTGCCGAGCGCGGCGGCATTATTGAGATTAAGCGTGCCGGCGCTGAGGGTGGCACCACCTGAGAAAGTATTCGCGCCGGAGAGCGTAAGCCCGCCAGCCCCAGATTTTGTCACACTGCCGGCGCCGCTGAGGATGCCCGAATAGGTGCTGGTGTTGGCACCGAGAGTGAGCGCGACCGCCGCAGAGCTGGCGTTGGTCAGCACGAAATTTGTCGAACCTGACAAGCCACCGAATGTCGCAGAAGTCAGTGTGCCGAAGGAAAGGCCGCTAGCTGCAGTCAAGGTGCTTCCCTGTAAAGCGAGCGAATGGCCGAGGGTCAACGTGCCGGCGGAGATCGCGGTCGCTCCACTGAACGTGTTAGCCCCAGCGAGAACAATCCCTCCGGTGCCTCCGGTTCCGGCAAAAGTGAGTCCACCCGCGCCGGAGATCACACCGGAGAATGTGCGTGTAGCACTAGAGGTGGTGGAGTTTGTAATCGTTCGAGTTGACGAACCTAATGCTACATTTGCGCTGTAACTATCATTGCCGGTTCCGGCGAAAGCGAAGTCCCCGCCAATAGCAATCGAAGTGAGCGAGGAAAATGTATTTCCTCCGGACGTTTGGAGCGTTCCTCCATTGAGCGTCAGCGCTCCGCTGCCCAGCGAGCCGGCGCCACTCAGGATGATCGTGCCAGCGTTCAAGGTGAAGCCGCCGTCATACCGAGCATTCGAGGCGATCGCACCCAAGCTTAGAATCCCTGCGCCGTTCTTGATCATCCCCGCGCCTTCATTTCCGGCCGCGGTCGATTGGGCCTGACTCGTCCAAGTTAAAGTCGATCCGGTGTCGACGTCAAACGTGCGAACGCCACCGAGAGTCAGCGTGCCGCCGGCCGTGATTGTGACCGTTGAGCTGTTCGTTACGGTAATATTTCCGATCGCATTGGTCGCGAAGGTGAGCGTGGAATTCGCCGTAAAAAAAGCATCGTGCCCGCTGGTCCATCCCGTGCCACCGGCCGCATTCGCCGATCCACTATTCCAAAAGGTTGAACTCCAATTCCCGCCCGACGTGCCGTCAGTTCTCCAGTAAAGGGATGTTTGCGCAGGCAAACGCGAACAGAGCAGAGCTAAGACGAGACTCGGTAGAAATCGCTTCACGCTGGCAGCGATAGGCGGAGGGATGGGGACAACAATCGGGAATTCGTAATAAATCCGTAACGCGTCCCCGTGCCGTCCGCCGTCGCTAGCTTCGGCGCGATCAGTTGGCTTACAGCACTTCGTAGATCTCCACGAGCGCTATGCCGGTGCCGTTGGTCGCGCCGCTCGCGCTGACTTGCGCGGTGTAGGCGCCGGGCTCGAGGTAGAGGAGGAGCGAGGCATCGAGGCTCGACGCGCCGAGGGCGAAGGCGCCGGATTTCGCGGCGGCGTCGCGGATCAACGCGGCGTCGGCATCGCGGAACCAATCATCATTGGTCTTTAACACCGTCGCGCCGCGGAAGAGCGTGAGCGTGGGATTCGCGAGCGCGCCCGGGACGTTGAAGGCCGTGAGGGCGGGGCCGATGCCGCGGATCAGCACGCGTTGCGGCGCGGTGCCGTTGATGACGAAGCCCGCGATGAGCGGCGCGCCGGGCACGACCGGTCCGCGCGCGGAAAGATTGGCAAGGCGGCGCGTGCCGGCGATTTCGCCGCTCGCGAGAATTTCGTAGATTTCGACGAGCGCGGTCCCGGTGCCATTGCGCGAGGCGGCGCCCGCGGTGACCTGCACGGTGTAGGGACCGGGCGCGAGCGTCGTGAGCAGCGCGGCATCGGCGCTGCCCGCGCGGAAGGCGAACGCGTTCACGCTCGTGCCGGCAGTGGTGATCGCGGTGGCGCTGGCGGCGGGTGTGGACCAGTTGTCGTTCACCTCGACAACGCTGGCGCCTCGGAAAAGCGCGAGCGCCGGATCGTCGAGCGCGTTGGCGACGTTGAACGGCGCGCCCGCCAGCGCCGGACCGGCGGCGCGGATGAGGACTTGTTTGGGCGTCGCGCCCGTCACGACAAAGCCCGCGATGAGCGGCGCGCCGGGCGCCACGCCGCCCCGCGCGGAAATATTCGCCAGCCGCTCCGTGCCGGCGAGCACGTCGTTGGCGCCGCTGAGCGAACTGACCGCTCCCGCCGCGGTGGTGACGCTGCCGGCGATCGCGCCATTGGCGAAACCGAGATCGAGCGTGGTTTGTTCGGCGGTGAGGAGGGTCAGGCGGCCATTCGCGACGGTTCCCTTCCCGCCGTCGAGCGTGGCCCCGTTGGCGGCGAGGGCGAAGGCCTGGCCGTCGGGCGCGACGATCACATAGCCGCGGCCGGCGGCGCTGCCGACGAGCGCGGCGGAATAATATCCCGCCTGCGCCGCGGCGCTGCCGGTGGTCGCGGCGCGCGTGCCGTCGAGCGTGAGCGCGAGTTCGGGCACGCTGGCGGTGAGGGTGCCGGTGACATCGTCGAGCGAGCCGCGGAGGGTGACGGATTGCGCGGCGGCGGCCGTCGGAGGCGCGGCGGTTTGAGGGTCCGGAGCCGCGTCCGCGCGCAGCGAAGAAATTTGCGCGCCCGAGGTCGCCGCGAGCGTTGGGAACGACAGCGAGAAATTTCCCGCGAGATCGACGGTGACATTCGTGGCGGCGAGGCCGGTCTTCAGACCGGGCAGGTAGCCGAGGAAAACGCCCGTGCCGTCGCGCCGCACGTAGAGCGCGAAGTCGCCGGCCGCGCCCGTGAATTTCCCGAAATACGTGCCGCTAAAGTCGCGGGTGGTGACGAGGAGGACGGCGGCGGCGCTCGTGGCGGAGCCGAGTGAACTGGTCGCGACGACGTCGTAGCGCGCGGCGTCGCCGGGGCGGACGTTGACGAGCGTGAGGGTGTTCGAGACCGCGCCGGGAATCCCGACGCCGTTCTTGCGCCACTGCAACGCGGGCGTCGGCGAGCCGGTGACGGCGGCGGCGAATGTGACGTTCACGCCGGCGGACACGTTCTGGCTCGCGGGCGAAACGGTAAAAGCGGGCGCAGCGCGGACGGTGAGCGTGGCGCTTGCGCTGGCGGTGCCGGCGGTGTTGGTGGCGGTGACGGTGTAGCGCGCGGCGTCGGCGATCGTGACGCCGGTGAGCACGAGGTTGGCGCTCGTCGCGCCGGCGACGGCGACGCCGTCTTTTTGCCACTGCCACGTCGGTGTCGGCGTGCCGATCGCGGCGGCGGAGAACGCGACCGTCGCGCCGGCGCTCACGGTTTGATCACTGGGCGAGCTGAAGAGGAACGGCGCCGTGCCGCCGCTCACGAACGCGAAGGTGCGGTCGACGTTTTCGGCGGCGTTGAACGCGGTGGAGTTGCCCGCCTGCGACGCGCGCACGACGACGCTCGCGCCGAGTCCGGTCAGCGTGCTGCCGACAATCGAGCCGGCGCCGGAGACGATCGTGAAACTCACGGGCAGGCCGGAACTCGCGGTGGCGGTGAGTGGCACCGCGGTGTTGGTGGAGACGGTCCCCGTGGGTGCGGCAAACGTGATCGTCTGATCTTTTTTCGCGACGGTGAGTGACGCCGATGGACTGAGGATCGTGCCACCGGGATTTGCGATCACCACGTCGTAGCTGCCGGCGTCGGTCAGCGCGGCACTCGCAATCGTGTAGGTGTTGCTCAAGGCGCCAGGGATGGCGACGCCGCCTTTGCGCCATTGCAGCGCGGGAGCAGGGGTGCCGCTGGCTTCGATCGAAAACGTGACGACACTGCCCACCGATGCGGTTTGCGCGACGGGTGCAGTGATGACGGTCGGCGCGACGGAACCAGCGGCGCCCCCGATCACGAGGATGTTGGAGGCCGTGCCTTGATGCTCTGAATCAGTGACGGTCACGATGACGAGATAATTCCCGGCCGCGGAGGGCGGGTTGGTGCTCGTCGAATAGGGCGTGGCGCCGATGCCGGTGTAAGTGATTGCACCGATCGTCGCAGCCGAGGGGGTGGGCGTGGCCGTGACCGCGTGCGGATTGCCGTCGTAGCTGGCGATGAGGTTTGAAAACACGATCGTTGTGGCGATCGGGTTGACGGTGAGAGCGGCGGCGGTGGACGTCGCGGTCCCGACGATGACGCCTCCCACCGTGTCGGTAACGACCACGGTGTAATTGCCGGCGTCGGTGGTGAGGGCGCTCGGAAGGGTGAACGTGGAACTCGTGGCGCCGCCAATCGCCGTGGTGCCTTTGCGCCATTGATAGCTGAGCGCGCCGGTGCCGGTGGCCGACACGGCGAACGTCGCGCTCTGTCCGGAGGTGCGCGTGAGTGCCGCGGGCTGGGCGGTCACGCTGACGAGGGGACCGGTGACGATGGAAAAATTATCGATGGCGAAGGTGTCGCGGGTGCCACCGAACGTGGTGGCGCTTAGCGCCGCGACGCGCAGCCAGACATTGCTCTGGTTGTTGAGTGCGGTGCCGAAATTGGAAGGCGTTGCGCTCACGGTCGTCGCACCGAATGCGCCGGGGTCGTTGAAGGTGGCGATGGTGGTCCAAGTGGTCGGGGTGGCGCCTACGCCCCATTGCAGCAGCCACGTCGTGGCATTGGCCTGGGCGGAGACGATTTGAGCGGAGAACGAAATCGCCGAGACATTGACGCCGATGGTGGAGAAGTTGAACGCCATCGCCGCCCCGGGATCGGAACTGGCGTTCTGCCGGACCCCGAGGGCGCGATTAGTGGAGACGAGTTGAGTTGCGGCCGAATCGCTGACGCTGGCCCCGATTGCTGAGGCGACGTTGCGGAAATTTCCCGTGCCCGAGCCCCAGTCGAGGACGGTGCTGCTTCCAGTGATGACCAGCGAGGAAGGCACACCAGAAACATCAGTGCCGAGCGTCGTGGCGGTCGCGGTGGTGAAGACGTGCCAGCCCGTGGGTATCGTGGTGCCGAGGGAATCGAAGGTCTGCGTGTAGGTGCTCGCAATCGCGATGGGATTGATGGCGGTGACCGCGAGATCGGGGCTTGTGGAGGCGGGCGCCGTGGTGACGGTGGCATTGTTAGCGTCGCCGATGGTCGTCGCGCGGATGGTCGCGGCGGTGGTATCGGTGAGCGTGACCGTCGCATTGTTCGTGCCGGAATTGGTCCCATTGCCAGTCGCGATCGAAAAGCGGACGGTCGTGCTACCGGGGTTGGAGGATGCGCTGACCGTGAACGGCATGCCGACTTGCGGGGCGAAGCCGGGGTTGGTCGAAAACGAAATCGTCTGCGCCGCCGGCGAGATGACGAGATTGCCGGTGGCGGAGCCCGTGTAAGCGGGATCGGTGATTGTCGCGATGACCGGGTAGGTGCCCGCGTTGGTCGGCGCGCTGCCTTGGCCGCTGTAAGTTACCGACGTGCTGAGTCCGACGGGTGAGGTTGTGACCGTGGCCGCGTGGGCAGTGCCGTCGAAGGTGGCGGTGAGATTTGAGAGCGTGACGGTGGCGGGAGCTATACTCACATCCAGCACTGCAACAGACGACGTAATGCTCCCGCTCGAATCGGTGACGATCACGTCGTAGTTACCGGAGTCGCTCGCGCTGACGACCCCGAGGTTGAGCGTCGCGGTCGTGGCGCTCACCGCACCGTTGCCGCTGGTGATCGCGACTCCACCTTTGCGCCATTGATACGAGAGTGGGTTCGCGCCACCCGCGACGACAGTCAGGGTGGCGGTGGCGCCGGGGGCTACGTGTTGGGAGATGGGTTGCGTGGTGATGCTGAGCGGGAGGGTGGCGGCCGTGAGTGAAAAGTCATCGATGGCGAACGTATGCCACGTGGTGCCGGTGCTCGCGGTATTATCGAAGCGGAATGTAATCTGATTCGGGTTGTTGTTTATCACCGCGAGATCTGACGCGCTCAATGTGATCGTCGTAATCGTCAATGGCGGTGCGCTCGTGGTCGGCACCGTCGTATAGGAAACGGTCGGGCTAAAATTTGTGAACGTGCCGCTCGCCCCGATCTGATATTGAAATTGAATCGTCGCTACCGAACCGGAGCTGTTCGGCGTGTAGGCTTTGAAGCTCAGGCTGGTGAGGCTGAATCCGCTCGTGTTTGTCAGCGTGAACGTGATCGAGCCGTCGCGTGCCGCGGCGCTGTCTCCACGCCATCCAAGGCCACGATCAGTGCCGCTTGAAAGGCCAGCCGACCAAGTCTGACTCGCACCCGGCAGGTTGCGAAATGTGGTGGTAGCTGAAAACGCGGCGTTGTTCGCAATCGTTGCTGTATCCCACATAAAGGCGGCGCCATTGCCGGTCGGTGTCGAACTCGTCCAAACAGCCCAGCCTGTTGGCAATGCTGTCCCGATGGAATCAAAGGTCTGCGTGTAGGTTCCGGCCGAGAGCGTCGCCTGCGCGTGCGCCGCGACCATCGTCGCGAGAAAGCAGCACACACGGAGCAGGGCGGAACGCATAGTGGGTTGAACCAAGGAGAGGACGCAAAGTCCACGCCCCGGTTGCAATTTTTTCGTGAAGGCAGCCCGCTTCACGTCGTCCCGACTGACCAGACGCCGCCGTAACTGAAATCTTTGACGCGGCTGCATCGAGTCGTGCACAGTGACCGCAATGGCTGCACCACAACCGACCGACGATCCTTCCACGGGCGGACCCCAGTCGGACGGCGCCAATCGGTCGGCGGACCTGCTGGCAAAGGCGGATTTATTCTCCGGCGTGGATCGGGTGACCCTCGCGAAGCTCGCGGCCAATCTCGATCCCGTCAGCTTTGCGAAGGACGAGGCGGCCTGCAAACAGGGCGAAGTAGGGGACAGCCTTTACCTCGTGTCCGAGGGCACGTTTGGCGTTTTTATCAGCAGCGAAAGCGATCCGCGGCTCGTGCGCGTCGCGACGTTCGGGCGGGGCGCGTGTTTTGGCGAGATGGCGCTGCTCACGGGCGAACCGCGCTCGGCGACCGTGTTGTCCGACGGCGCGGGCGAATTGCTGCGCCTCGATCACGAGCGCTTCCAGGAATTGGTGCGAAAGGATCCGGGCATCGGGCTCGCGTTGAGCGCCTCTCTGAGCCGCCGCCTGCGCACCGCTTCGCAGAACATCAAGGAATCCGACGCGGCGGTGCGGCGGCAGGTCGACCGCCAACTCGCGTCGGTGCCGGCCAGCCTGCGGTCGCGGATCTTGCAGGCGAGTTTGCTGGACGAGTCCGACGCCGCAGCGCTGCGGGCGCTGTTCGGTGATGAGACGGCGGAGGTCGCGGAGCAACTCACCGCCTTTGGCGCGGTGAAGGGCAAATTGCCGCCACCGATCGCGCGCGCGTTGAGCGAGGCATTGGTGAAGGAGGCCGGCGCCGAGGGCGTGCGCGCGTTCGTGCACGACGCGATCGAGCCGCTGGCGAAGGCGGGCTCATGGCGCAATGCGCTGACGCTCGCGGGCACGTATGCTGACGGGCCGGCGGTCGCGGCGCTGCTGGCGCGCGCGTTGCGCGGCGCGGACAAACTTTCGAGCGAACTCGCGGCGCCCTGGCTCACCCGGTTGAGCGACGAGGCCGCCGCCGACGATGCCGTGCTCGCGGTGGAGCGGGCGGCGGTGCACAGCCAGCAGGGCGCACCGGAGGCGGCGCTGCGGTTGCTGCGCCGCGCGCTGCCGCTGGCCCACACGCGCAGCGACCCGACGGCGATCGCGCTCATCGAAGCAGCTGTCACGCGCCACACCGAGGTGGCCGGCGCGATCGAGCGGGCGAAGCCGCGCGAATCGCCGCGACTGGCCATATTGTGGAGTAACCTGCGGGCCAATCCCTCGCGCTTCGCCGCGGTCACGTTGAGCATTCTTCTCATCATCGCGGCGATTTTCACCAGTCCCTTTTCCAAGGCGGGCGCGTTCGTCTTGCTGCTCGGCGGCGCCATCGCGCTGTGGATCGTGGCGATCCTGCCGGAGTTCGTGGTCTATCTCGGGCTGGTGATCTCATGGGTTTTTCTGGGGATTGCCAAACCGGCCCAGGCGGTCGCGGGTTTCGGCAGCACCTCGTGGATTTCAATTCTGGCGATTTTGGCGATCGCGTCCGCGCTGTCGGCGTCGGGTCTGGTTTATCGTCTCGGGTTGATGCTGATCCGGCGGCTGCCGCAGGGTCTGTTCGCCCAAGGCGCGGCGTGCATGGGGTCGGGCCTGGGGCTGACCCTGATGGTGCCGTCGAGCACGGCGCGCACGCGGTTGATTCTGCCGACGGCGCTGGCGGCGGCGCAATCGCAACGCTTCAAGGATCGCAGCCCGGAAAGCGCGTTTCTCGGCCTGGCGGCGTTCATCGGCGCGAGTCCGCTGCTCTACATTTTCTTGAACGGCTCGAGTTCCAATTTTCTCGGGCTCGGCCTGATCCCGGAAGCGAGCCGCGCGCGCTTCGATCTCGCGTATTGGTTCGTCGCGGCGGCGCCGCTGGCGC
Source organism: Opitutales bacterium (assembly GCA_038231575.1). GTDB lineage: Bacteria > Verrucomicrobiota > Verrucomicrobiia > Opitutales > Opitutaceae > CAITWF01. The sequence continues at coordinate 35,540 of JBBRLB010000016.1, read as the reverse complement.
TGTTCACGGCGATCGGCTCGCTGGGAATTCTCTGGGTCATCCTGCGGCCCGGTAAGACCGAACAGATGTCGCACCAACGGATCGATCTGCAATTGTCGCTGCTCGGGCCGTTGTCCGCGCGCGAGATTTCGATGGCCGTCATCCTCGCCCTGATGGTGATCGGCTTCAACGTCGGGCCGTCGGTCGGGATCTCGACGGGCGTGGTCGGGCTCGCGAGCCTGGTGGCCGCGGCACTCGTCGGCTGTTTCAACCGGCAGTCGCTGCAGGCGCTCAACTGGGATTTTCTGATCAGTTACGGCGTGATCCTCAGTCTGCCGCCGATCATCTCGGCACTCGGCATCGATGCCACGATCGCGCACGCGTTGGGCGGGCTGCTGGGTGGCGCGCAGTTCAGTCCGCTGGTGTTCGTGCTGGCGATCGCGGTGCTCAATCTTGCGGTGCGGCTGCTGCTGCCGGACGATCAGACGCTGTTGTTGCTCTCGATCATCTTGATTCCGGTGGCGCCGGTGTTTGGCGTGCATCCGTGGGTGGTCGTCATCACGCTGCTGGCGACCTTCACGCTGTGGCTATTGCCGACCCAGACCTCGAGTTACGCGGTGGCTTACGAGGCGTCGGAGGGACGGCTCTTCACGCAGGGGCAGGCGCGGAAGGCGTGCATCGGCTTCATCGCGGTGACGCTGGTCGGGCTCGTGGCGGTGTTTCCCTATTGGCGCTGGCTGAAACTCATCGGGCCAACGCCATGAACTCGGAAGCCGGCGCAGCGCAGCGGCAGGTGGAAAAAGACCGGGCGCAGGCCGAGGCGGCGCGCTATTCGCGGCGCAGCATCGCGCGATCGGAGTGGATGTATGGGCCGGGGTTTCAGGCGCCGGGCGGGTTGGCGACCGTGGAATCGTTTTGTCAGCTCCTGCGCTGGCGACCGGGGATGCGCGTGCTGGATGTGGGCAGCGGCCTGGGCGCGGCGGACTTCCATCTCGCGTCGCGCTATCAGGCCGAGGTTGTGGGAGTGGATTTCTCGGCCGCGATGATCGAGATCAGCACAGAACGCGCGCACGCGGCCGGCGTGCGGGGCGTTTCGTTTCTACTGGGCGATATTCGCACCGTGCCACTCGGTGCGGCCTTCGATCTAATTTGGAGCCGGGACTGCATCCTCTATATTTCCGCCGCCGAAAAACTACCGCTCTGGCAGCGCCTGCGCGCAAACGTGGTGCCCGAGGGCCAGCTCTTCGTGACCGATTTTTGCTGTGGGCCGGCGCCGCACGCCGCGGAATTCACCCGCCACATCAGCGATTGCCAGTATCACCTCTCGACGATCGGGCACTATGCCGGAGTGCTGGAGGCGGCGGGTTTCGTGGCGGTGCGAAGCGAAGATCGCACCGCGGATTTTTTGACGTCGATGCGCGGGGAGCTGGCGCACCTCGAGCGCAAGCGGGAGGATTTCCTGCGGGAGTTCACCGTGGCGGATTACGCGCATCTGCATGAACGCTGGAGTAAGAAAATTCAGTTCTGCGAACGCGGCGATCTGCGCTGGGGACTGTTTCTCGCGCAGTGTCCCGCCTGAGATCGCGGACGGTGGCGGGGCGCGGCGCAATCGGTGCGTGACGATTCGGTTAATTTTTCTAGACGCCGCCCGATCTGCCGCGCAGGGTCTCAAAATGGTTCGCGCTTTTCGTGTTCGTCGTCGCTGAGACCGTGTCCGTTTTCGGATATTTCCACGGCGTTTCTGAGGCGACCAATGCGATCGCCCTGGTCGCTCATGTCCCTTCCGCGTAAAATCCTCCTCAATCCCGGCCCCTGCACGACGAGTGAGCGCGTGAAGCGCGCGCTGCTCGTCCCGGATCTCTGCCCGCGCGAAAAAGAGTTTGGCGTGCTTCTCGCGGGCGTGCGCGCGAAACTGGTGCGCACGGTCAACGCCGAGGCGACGCACACGGCGGTGGTGCTCGCCGGTTCCGGCACGGCCGCGATGGAAGCCGCGCTCGGGTCCGTGGTCGGTCCCGCCGATCGCGTGCTCATCATCGACAATGGCGCCTACGGCCGCCGCGCCGGCCAGATCGCTCACGTGCTCGGGCTGCCGCACCGGATGCTTTCCCTGGAGTGGGGCGAATTTCCGTCACCGGAAAAAGTCGAGGCCGCGCTCGCGGAGACTCCGGCGGTCACGCACTGCTTTTTCGTTCATCACGAAACAACCACGGGCATGCTCAACCCCCTCGGCGCGATCGTTGCCGCGTGCCAGCGCCGCGGGGTCGTCACGATCGTCGACGCGATGTCGTCGCTCGGCGGCGTGCCGCTCGACCTACGCGCGACGCCGGCTGACTTCGTGATCAGTTCGTCCAACAAATGCCTGCAGGGTTTTCCCGGCCTGAGTTTCGTGCTCGCGCGCCGCGAGGCGCTCGCGCGCATCGCCACGCTGCCGCGGCGCAGCGTTTACCTTCACCTGCACGACAACTGGCGGGCGCAGGAGGAGACGCAGCAGTGTCACTACACACCGCCGGTGCAGGTGCTTTACGCGCTCGACGCGGCGCTCGACGAATTTTTCGAGGAAGGGGCCGCGGCGCGTTTCGCCCGCTATGCTGCGTGTTATACGACGCTGCTCGCCGGGATGAAAGCGCTCGGCTTCGCGTGCTTGGTGCCCGAGGCGTGGCATTCGAAACTGCTCACCACGTTTCTTGAGCCGGAGGAGCCCGCGTGGAGTTTCGAGGCGATGCACGACTATCTCTTCGCCCGCGGCATCACGGTCTATCCCGGCAAACTTTCCGCCGCGCGCACGTTTCGGATCGCCAACCTCGGCGATCTGCAGCCCGCCGATCTCGAACTTTTCCTTGCGCACCTGCGCGAGTTTCTCGCGTCCCGCGGGATTTTGCCCGCCCGCTGAGGACCGCGTGCGCTTCCCACCGCGGGTAAATTTTTCACCCGTCGCACCCCGCGCCACTTTCTCCCTTTGAACCCGCCACGTAAAACCACCCGCCTCAAATCCCTGCTCCGCGACGAACCGCTCGCTTTCATCATGGAGGCGCACTCCGGCCTCTCCGCCAAAATCGCCGAGGAGGCCGGCTTCCCGGGCATCTGGGCGAGCGGGCTCTCGATGTCCGCTGCGCTGGGCGTGCGCGACAACAACGAGGCGAGTTGGACCCAAGTGGTGGACGCCGCCGAGTTCATGGCCGACGCGACCACGGTGCCCATCCTCATCGACGGCGACACGGGCCACGGCAATTTCAACACGCTCCGCCGCTTTGTCGGCAAACTCGAGCAGAGCGGCATCGCTGGCGTGTGCATCGAGGACAAACTTTTTCCCAAGACCAACAGCTTCCTGCGCGACGGCGTGCAGGAACTCGCGGATCCCGACGAGTTCTGCGGCAAGCTCAAGGCCGCGCGCGACGGCCTGCGCGATCCGGACTTCGTGCTCGTCGCCCGCACCGAGGCGCTGATCGCCGGCCATGGTCTGCGCGAGGCGCTCCGCCGCGCTGAGGCCTATCGCGTCGCGGGCGCCGATGCCGTCGTCATTCACAGCAAGGAAGCGCGCCCCGATGAAATTTTCGCGTTCCTCCGCGAGTGGGCCAACCGCCTGCCGGTGATCCTCATTCCCACGAAATATTACGCGACACCCACGGCCGCGTTTCGCGACCACAAGGTCTCCGCCGTCATCTGGGCGAATCATCTCGTGCGCGGTTCGATCACGCGCATGCAGGAGATCGCCGCGCGCATCCGGCGCGAGGAAAGCGTGGTCGGCATCGAGGACACGATCGCGCCGCTGGCGGAGGTTTTCCGGTTACAGGGCGACGACGAACTCCAGGCCGCCGAAAAACGCTATCTTAGCCAAGGCGCCCGCGGCCACTCGGCGATCATCCTCGCCGCCATGCGCGGCAACGAGCTCGACGCGCTTACGGCCGATATTCCGAAAACGCTGATCAAGGTCGGTCGCGACAGCCTGCTCGAGCGCATCGTGGGGGCTTTCCGGCATTTCGATGTGTCGGCGATCACCGTCGTCGCCGGCTACAAAAAAGAAATGATCAAGGTGCCGGGCATCCGCCGCGTCGACAACGATGCCCACGCCACCACCGGCGAACTCGTCTCGCTCGCCGCCGCCATCGACACCGTCCAGGGCGACACGCTCGTGGCGTTCGGCGACATCCTCTTTCGCCGCTACATCGTTGGCCTGCTCGTCCGCGATGCCGCCGACATCGTGATCGCCGTGGACACGCAGTTCCGCGACAAGCCCCGCACCGAGCGCACGTCCGATTTCGTGCGCGCCACGCGCCCGGCCTCGGCCCACGACTTCCTCGACGATGACGTGTATCTCGAACACGCCGAGATCGCCACCCCGCGCGACGAGTTTCACGGCGAATGGATCGGCCTGCTGAAGCTCTCGGCGCAAGGCCTCGCGTGGACGCGCGCGTTCCTCGCGGCGAATCGCGCCCACCCCGATTTCCCACACTGGCAAATGACCGACCTCCTCAACCACTTTGTCGCGACGGGTCGAAAAGTGCGGATCCACTACATCCAAGGCCACTGGATCGATGTCGACTCGCTGGCGGACCTCAACCTCGCGGTGCGCTTTCTCCCGTCATGATTTCCGCCCAGGATTTTCTCGCGGCCGGCCACGCACGCGGCCTCCGGTTTTTTTCCGGCACGCCGTGCTCCTACCTGAAGCCGTTCATCAACGCCGTCATCAATGACGCCACGCTGACCTTTCGCGACGCGACCAATGAAGGCGACGCGGTGGCGATCGCCGCCGGCGCGCATGTCGCGACCGGCGTGCCGGGCGTGGTGATGTTTCAAAACTCCGGCCTCGGCAACGCGGTCAACGCGCTCACGTCGCTCAACTTTCCCTTCCGCATTCCCGCGCTGCTGATCGTGACGCATCGCGCGCAGCCCGGCGGCCCGGCCGACGAGCCGCAGCATGAGCTGATGGGCGAAATCACCACCGCGTTGCTCGACGCGCTGCGGATTCCGTGGGCGCCGTTTCCCACGGCGACCGCCGGCATCGCCGGGGCGCTCGATGCGGCCTTCGCGTATTTCCGCGCGCACTCGCTGCCGTATGCGCTCGTGATGCCGCACGGGGCCGTTGCCGACAATCCGCTGAAGGCGCCGCGCAATCGCGCGCCACTCGGCGCGCGGGAATTGATTTTTCGCGAGACGCTCGCGCTCGGTTACGATGAACGCCCCGCGCGGGCCGCGGCCCTCGCCGCCCTGCTCGCCGCCAAGCGCCCGGACGACATCGTCGTCGCGACCACCGGCTACACCGGCCGCGAGCTCTACACGCTCAGCGACACCGCGAATCATTTCTACATGGTCGGCTCGATGGGGAGTGCCAGCGCGTTTGCGCTCGGCCTCGCATTGCTCCAGCCCGCGCGCCGCGTGTGGATCGTCGATGGCGACGGCGCGGCGCTCATGCGCCTCGGCAACTTCGCCTCGATCGGTGCCTGTGCGCCGCGCAATCTTTTCCACCTCGTGCTCGACAACGAGGCGCACGACTCCACGGGCGGGCAGGCGACGGTGAGCCGCGGTGTCTCGTTTGGTGCGATTGCACAAGCGTGCGGCTACGCCCACGCCGCCGGCACGGATTCGCTGGACGCACTCGCCCGGCTACTCGCCGCCCACACCACCGAGAGCGGCCCGACGCTCGCGCATTTCCGCATCAAGACGGGCGCGATGGACAACCTCGGCCGTCCCAAGGTGAAACCGTTCGAAGTGAAACATCGCCTGATGCAGCACCTCGGCAGCGCGCCCAAATCCTAGCCCGCGCATCCCGCCCGAACGCCCCCGGTTGGGACGTCATATTAAAAGTGGTCGGGGCGATAGGATTCGAACCTACGACCTCCTGGTCCCAAACCAGGCGCTCTACCAGACTAAGCTACACCCCGAACGACAGGGGTCCACCGTTGGCGGTAGATCGGCGGTGTCAACGTCGGTCTCGGTTGGATGGGCGAGCGGGTGCGACGGAGGCAGCCGCATCTGAGGCTATTTACCCCCGGATTTACCTCTCAACCGGGATTGGCGGCATTGTTAGTAATCTCTGCTTGCTTCGCCTCGGGATTGTCCTTTTTCTGCCCGGTCTAACTTTTCACCCATGGATACTATTTCTCGCGAAAACAACAGCATGCTTCCGGTCGGCGGCATCATCGTCGGTGTGATTGGCCTGCTGCTCGGCGGCTACTCCGCCATCAGCCTCTCCAAGGTCAACAAGACCCTGGCGGATCATCAGGTGAAAATCGACAAGGTCGACGGCATTGAGGCGACGGTCGGCGCCGCCTCGACGAGCGCTGACAAGGCGAAGAGCGACATCGTCGCTCTCCAACGCTCCACGCAGGCCGCCTTCGACCAGCAGGTCGGCCCGGCGCTCGCCACGCTCCGCGAGGACGTAACCAAGATTCAAGAGCTCATGAAGAAGCCGGCCCCGACGGCCAAAAAGGGCGGCAGCGGTGAACCGGCCGTGGCCGGCCCCGGCGAATACGTGGTGAAGGCGGGCGACTCGCTCGCGAAGATCGCGCGCGCCAACGGCGTCTCGCTCACCGATCTTCAGACGGTGAATCCGGGCGTCGACTCGTCGAAGCTGAAGCCCGGCCAGAAGCTCAAGCTCCCGAAGAAGTAATCTTCGCGCGCGAAAAACTTTCGATGCCTCCTCGCCCTTGCGGCTGGGAGGCATTTTTATTTCCCCGCTTTCCTCCCCACCATGAGCGCCGAAAAAAAATCCACCCCCGCCCGCTGGGAGAAACGCGGCGAGAAATCCGTCGCGACGACGCGCGTGCTCGAACTCACCAGCGTGCGCTACCGGCACCCGCATCGCGCCAGCGAGCGCGACTTCGTGGTCGTGCGCGCCTCCGACTGGGTGAACGTTGTCGCGTTGACGCCGGCCGGGGAGATCGTGCTCGTGCGGCAGTTTCGTTTCGGCATCGACACCTTTTCACTCGAGATTCCCGGCGGCATCATGGAAACGGGCGAAGCGCCGGTGGCGGCAGGGCTGCGGGAGTTGCGCGAGGAAACGGGCTTCACCGGCAAAAACGCGCGGCTGCTCGGCACCACGCACCCGAACCCCGCGATTCAGTCAAACCGGTGTCATTTTGTTTTCGTCGAAGACGCGGTGCGTTCCGCGGCCGTCGAGTGGGACGCGGATGAGGAAATCGAGGTCGTCCTGCAGCCGGCGGCCGAGGTGCTGGCGCTCGCGCGCGCCGGCGGTATCACCCACGCGCTCGTGCTGAACGCCCTGTTTCTCTTCGAACCGCTCTGGCGCGCGCGAAGCGGGCCGGGCGTTTGACTTCACCGATCGCGACGCTTACCTACGCCGCTCACTCTTACCGATGACTGCGCCCGTCTTTGCCAACCACCCCGACACGCTCGGCCTTGCCGCGAACGGCTTCGTGCCGGAGGTGCTCGAGCGCGAGGTGCGGAAGATCTACGCGCGCAGCCCCCTTTACGGCCAGCGTTTCCCGCTCCACCCGGATCCGCTGCAGTGGTCGTGTTACCGCGAGATTCCGGCGCTCTCGAAAAAAGAAATTGTTGAGCGCGGGCACCAGGCGTTCTTCGCTGACTACGCCGCGATCGAGCGTGGGTTCGGGGAGAAAAAATTCGAATACGAGAGCACCGGTGGCACCACGCAGTCGCCGATGACGGTGATCATGGAGGAGGGCTGGTGGAACGCGCAAACCGAGCGCGCGTATCTCGCCTCGCCGATTTTGCGGCAGTTTACGGGCCGCCCGTATCGCAAGTGCGTCCTCGCGCCGGTCGGCTGCTCCAGCAATTTGTGTCCCTACGAGGACCACCCGTTTCCGCACCGTTACTTCGACGGCGTGGTCTACCTGAACCTGTCGAGCGACCCGTTCGCGTTTCCGGAGGCGGAGTGGGATCGCATCGTGGTGGAGTTGCAGGCGACGCAGCCCGAGGTGATCGAGGGCGAGCCGGTCTATCTTTCGCTGCTCGCGCGCGCGGCCCAGCGGCGCGGCGTGAAAGTGCCGAGCGTGAAGGCCATTATTCTCACCTACGGCAAGGCCAGCACGCAGCACGGCGCGCGGATTCAGGAAGTTTTCCCCGCGGCCCAAGTCGATCTCTACGGCTCGACCGAGGCGGGGTATTTGTTCGTGGGCGAAGCGTTCAAGGACAACTCGGCCGTGATCGAGGCGAACGCGTTCATCGAACTCGCGCCGTGGCGCCCCGCGACCAGCTCCGGGCCCGGTGCGGAGTTGAAAGACGTCTTTCAAATCTACGTGACGACGCGCGACCGCGAGGCGATGCCGTTGCTGCGCTATCACACCGGCGACATCGTGCAGAGATTCCCGACCGGCTTCCGGTTGCTCGGGCGCGAGGGTAATTTGTTTTTCCGCGCGGATGGTTCGCTGGTGTCGCCGACCGACCTCGATGCCGCGCTGCCGGCGCCGTTCACGTGCTGGCACTACTCGCTCGTGCAAACCGGCGAGACGCGCTGGGATTTTCACTATGTGGCCGACGAGGTCGCAGATCACGCGGCGGTCGAGACGGCGCTGGCGAAGCTGCTCGGCGGCGGCGCGCGCGTGGCGGCGTTCCGGCGGAAATTCATCGCGCCGGCGGCGAGCGGAAAATTTGCCTTGTTGAAACCGCTGGCGTCACGCTGACGCATGGCGGGCGAGCCTGAAAAACCGGCGCGCCGCGCCTGGTGGCAGGCTTTGGCGCTCGACATCACGCCGCTGCGGCAATCGCGCGACTACCGGCTGTTGTTCACGGGGCAATTCGTGTCGAGTTTTGGCTCGGCGGTGAGCTATGTCGTCCTGCCGTGGCAAATGTATCAGCTCACGCGCTCGACCGCCGCGGTCGGCCTGCTCGGCCTCGCGGAATTCATCCCGATGTTCATCATGGGATTTCTCGGCGGCGCGCTGGCCGACTACGTCGATCGGCGTCGGCTCGTGATTCTCGCGGAAGCGGTGCTGACGGTGTGCTGTGCCGTGCTCGTCGCCAACGCGCTCCAGTCGCAGCCGCGCGTGGGGGTGCTCTACGCGATGGCGGCGCTGTTCGCGGCAGTGAGCGGATTGCACCGGCCCGCAATCGAATCGCTGACGCCGCGGCTCGTGCCGGCGGAGGCGATGCCGGCGGTGGCGTCGCTCGCTTCGTTTCGGTTCGCCGTGACCTTCATCGCCGGCGCGTCGCTGGCGGGCGTGGTGACGTCCACGTGGGGCGCGGCGGTCGGCTTTGCGTTCGATGGTGCGACATTTCTCGTCTCGCTCGCGCTGCTCGCGATGATCGGCGCCGCGCCGCCGCCGGAAAAAGTCGGGCGGCCGAGCTTCGCGACGATCCGCGAGGGCTGGGCCTACGCGCGCCGCCGCCAGGAATTACTCGGCACCTACCTGATCGACATGAACGCGATGTTTTTCGGGATGCCGCTGGCGCTGTTTCCCGCGATCGCCGAGCAGTTCGGCGGGCGCACGATCGGGCTGCTCTATGCGATGCCGGCGGTGGGGGCGCTGGTGGTCACGGTGACCTCGGGCTGGACGAAACGCGTGGAGCGCCACGGCCTCGCCGTGATTATCGCGGCCGGCGTGTGGGGACTGGCAATCGTGGGCTTCGGACTCGCCCATCATCTCTGGCTCGCACTCCTGTTTCTCGTGATCGCGTTTGGGGCCGACACCGTGAGTGGGATTTTCCGGATGACGATCTGGAATCAGACCATTCCCGATCATTTGCGGGGGCGACTCGCGGGGATCGAGCTCGTGAGCTACACGACCGGCCCGTATCTTGGTAACGCGGAGGCGGGGCTCGTTGCCAGCCTGGTGGGCCTGCGCGGATCGGTGGTGTCGGGCGGGGTGTTGTGCGTGCTCGGCACCGCGGCGCTCGCCTGGTGGCTGCCGCGCTTCACCCGCTACCGCGGTCGCGAGGGGCTGGCGCACCGGGCGGCGGAGGAGGCGGCGCGCAGCGCGGCGCTGGCGACTTCTCCCGGTGGTTAGGTTCGCTAATTTAGCGTGTCATGTGGCACGCGCCTCTTTACTTCAGATGCTTCGTGTCCGAATTTTTAGCGGTTGGTTTTCCCCTTCCACGTCTGAATCCCTGAGATGAACCTCGTTGGCTCCCTTTTCAGTTCTTCCATTGGCCGCAAAATCCTGATGGCCGTCACCGGCCTTATCCTGATCGGTTTTGTGCTCGGGCATCTCGTCGGCAATCTGCAGATTTTCCAGTCGCCGGATCATATTAACGGCTACGCACAATTCCTCCACCAACTGGGTCCGCTGCTCTGGGTCGCTCGCGGGGTGCTGATCGTGAGCGTGTTCATCCACATCTGGGCGGCGACGGTGCTGACGCTGGAAAACAATCGGGCGCGCGGTTCGGCCTACGGTTTCAAGCACACGATCCGCGCGACGCTGGCGTCGCGCGCGATGCGCTGGACCGGTTACCTCGTGCTGGTGTTCGTCCTTTACCACCTCGCGCAGTTCACGTGGGGCGCGGCGCAGTCGGCGACGTTCAAGGAAAACCTGGCGCACTATACGATGAAGGAGGACTACCGCGTGGCCGGCTTCCTCGTCGTGAAGGCCGGCACCGACGTCCTCGATGTCCACAGCATGGTCATCCTCGGATTTCAAAATCCCATCGTCGCGTTGTTCTACATCGTCGCGGTCGGCCTGCTGAGTTTCCATCTGCTGCACGGCACCGAGAGTCTTTTTCAATCGCTCGGGTTGCGCACCGAAAAATGGGGTGGCGCGCTCCGGAAATTCGCGATCGGATTCTGCGCCGCGTATTTCTTCTTCAACCTGACGATCCCGGCCGCGGTGCTGCTCGGGCGGCTCAAACCGCACGCCCCGAGCGTCGCCACCGTCTCCAAATAATTTCCGCCATGGCCACGCTCGATTCCAAGATTCCGCCCGGACCGCTCGCCGATAAATGGCGCAACCACAAGGCGAACATCAAGCTCGTCAATCCCGCCAACAAGCGGAAATACGAGGTGATCGTCGTCGGCGCCGGCCTCGCGGGCGCCTCGGCCGCCGCCTCGCTCGGCGACCTCGGTTACAAGGTGAAGTGTTTCGTGTTTCATGACAGCCCGCGCCGCGCGCACTCGATCGCCGCGCAGGGCGGCATCAACGCCGCGAAGAATTACCAGAACGACGGCGACAGTGTGCACCGGCTGTTCTACGATACGCTGAAGGGCGGCGACTATCGCTCGCGCGAGGCCAACGTCCACCGGCTCGCGGAAGTGTCGGTCAACATCATCGATCAATGCGCCGCGACCGGCGTGCCGTTCGCGCGCGAATACGGCGGGCTGCTCGCGAACCGTTCCTTCGGCGGCGCGCAGGTGAGCCGCACGTTCTACGCGCGCGGCCAGACCGGCCAGCAGTTGTTGCTCGGCGCCTATTCGCAGCTCTCGCGCGCGATCGGCGCGGGCACCGTCGAGATGCACACGCAGTCCGAGATGCTTGATCTCGTGATCGTCGACGGGCAGGCGAAGGGCATCATCGTCCGCGATCTCGTCTCCGGAAAAATCGAGCGCTACGCGGCGGACGCGGTCGTGCTGGCCACGGGCGGCTACGGCAACGTCTTCAATCTCTCGACCTACGCACGCGGCTCCAACGCCACCGCGATCTGGCGCGCCTACAAGCGCGGCGCGTGCATCTCGAATCTTTGCTACACGCAGATTCACCCGACCTGCATCCCGGTGAGCGGCGATTATCAATCGAAGCTCACGCTGATGAGCGAGTCGCTCCGCAACGACGGCCGGATCTGGGCGCCGAAGAAAAAAGAGGACGCGCGCAAAACGCCCAAGGACATTCCCGAGGCCGACCGCGACTATTATCTCGAGCGGATGTATCCCGCCTTCGGCAATCTCTGCCCGCGCGACATCGCCTCCCGCGCCGCGAAACGCGTGTGCGACGAGGGCCGTGGCGTCGGCCCGACCGGACTCGGCGTCTACCTCGACTTCGCCGACGCGATCAAACGCCTCAGCGAAAACGGCGTGCGCGAGCGCTACGGCAACCTCTTCGACATCTACCACGAAATCACGGCGGAGAGCGCTTATCAGACGCCGATGCGCATTTTCCCCGCCGTGCACTACACGATGGGTGGGCTGTGGGTGGACTACAATTTGATGTCGAATGTCCCCGGCCTCTTCGTGCTCGGCGAAGCGAACTTCTCCGACCACGGCGCGAACCGCCTCGGCGCGAGCGCGCTCATGCAGGGCCTTGCCGATGGTTACTTCGTCATCCCTTACACGATTGGCGATTATCTCGCCGGCCAGAAACCGGGCTCGCGGCCGAGTGTCGACTCCGCGGAGTTCAAAGCCGCCGAGGAAAACGTGACCGCAATGACGACGCGTTTTCTCACCAACAAGGGCAAGCAACCCGTCAGCCATTTCCACAAGCGTCTCGGGAAAATTCTCTGGGAATTCTGCGGCATGGCGCGCACGAAGGCCGGCCTCGAGAAAGCGCTCCAGCAAATCCCCGCGTTGCGCGAAGAATTCTGGGCGAGCGTCCTCGTGCCCGGCAGCGGCGACACGCTTAACCAGTCGCTCGAACAGGCCGGCCGCGTGGCCGATTTCATCGAACTCGGCGAACTCATGTGCCTCGACGCCCTCAGGCGCGAGGAAAGCTGCGGCGGCCACTTCCGCGAGGAACACCAATATCCCGACGGCGAGTGCAAACGCGACGACGCCAACTTCGGCCACGTCGCCGCGTGGGAATTCCATGGCGCGGGCCGGACGCCGCTCCGCAATGTCGAGCCGCTCAACTACGAGTTCACGAAGATGTCGGTGAGAAACTACAAATGATGCGCGATCGCGCGTCATCCTGACCCCGCTTCCACTCCCGAAAAATCCCGCCATGGTTGCCGAAAACACCACCCGAAATCTCAGCATCACCCTTCGCGTCTGGCGTCAGGCCGGACCGACGCAGCCGGGCAAGTTCGTCGACTATCAGTCGAAGGATCTCAACCCGAACATGTCCTTCCTCGAGATGCTCGATGTCGTGAACGACGAGCTCACGCTGAAAGGTGAGGACCCGATCGCGTTTGCGCACGATTGCCGCGAGGGCATCTGCGGCACGTGTTCGTGCACGATCAACGGCAAGCCGCACGGTCCGGGCAAGGGCGTCGCGACGTGTCAGGTCTACATGCGCGCGTTTCGCGATGGCGACGTCATCACGGTCGAGCCCTTCCGCGCCGCCGCCTTTCCCATCATCAAGGATCTCGTCACGGATCGCGCGGCGTTCGACAAGATCCAACAGGCCGGCGGCTTCATCACGGCGCGGGCGGGTTCTGCGCCGGACGCGAATGCGCTGCCCGTGCCGAAACCCGACGCCGATCTCGCGATGGACGCCGCCGTGTGCATCGGCTGCGGCGCGTGTGTCGCCGCGTGCAAGAACGCGAGTGCCATGCTGTTTGTCGCCGCGAAGGTGGGCCATCTCGGTTTGCTCCCGCAGGGCCAGGCCGAGCGCGACAAGCGCGTGCTGGCGATGGTCTCGACCATGGACGCCCTCGGCTTCGGCAGTTGCACGAACCAATACGAGTGCAGCGCGGCGTGCCCGAAACTCATCACGCACGATTTCATCGCGCGGATGAATCGTGATTATCTCGGGGCGAGCATTCGCGCGGCGTTCAAGGCGGAGCCGGCGAGCACGGGTGGCGGCGCGGGCTGACCAAACGTTTGTCATTCGGGGCGCGGCCAAACTGGCCGCGCCTTTATTGTAACTTTTCTCGGCCCGGCGTGTTTTCACGGCAACACCACCTTTTCACCATGAAAACACTTCACCTCCTTTCCCTTCTCGTCGCGCTGTCGGCCGTGGGCCTCGCTCTGTCGTTCGGCTTTGAAGCCACCCTCTCGGTCCTGTTCGCAGCCGGATTGGTCGGCATTCTCGCCGCCGACTACGCCCATGTGGTCCGGCCCGCACCGCTGCAGCTCGCGCCGGTGATTCTGGCGATCAAGCGCAGCGAACGTCTTCGGTTGGCGGCCTGATCTTCGCCACCGCACTGGAACCGGCCCCTGTGCCTCTGGCGCAGGGGCCGTAATTTTTTCGCTGGCAAGCGTGGCGCGTTTGGGGGCAGGGTGCAGAACCCCCGCTCCCGATGAATACCCCGATGCGCTCGTTTTGGTCCGCCCTCCTTTTAATCGCCGTCGCGCTGCCGGTCGGACGCGCCAATGAAACCAGAGCAGCCGAAGGACGCTTCCTGTATGTCGCCACACCGGGCGTCCGCGATTATTTGGAATACGGTGGCCACGGTGTCCTCGTCTTCGACATCGATCACGACCACCGCTTCGTCCGCCGGATCAAATCGAGCGGCGTAAATGAAAAGGGCGCCCCGCTCAACGTGAAGGGCATCTGCGCGAGCGAGGTCACGCAGCGCCTCTACGTCAGCAATCTCAAGTCCCTGATCTGTTTCGATCTCACGACCGACCAGATCGTCTGGGAGAAAAATTATGAGGGCGGCTGCGATCGCATGTCGATCACCCCGGACGGGAAGGTGCTTTACCTGCCGTCGTTGGAGAAGGAGCACTGGCACGTGGTCGATGCGCTCACCGGCGAGGTGCTCGCGAAAATCGTCCCGAACTCCGGCGCGCACAACACCATCGTCGGCCCCGACGGCAAGGCCGCTTATCTCGCGGGCTTGAAATCGCCCCTGCTCACTGTCGCCGATACGGCCACGCGGACCGCGGCACGCACCGTCGGGCCGTTCAGTAATTTCATCCGGCCCTTCACGATCAACGGCGCGCAGACGCTGGCCTACGTTAATCTCAACGGCCTCCTCGGTTTTGAAATCGGTGATCTGAAGACGGGCAGGGTGCTCCAGCGCGTCGAGGTGACCGACTTTCCCAGCGGCGGCGTCAAGCGCCACGGCTGTCCGAGCCACGGCATCGCGCTGACCCTCGACGAAAAGGAATTATGGCTCGCCGACGCCCACAACCGCCGCCTGCACATCTTCGACAACACCCGGATGCCACCCAAAAAAATCGAGTCAATCGAACTGCGGGACGAGCCCGGCTGGATCACGTTGAGCATCGACGGCCGGCTGGTTTATCCGTCGACCGGCGAAGTCGTCGACCCGCGCACACGGAAAATCGTCGCGACGTTGAAAGACGAAAACGGTATCGACGTGCAGAGCGAGAAGCTCCTCGAGATCGATTTTGTGGGCGGCCGCGCCGTGCGGGCGGGCAACCAGTTCGCGATCGGTGGCGTGAGGTAAGTGGCACGGACGTCCCGCCCGTGGGTTTGAATAATCACGGGCGAGATGCCCGGGCCTCGAACCTTAAAACACCGACAGCGCCTTCGCGCTTTCGAGGACGATCCAAGCGCCGCCGCCGAAGAGGGCGAACTTGAACAGCGCCCGCACCAGCTTCCGTCCGCGCAGCACCGCATCGTGCAGGTCGGTGTCGAGCGCCTTGCGGTTGCCCGCCGACATGAAGCTCACAAACTGCGGGTCGCGGAACTTGCCGCGCGGGTCCCGCCCGAGTCCAAAACGGATCGCGGGACGCCGACAGAAATTGAACAGGAACCGGAGCACAGGAGAAGTAGATCGACTTTGGAGTCGTTTTTTCAAGGGGAATCCCGCTAGGTTCGCCGGCTTTCACGCCTTTTTACCGCTCGGCTCTCCCATTCCCATGCACCACTTCCGCTACACCGGCCCGAATCTTCACTGCGAATCCATCGATCTCGCCGAGGTCGCGCGCCTCTACGGCACACCCACCTACGTCTATAGCGCAGCCACGATGGCCGACAACGTGACCCGCCTCCAACGGGGGCTGACCGGGCTCGACGTCCAGATTTGCTACGCGATGAAGGCGAACTCCAATGTCGCCGTGCTGCGCCACTTCGCGAACCTCGGCGCCGCCTTCGACCTCGTGAGCGGCGGCGAACTCCGCCGCGTGCTCGTCGCCGGCGCGGATGTGAAGCGCAGCGTGTTCGCCGGCGTCGGCAAGACCGAGGCCGAGATCAAGCTGGCGCTCGAAAACGAAATTTTTTCGTTCCACGTCGAGAGTGAACCCGAGCTCGCCCGCCTCAACCATGTCGCCGGCAAACTCGGCGGGAAGGCCCCGATCGCGATCCGGATCAACCCGGACGTTGATGCCCACACGCATGCGAAAATCACGACGGGCAAGAGCGACAACAAGTTTGGCATTCCGCTGAAGTTTGCCGCCGCCGCCTACGAGGCCGCCGCGAAATATCCGAATCTGCAGATCAAGGGCGTGCAGATGCACATCGGCTCGCAGCTCACCGAAGTTGGTCCGTTCGTCGAGGCGGTCGAGAAGGTCGCGCCCTTCGCCGCGGAGCTGAAGGCGAAGTATGGCATCACCTATTTCTCGGTCGGTGGGGGCATCGGCATCGTCTACAAGGATGCCCTCGCGAGCGGGGCACAGTCGTGGTGGGACACGCAGCCCGCGGGCTCGCGCCCAATCACGCCGGAAGTTTACGGCGCGGCGCTCGTGCCGCTGCTCCAGCCGCTCGGCCTGAAAATCCTCCTCGAGCCCGGCCGCTTCATGGTCGGCAACGCGGGCGTGCTGGTGTCGCGCGTCGAGCATCTGAAGCGCGGCGCCGGAAAAAATTTCCTGATCGTCGACGCGGCGATGAACGATCTCATCCGTCCGGCGATGTATGAGAGCTACCACGAGATCGTGCCGCTGCAGCGCGACAGTTCGCGGCGCGCGCTCACGGCCGATGTTGTCGGCCCGATCTGCGAGAGCGGCGACTGCTTCGCAAAGGATCGCCCGTTGCAGGAACTCGGGGAGGGCGAGTTGCTCGCGTTCATGAGCGCGGGCGCCTACGGCTACGCGATGGCGAGCCGCTACAATACGCGCGCGATGCCCGCCGAGGTGCTGGTCCGGGGCAGCGCGTTTGAGCTGATCAACGCCCGGGAATCCTTCGAGCAGATCGTCGCGGGCGAAAAGATTCCGGCGTTCCTTAAATAAGGCCGGGAGGGAAGGTGGAACTCAGGAAAGTCAGGAATGAGTCGATGTTAGTTTCCTGATTTCCTGAGTTCCACATTTTTAACTTTCTGATTCATTCCCCACCATGAACTTCGCGGTCATCGGCGCCGGGGCCTGGGGCACGGCATTCGCGCTGCATCTGGCGCGGGTCGGCCATGTCGTGACGCTCGTGCCGCGCCGCGCCGCTCAAGCCGTGGCGATCGCCGAGGCGCGCGAAAATCGCGACTATCTCCCCGGGGTTTCGCTGCCCTTTGAAGTGCGGGTCACCGCTGACCTGGCGGTGGCGCTGGCGGATGCGGATGTCGTTTTGCTCGCGTGCCCGGCGCAATCCTTGCGCGAAACCTGCGCGCGATTGCATGCCGTCTGGCCGGGTCGCGCCCGTTTCATCGTGAGCCTGGCGAAGGGCCTGGAGCTGGGCACGCACCTGCGGCCTTCGGAGGTCATCGCGGAGAAATTTTCCGGCGTGCTCGTCGGCGCACTCACGGGCCCGACCAACGCCCGCGAGGTCGCGCTCGGCCAGCCCTCGGCGATGGTGCTCGCGGCGTCGGGTCCGCACGCCTGCGTGCCCGAGATGCAGACGGCGCTGAGCGGGGCGACGATGCGCGTTTACACCAGCGACGACCTGACCGGCATCGAGTTCGGCGGCTGCCTGAAAAACATCTACGCGATCGCGGCGGGGTGCTGTGAAGGATTGAAGCTCGGCGACAACACCAAGGCCGCGATGCTCACCCGCGCGCTGGCCGAGATGGTGCGCGTGGGTGTGACGCTTGGGGCGAAACCGGAAACATTTTATGGCTTGAGCGGCTTTGGTGATCTCGTGGCGACCTGTCACGGCGAATGGAGCCGCAACCGCGCGTTCGGGGTGCAGCTCGGTGAAGGCCGGCGCGCAGCCGAACTGATCGCCCATCGCAAGACGGTGGTCGAGGGCTACCAGACCACGGCGTCATTTGCCGATCTCTGTGCGCAGAGAAAAATCGACGCGCCCATCCTCAGTGAAATCCGGGCGATTTTGTTCGACGACAAGCAGCCGGCGGCGGCCCTGAACGCGCTGATGACGCGGGGGCTCAAACGCGAGTCGGCGGTGCGCTGAACGTGGCATCGGCTTCCCGCCGAGGAGGATTTTGTTCGGCGGCGGGAAGCCGCCGCCACGGCTTCAATGCCCCGCGCCGGCGCTGTGCTCCTGGATGTATTCCTGTTTCAGGCCGAGCTGCTCGGGCGCGTGGAGCACGAGCATCTTCATGCGGATGTCCGGGGGAATCGAGGGGGCCGTGAGTTTTGACACGACGACCATCAAACTAATCGACAGGGGCATCGTCCAGATCGCGGGTTGCTCGGCGAGGATGCGCGTGAGCGGATGGAAGGCCCAGAAGTCAGCGAGGTTAATTTTGCCGATGTCGCCGAGGATGATCGTGCCGGTGCACATTAACGCCGCGAGCCCGCCACCGAGCATGCCGGCGGCCGCGCCCGTCATTGTCATACCCCGCCACCACACGCTCATGAAGAGCAGGGGGAAGTAACTCGACGCCGCGATCGCGAACGCCTGGTTGACCATGAAATTGATCTGGAGCGTCTCGACCTGCGTGCCGAGCAGGATGGCGATGCCGCCGATCACGACGGCGCCGACTTTGAACATGAAGAGCCGCTCCGCCTGCGAGGCGTTGGGCTTGAGCATGCGGCCGTAGATGTCGTGGGCAAACGCGCCTGTCATCGACACGAGCAACCCGCTGAACGTGCTCATGAACGCGGCGAACGCGCCCGCGCAGGTGATGCCGCTCATGATCGAGCCGAGCACGCCGCCGACGGCGCGCGGCAGTTCGAGCACGACCTTGTCGGTGCCCTTGGCGCCGACGCCGCTGTAGAGTTCGGGGGCGAGGTTGCGGCCGAGCACGCCGAACACCGGCGGAAAAACATAGAACACGCCGATGAGAATCATCACCCACATCGTGGTGCGCTTGGCGGCGGCGCCATCGGGGTTCGTGTAGAATCGCACGAGAATGTGCGGCAGGCCGGCTGTGCCGCAGACGAGCGCGATGATCAGCGAGTAGGTGTAGAGTAGCGAGTAGGGACGCTGGTGCGCGGCGAGGTAGGCGGGGCGTTGCTCGGCGGGCAGTTTCGCGGCGGCGGCGCCGACGGCTTTCGTCGTGAGCGGCCCGAACGGCGCGATCCACGCGGTGTCCTTGGGTGCTTTTTCGACGAGCGGCTTGCGCGCGATTTCGGCGGTGGGCGTGGGTGCGGCGGTTTCGCCGGGCGCGGCGTTGGCGCCGAGGTGGCCGTTGTAGAAACCGAAGACCGCCATCAGCACGAAAATCGGCACGCTGATCGCGAACAGCTTGATCCAATATTGGAAGGCCTGGACGAGCGTGATGCCCTTCATGCCGCCGAGCGCGACGTTGAGCGTGATCACCGCGCCGACGAGGGCGACGCCGCCCCAGTAGGGCATGCCGGGGAAAATGTAGGCGAGCGTGACGCCCGCGCCCTTCATCTGCGGCATCGTGTAGACGAAGCCGATGAAGAGCACGAAGCAGACGGCGATTTTCCGAAACAGCGGCGAGTCATAGCGGCCCTCGGCGAAATCGGGAATCGTGTAGGCGCCGAAGCGGCGCAGCGGTCCGGCGATGAAGAGCAGCAAAAACAAATAACCGCAGGCGTAGCAGACGGGATACCAGAGCACGTCGTAGCCGTTCGCCATCACCATGCCGGCGATGCCCATGAACGACGCCGCCGAAAGATATTCGCCGGAAATCGCGGAGGCGTTCCAGCCCACCGAGACCGAGCGGCCGGCGACGAAGAAGTCGCTCGCGGTCTTCGATTGCTTCGCCGACCAGAAACCCATGCCGATGGTCACGACAACCGTGATGAAAGCGAACGTGAAGATCCACGGATCCACTCCGCCGAGAAACGCGAGGGTGGGCGCGAGCGTGGTGAGGAGGTTCATGTTCCGCGTCCCTCCTTGTTGCGCTGCACTTGGGCGACTTCATCATTTTCCAGGGTGGTGGAGCGCTGGATGAACAGCCACGAAATGACCCACACGAACGGGAAGAACAGCACCCCGAGGATCAGCCAGCTCAGCGTGAAGCCGCCGACCCGCGTCGCCATGAGCGCCGGCGCGAAATAGTTGAGCAACGGGACGCCGAGCAGCACGACGAGGAAGGTGGCGGCACAGGCGGCGGAGAGGGCGAATTGCCGGCGCATCAGCGATCGTAGAAACGACTCGCTGTGCACTGCGTCGTCGGCGGGCGGGGTGGGGTGAGGCATGCCCGGTCGAGGATGGAAATGCCCGCGGCGCTGACAAGGCCCGTTTGCGGCAGCGGCGGACGGACAGTCCGTCGCTGCGCCGGCCGGCGCCCGGCGCCCGCGGGCCGTCCCGGTTGCATGGGGCTTCGCTTCGTTTTTCGCCGGGTTCGTCCCACGCACGTTGGCGGGGAAAGTTACCTCGTCTTTCGTCCGGCCTGTGAAATCCACCGTCGCCGCGCTTTCTGTCACCCGCCCCCCGACCATCACCGAAGACGCGGCCGCGCGCACGGCGCGAACCGAACTCCTCGCCTTGGTTCGGCGGGCGCAGCGCGGCGACATGACGGCGCAATCCGACCTCGTCCGCCGCTATACGGCGCGCATCTCGGGGTTCGTGCGCTCGATCATTTCCCAGCCGAGCGCGGTCGAGGACGTGGCGCAGATGGTGTTTATCAAGATGGTCCGCCGGCTCACGCTGCTGCGCGACCCGGTGACCTTTGAGTCGTGGCTCTTCGCGCTCACCCGCAACACAGCGCTCGACTTCATCCGCCGCCGCAACTGCCGGCCCGCCACCGTCTCGGACGAAGGCGATTTTCGCGAGACACCCGATACGAACAACGGCCAGGCGCTCACGGAAATCATGGAGGCGCTCGAACACGCCTTGGTGCGTCTGAGTCCGAAAGATCGCAGCCTCGTGACGCACATCGTGCAGGGCAACAGCTACCGGTCGGCGGCGGCGCGCGAGGGACTTTCGATCGGGGCGGTGAAAGTGCGGCTCAACCGCGTGCGGCCGTTCCTGCGCGTGAGCGTCGGCGAAGCGATCGGGATGACGCTGCCAGCGGAAGCGACCACCAAGTGGCGTCCGCCGCCGCGCTGCCGGCTGGCGGCGTGACCGGGCGAATCGCCACGCGCGTTCTACATTTCAGCCGACGGAACGCAGCTCACGGCGGCCCTGCGTGAACTCGATCTCGCGGAGAAGGACGGGCCCAATAATTCCGCCTTCGTTGCGGCCCGCTCTTTCATCGCCCTGCAACAAGGTCACCGCGCGGAGGCCATCGCTCTGATGCGGCGGGCCGTGGAACTCGATCCGCGCAACGGGGTGAACGTCACCCAGCTTGGCGTCAGGTTGCAAGCCGATGGTCGTTACGATGAGGCCGAAAAGGCCTTTGATCTCGCTTTCACACTGCTCGGCTCGTCGATTCCGCTGACCAATCAGACGCTCAATCAATGGTTTTGGCGCGGCGACCGCACAGCGGTCGTGCGGTCGCTCGACGAGGTTCCCGCTGCGCTGCGGTTCGGGACCTACTGGCGGTCGCGCCAGTTCCTCCTCTATCAGATCGGAGATTTTGTGGGTTCTTTGGCGGCCGGCGAGAAAGCCGACACGTTCACTGCTGCGGCTCCAGATTTGCGGGGCAGCTTGTTCGCCGCGCGCGCCCGTGAAGAGCTGGGGGATGTCGCGGGTGCGGAGCGGGCTTATCGCATCGTCCTGCCAATGGCCGAACAGGAGCGGGTTGAACGTCCCCACTCGGCAAATCCCTCCGGAGTGCTCACGGTGATTTACGCCGGACTTGGTCGTCGCGATCAGGCGCTGGCGACGGCGGGGAGGAGTCTCGAATTTGCGTCGCCGAATGAAAATCCCTACCTCGCGGCGGGCGCGTTTGGCCACGTGCGGGTCGCAGGCTACGCCGCGCTCGCCCAAGTGCAGGCGCGGTTCGGAATGACCGACGAGGCGCTCGCCATCGTGAAAGCGCAGGCCGCGGCCGGCTGGTGGCGGCGAAATTATCTGCTGCTCAGTCCCGATTGGTCGATTCTGCGGAAGGACCCGCGCTTCCGCGCCATCGCGGAGAAGGCACCGCTGTGAAGTTGTAGGGCTTCTGTCTTGTGTCTGGGCCGGAGGACATGGGTGACGCCCTACACGATCGGCCTACGCGAAGCGCAAGCGATCCTGCAATTCGCGCAGGCCGCGGGTGAGCGTGAGGCGCGTGCCGTCGGCGAGGACGACGATGTGTTCGTCGTTGAACGCAGGTTCCACGTGGCGCACGCGGTCGATGTGCACGAGCGCGCTGCGGTTAATGCGGAAAAATTCCTTCGGCGAGAGCTGGGCTTCGAGTGACGTGAGGGTTTCACGCAGCACGTGGTTTTCCTTGCCAGCGTGGAGCACGAGATAATTCCCCGACGCCTCGATCCAGTCGATGTCGGCGGTTTTCACGAAGCGGACTTTGTCGCGGTCACGCACGGCGAGACGCGCGAGATATTCGGGCGCGGCGGCGGCGCGCGACTCGAGCAGCTCGAGGATGCGCTTCGACGTGTCATCGCCGCCGGAAGATTTCTTCGCGGTGAGTTGTTCGCGGGCACGAGCGACGGCGGCTTTGAGGCGCGCGGGCTTGAATGGTTTCAGCAGGTAATCGAGCGCGTGAACTTCAAAAGCTTTCACGGCGTGCTCGTCGAAGGCGGTCACGAAAATCACGGCGGGCAATGGCGGCGCGAGCTGGGCGAGCGTTTGAAAACCGTCGAGCTCGGGCATCTGGATATCGAGGAAGAGGAGATCGGGCCGCTGCTTTTTCACGGCGGCGACGGCTTCGCGGCCGTTGACGCATTCACCGATCACTTCGAGGTCGGATTCGGTGGCGAGAAGGGTGCGGAGGCGTTCGCGGGCGAGCGGCTCGTCGTCGACGATGAGGGCGGTGAGCATCATGTGGCGGGTATCGCGGGCTCGGCGGGTTTCGGCGCGGTCCGAAACGGCAACGTGATTTCAACCCGGAAGCCGCCCGTCGTCGGCGATTGCATTTCGAGTTTCGCTGCGCTGCCGTGCAGCGCTTGCAGGCGAGCCTCGGTGTTAGCGAGGCCGATGCCGCGGCGTGAACCGGCGCGATCGGGCG
Source organism: Opitutales bacterium (assembly GCA_038231575.1). Lineage (GTDB taxonomy): Bacteria > Verrucomicrobiota > Verrucomicrobiia > Opitutales > Opitutaceae > CAITWF01. The sequence goes on along the minus strand of JBBRLB010000016.1, from coordinate 12,578 downwards.
CGAGGCCAACGCCGTCGTCGGCGACAATGAGCGTGAGCGTTTGCGCGGTCGCGCGCGCGGTGATCGTGATCGTGCCGGGGACGCTGCGCGGCTCGAGGCCATGGCGGACGGCGTTTTCGGCGAGCGGCTGGAGGACGAAGGTGGGCACGAGCGCGCCCGTCGCGGCGGGCTCGATTTCCCGGACAATTCTTAGACGATCGCCGAGGCGCGTTTGCTCGATCGCGAGGTAGCGATCGAGGAGCTCGAGTTCGCGGGCGAGCGGGACCTCGTGATCGGTCGTGAGGAGCGAGAGCCGGAGCAGATCGCTCAGATCGCCGATTAGTTCGTCGGCGGCGTGGGCGTCGCGGTGGACGAGCGTGGAGATCGCGTTGAGGGTGTTGAACAGAAAATGCGGCTGGAGCTGGAGGCGGAGCGCGTCGAGTTTGGCGCGGTTGAGGTTCGCCACGAGTTCGACGGCCTGGACGTCGCGCTCCTTGACGCGGCGATAGTAACCGAGCGCGTGCGCAGCGCTCACGACGATCAAGTAGATCGCGAGGCCGAAATTGCCGCGGAGAGCGAAGGGACCGAAAGCGCCAAAAAAATCGCGGCGCAGGCTGTTCAGAAACGACGGCTCCCCGCCACCGAGTCCGCCACCGAATCCGGCGCCGGATCCACCGGGACCCCCGCGCCCGCCGGGGCCAGGAAACCCGCGCGAAAATTCCCCGTCGGGTCCTTTGGATTTACCGTGGTCGAAGCGATCGTCGGGTCCGCCGGCGCGCTTCCGATTGAAAAATTCTTCGCGGCGCTTGGCGCGCTCGACCTCGGTGAGCGGGGGCCGAGCCTCGCCCGCCGGCAATTCCTCGGACCGGCGCAGATCCGGATTGCCATTCAACCCGCGGCCGAAGCCGCGGAATCCTTGAGCTGGTCCACCGGCCCGGGCCATCGGAAACACGCTGGCGGAAACCCACAAGCAGAGCGCGGTGCACGCGAGGCCGGCGGCGAGGTGCACGGGCACGCTGCGGAGGAGACGCCCGCGTTCGAGTGGGAAGCGGCGCGCGAGCCAGAAGATCAGCGGCGTGAGCGCAACCCATGGCAGCCAGTTGACCGCGGAAATTCCCAGGGCGCCGTTCCAGTCGAACGGGCCGGTGAGCACGAGCAGCGCGGCGAACGCGAAGCTGAGTGCGACCCACAGCGCGGCCTGGAGCGCGAAGAGAGCGAGCGGGCGCTGGATGCGGCTGGAGGCGGGGAGGCGCACGGGCCAAGGGTGTTGAAGTGAAGCGGAGGGGCTCAAGGTTGAAAGCGGGCGTGGGACGCGCCGCGCGGAGACGAAGGAGGCGGCGCTCGCGAACCACTCGCGGGCGCCGCCGGCTGCTATTTATTAATTACGACCACCACAAATTGGGCGCCGGATCATTCGCCGCCCGGCGGCGGGCCGCGATGGCCACCAGGACCGCCCGGACCACGGGCGGGCGGTCCTTTCGAAAGATCGATCACGTGGCCGTCGGGCAGCGTGTAAGTGCCGTCGGCGTTCGATGGCACGGTGGTCCCATCGGGGAGCGTGAGCGAACCATCGATATTTTTCACCGGCCGGCCCGGATGATCCTCCGACGGATCGATGACGGTGCCGTCGGGCAGCGTGATCGTGCCGTCGCGGTGGTGCGTGGGCGGTTGCACCACGGTGCCGTCCGGAAGAGTGAGGGTGCCGTCGGAATTGAGCGTGCTGCCAGGCGGCGGACCAAAATGCCGGCCGTGCGCGGGCCGCGTGGCGGTCGCGTTGCCGGTGGTCTGGGCGAACGCGGACGAACTCAGGAGAAGCGTGAGGGCCGCGAAGAGTCGGAGGGAGTTTTTCATTTTGGTTTCGGCGATTGATTTTTTTGGAAGGAGCGCGGTGGCGTGGCGCTGCGGTCGGGATGGCACGGTTGATAGCGACCGGGCTGCGTCCGCCGACGTTTCTGGGACGAAGCGGGGGGAAAATGTCGCGAAGCGCGCGCGCCGGGGGGCGATGCGCCGCCAGGGTCCCGCCTTGGGGAGCAGGGCCGTCAGGGCACGAATTCGCGTCGCGATCCGCGACGGGGTGCGGAGGTCAGCGCGAGGCGCTGGAAACCGTGACGCGGGCGAGCTGCTGCGACGTCGCGCGCAGTTCCTCGGTGAGGGCCGCGATCATGGCGTGGTCCCATTGCTCACTGGTTGCGCGCTGCAACCGATCACGCAGCCAAGCTTCGTGGAGCTGGAGGCGTTCGAGCTCGGCGGCCGCATTGAAGTTCGCGGGATCGCGGCTTTGAAACCACGCGACGACGTAGATGACCACTGAGAGGGCGAGAACAACGAGGACGGCGAGGGCTTCGGGCATGGGAGGATGAGGGAGTTGCCAAGCTGGCGATTCCGCCGGCAATGGCGAGAGGTCGAGGGCGCCTTGCGGCGGTTATTCCGCCGCCATGCGGCCTACAGTCGTTCCGCTAATCGTGCGAGCGGGCCGCAGCGGTGACGAACGCAGACACGAGCGGCGGCGCCTCGTCGCGCAACGCGGCGCGCTCGGGCTGGAAGAGCGTGCCGACGAAAAACGGATGACTGGTTGCTGGCAGTTCTGCGGCGCGCACGTCGTCGTTTTGATCGAAGGCGGTGAATCGCAGGCCGGCGCGCTTGAGCGCGCGGCGGTGGGCCGGGTTGAGCCCGTAGTTGCAGTGATAGCTTTCGTGTGCGGCGTCGCGACCGTAGGCGGCGCGAATGAGCGAGCCGGGCGCAAAGCGGAGCGACCCGGTTTGCTCGACGAGAGAACACGCGAGCGGCGTGACGACGAGGGTGTCGCCATGCGGATTGGTTTCCGCGTGGTCGGCGGCAGCGAGTCCGGCGACCTCGCGCGCAAATTCGATCAAAGCGTGCTGAAATCCGCCGCAGGTGCCGAGAAACGGACGCCGGGTTTCGCGGGCGAAGTGCACGGCGTCGAGCGCGCCCGCCATGTTTTCATACGGGCTCGCGGGCACGAGCCACACGGCGGAAAATTTCGCGAGATCGCGTGCGGCGTGGCGCACATCGCGGGTGGCGATCCACTGCCACGTGCCGTCGCACTTTGTCGCCGCACACGCGAGTTCGAGCGAGCGCGGGATGGCGCGGTGGGCGATTACGTCGGGCGAATAGTCGCCAACGAGTGCGATGGCGGGGCTCATCGCGCTGAGAACGAAAGGTGCAGCGCGAAGAGCGCGAGGTTTTTGCGACGAGCAGGGACTAAAGCGTTGTAACCGCGCGGGGTTCTGCTGTGGTGGCGGCGTAAATAGCTTTCGTGAGTGAGGGATTTCGGTGCGCGACGACGCATGAGCCCTGAATGGATTCTCGCCCCATCAATTACCCAATTACCCGATGAAAATTTTACTGCTCCGCTGCGCTGCGATCCTGTCGGCTGCGACTGGTTCGGCTCACGCCCAGGCGGTTTATACCATCAGCTTTACCGGTTCCTCCTCGACGTTTTACGATGCGATCAACGACAACGGATTCGCTGCTGGCCGGGATTATGGCGTGACCAACTACCCGAGGGCAGCGATCGCGAACTGGACCGATGGCACGCACGGTGCATTTTTGAATCTGCTCGCCGGAGGCAGTAACGACGATCTCGTCTCCGGCTTCAACAATGCCGGCCGCGCCGTGGGCTACGGCAACACCGCGACCGGTGACCACGCCGCTTACTACGATCTTCCTGCGACTGGTCCGATCAATCTTGGCACGCTCGGTGGATCGAACAGCTATGCGACCGGCGTCAACGCCTCGGGTCAAATCGTCGGCTACTCTCAAGTCACCGGCAATGGCGCCAACAACGCTTTCCTCTGGAATAGCGGCACGCTGAGTTCCGGGAACAGCCTCGGCACGCTCGGCGGCGCCAACAGCTACGGCTACGCGATCAACCCGTCAGGGCAGGTGGTGGGTTCATCCGACATCACGGGCAATAGTGCAAAGCATGCGTTTCGCACCAGCGCCAACGGCCTAGTCAGCGCCGGGCTCGACCTCGGCACGCTTGGCGGCACCAACAGCTATGCCTATGCTGTGAACTCGTCCGGCCAGGTCGCGGGCGCTTCCCAAATCTCAGGTGACGCGACCACGCACGCTTTTCTCTACACCAGCGGATCGACGGTCGATCTCGGGGTCGCGGCGGGATTTACCAGCAGCTCAGCGCGTGGGGTGAATGACAACGGAATCGTCACCGGTGTGCTCGACGCGGTGTCGGGACTGGAACACGGCTTCGTTTATGCGAACGGCACGTTGTTCGATTTGAATTCGCTCGTAATTACCGGAGTGCCAGCCGGCTGGAATATCGAGGAAGCCAACGCGATCAACAGCTCCGGCCAGATCGTCGGCACCCTGCACGACACGACTCAGTATGGTTACCACGCATTCGTCCTCACACCGACCGGCGCCGCGTTTCCGATCCCCGAGCCCGCGACCTACGCGGTGTTCGTGGGAGTCGCGATGCTCGGCTTCGCGGCGTGGCGGCGGCAGCGCGGCGCCGTGTAGGGGAGTTTGATTCTTGTTCGCCGGGCGGAGTTCGCGCACGCTCGGGGCGTGGGCGAAATCACGCTGATCCTCCAGCGACTGGGCGCCGGCGACCCGCGCGCGGCCGACGATCTGATGCCGCTGGTTTATGGGGAGCTGCGCCAGCTCGCCGCGGCGAAGATGGGCCGCGAGTCCGCCGCACACACGCTGCAACCGACCGCGCTCGTGCACGAGGCGTGGTTGCGGCTCGGCGGCGATGCACAGCCCGACTGGCAGAACCGCCGGCATTTTTTTGGCGCCGCGGCCGAGGCGATGCGGCGCATCCTGATTGAGCAGGCGCGGCGGCGGCACGCGGCGCGACGCGGCGGCGGACTGGAGGTCGTGCAACTCGATGAGAATGCGGTCGCGAACGACGGCAGCGACGAGCAAACGCTCGCGGTGAACGACGCGCTCGAAAAACTCGCAATGATTTCGCCGCAGAAGGCGGAGCTGGTGAAGCTGCGTTATTTTGCCGGCCTCAGCCTCGAGGAAACGGCACGCACGCTGGAAATCTCGGAGGCGACGGCGAGCCGCTGGTGGACTTTTGCGCGCGCGTGGTTGATTCAGGAACTGACGCCGCCGAAAAATAAATGAGGGTGCCAGCAACCGCGTGGCGCATAGGTTAAGACCTGAAGCGATGAGTGACCCACTCGAAATCGAAGAGCAGATTTTTTCCGACGCCCTCACGCGACCGAGCGCGGAGCGCCAAGAATTTTTGCGGCAACTCGCGCTCACCCAACCTGCGATGGCCGAGCGCGTGGCGGCGTTGCTCGCGGCGCACGAGCGGCCGGCGTTGTTGCAACCCGAGGCGGCGCCCACGCTCCTGACCGCGCCGCTCGGCCGGATCGGGCGTTACACGCTCGGCGAGAAACTCGGCGAAGGCGGCGTGGGCATCGTGTTTCGCGCGGAGCAGAGCGAGCCGTTTCGCCGCGAGGTCGCGCTGAAAGTCATCAAGCCCGGCATGGACACCGCGGAGGTGATCGCGCGGTTCGAGTCGGAGCGGCAGGCGCTCGCGTTGATGGATCATCCGAACATCGCGCGCGTGTTCGACGCGGGCGCGACGCCGGCGGGCCGGCCGTTTTTCGTAATGGAGTTGGTGAGCGGTCCGCCGATCACGACATTTTGCGACGAGCAGCGACTCACGCTCGAGGTGCGGCTCGGGTTATTCACGAAGGTGTGCCACGCGCTCCAGCATGCGCACGCCAAGGGAATTATTCATCGCGACATCAAGGCCTCGAACATCCTTGTCGCGAACCACGACGGCGAATTCACGCCGAAGGTGATCGACTTCGGCATCGCGAAGGCGACGGCGTTCAAGCTCACCGAGAAAACGCTCGTCACGGTTTTTCCGCGTTTCATGGGCACGCCGAGTTACATGAGTCCCGAACAGGCCGCGGAAAGCGGCGGCGAGATTGACGCGCGCAGCGACGTTTACAGTCTTGGGGTGTTGCTCGGCGAATTGGTCACGGGCCGCACGCCGCTCGGTGCGCTCAGTGCCAGTGTCGGCTACGAGGATGTCCGTCGTCGCATTTGCGAGGATCCGGCGCCGACCCTGACCGATTTATTGCAGCAACTCGACGCGCCGGCGCTCGCGGCGGCGGCGCACTGGCGGCAAACCAATCCGGAAAAATTGTTCGCCGCGGCGGACGATGAGCTGAGCTGGATCGCGCTGCGTTGCCTCGCGAAAGATCGGGCGGACCGTTATCCGTCGGCGCGGGCGCTCGCGGATGACGTGCAACGTTTCTTGCGCGGAGAAAAGGTGGAGGCAAAGCCGCCGGCGTTTTTCGCCACGGTGAAAAACCAACTGCGCGGCACGCGCGCAGCGCGCTGGCTGGGCGCCGCGACCGCGGCGGCGGTGGATGGATTTTCGAATCGACGCGCGACCTCGGGCGGCACGACGTCCGCGACGCCGCCGACCGAGTCGCGCACGATCAACGTCGAGGCGCACCGACTCGTGCTCGAAGGCCGGCGGCATTGGAACGAGTTTACCGAGGAAGGATTCGTGCGGGCGGAGTCGGCGTTTGGCGAAGCGCTCAAGGTGAGTCCCAGCTATACGATGGCGTTGGCGGGGCTGGCTTATGTCGCGGGCCGCCGCGCGATCCTTGCGGCGGTGGCGAGCCGGCACGTCGGGTCGATGCTGGACGCAGCGGAGCGCTATGCGCGCGACGCACTCGCCCGCGATCCGAACCTCGCGGAGCCGCACGCCGTGCTCGGAGCGATGGCGATCCTGCGCGGCCAGTTTTCCGAGGCGATTCGTCATTTGGAACAGGCGCTCGTGGTAAATCCCAACTTGGAGATCGCTTGGGCTTATCTTTCTCGCGCGCACATGTGTCAGGGCCGGCCGGATCTCGCGATTCCCGAATTGGAAAACGCCCGGATGCTCCTGCCGACTCCGGCGGTGATCGCGTTGCATCGCGGGCTGGCGTTTCTGTTCGCGCGCCGGCATGCCGAGGCGCTCGCGTTGCTGGAAGAGCCGGAGCGGGTCGGGGTCGCGTCGCCTCAAACGCGCGCGCAGGCCGCACTCGCGCTGGTGCGCTTGGGGCGAAAGGACGAGGCCGTGGCGCGGGCGCGCGGTGCGCTCGAGCCGGCGTTGAAGGCGAGATGGACCGTCGGCATGAACGCGGTCAGCGACGGGTTCGCCGCATGGGCGTTGGCCGAGTGTGGTGCGCGCGCCGAAGCCGAGGCGGTCGTGCGCGCCCTCCGGGGCCTGCCGGCGCGCCACCATTTCGCGGCGGGCTTTGCGGTGGCGATGCTGGGCGACCCGACGGCGGCGCTTGAGCTGTTCGCGGACACGCCGCAGTGGCTCGTCGACAGCTTCCTCCTGTTCGAGCGGGAGACCGGCTGCTTGAGCGGCGAGTCCGGGTTTAAACAACGGCTGCAAACGCTCAATGCGGTCGCGGCGTGGCAATCGGTTCGCCACGTGGTGGATGGCACTCCGGGCGGGACGTAAGCGCGGCGTTCGCGAAAAGAAATGGGCGCGTGATGAGGGACTTCTCCCGAAAAACTCGCACGGGTTGGTAACGCAGACCTGGCCTTCTCAAAAACAAAAAATACTCCCATGATTCTCATCGTTGGCAGCACTGGTTATCTCGGCATGTCGGTCGCACTCAAACTTGCGCACGCGGGGAAACGCGTCGCGGGCCTCGTGCGCGATCCAGCCTCGGACAAGGCGAAGGCGCTCGCCGCCGCCGGCGTGAATTTGGTCGTCGGCGATTTGAAAGACGCGCCGTCGCTCGCCCGTGCCGTGGCGGGGGTGACGACGGTTGTATGCACGGCGAGTTCGACGATCTCGCGACGCGACGGCGATTCGATCGAGACCGTCGATCGCGTCGGCGTGAAGTCGCTCATCGGCGCGGCGGAGCAGGCGGGCGTGAGCGAGTTCGTTTTCGTTTCTTTCGATCACGCGAAGCAGACCGTGCCGCTGGCGGTCGCGAAGCGCGAGGCGGAGGCGAAGTTGAAAACATCGGCGCTCAACTGGACGATTCTCCAACCGTCGTGCTTTTCCGAGGTGTGGCTTTCGCCGATCGCCGGGTTCGATGTGGCAGCGGCCAAGGCGCGCGTCTGCGGCGAGGGCGACAAGCCGATTCACTACATCGCACTCGCCGACGTGGCGGCGGCGGTCGTCGCGTGCGTCGGCAATCCCGCCGTGAGCCGGAAGACGATTCGCATCGGCGGCCAGCCGACGACGCCGCTGGAGGCCGTGCGGATTTTCGAACGAATGACCGGCCGGGCGTTTGCGGTCGAGCATATGCCGCTCGCGGCGATTCAGGGTGGACGCGCGGCGGCACCCGACCCGCTGACGGAGTCGATGTTCGGCCTGTTTGAGATGATGGCGACGACGGGCGATGCCGTGGACGCGGACTGGGAAAAACAACTCGGCGTGACGGCGCAGCCGCTGGACGAATGGGTGCGGCGGGCCATGGCGCGCTGAGCGACGATGAGACTCGAGCCGCTGCTGGAAATGTCGCTCGCCTACCGCGGCGAGTTCGTGCTCCAAAAATCCTTTGGCGCGAGCGGGGCGGGTTATGGCGAGGCCGACGGTGAGGCGACGGGTGATCGGGTGCGCGGCAAGGTGCGCTCGTCGAACCATCCGTCGCTGCGCGAGGACGACGTGTTCCAGCCCGACGGCGCCGGCGTCATCGCCACGCCCGACGGAGCGAAAATTATTTTTCGGATGAGAGGCTACAGCGTGCGCGCCGAGCCGGATGGAAAGCAGCGGGCGTTTACCGTGTGGCTGGCGTTTCAAACCGAGGACCCGCGCTACCGCTGGCTCAACCCGACCTTCGCGGTCGGCGAAGGCGTGATCGATTTTGCCACGACGGCGATGCGGTTGCGGGTGTTTGAGTGCGTGAACGAAATCGCCTGCTGAACCTGCCGCACGGAGAGCAATCGTGGAGCGACAAAAGCCGTCCTAGGCGGTGGCAGACTTCGGCCGCGTTTTTTCCACTGTGATGATCACGACCGCGGCAACGATGATGACCGAGGCGACAAGGGTGCGGGAGTTGATCGGTTCGTGGAGGAGCAGCCAGCCGAGGAAGACCGCGACGATCGGATTGACATAAGCGTAGGTGGCGACGCGTGCGGGCGTGCTATGTTTCATCAACCAGACGAACGTGGAAAATCCGATGAGCGAGCCGGACCCGATGAGATAGATGAAGGCATACCACGAACGCGGTGAAATCGCCGCGAGGTTGAGCGCCGCGAAATCGCCGTGCGGCAGCGCCACCAGCGTGAGCGCCGCGCCCCCGCCGAGCATTTGGAGCGCCGACGACATGAATGGGTCCGCGCCGTGTTTCGCGTGGCGCGAGTAGATCGAGCCGATGCACCAGAACAGGCAGGCGAAAAGTATCGTCACGACGCCGAACGGATTGAAACCCCCGTGCGCGGCATTTTCCCACGGGGCCGCGAGCCACGCGACCCCAACGAACCCGATCAATAGTGCCGTAATCATGACGGTCGTCGGGCGCTTGCCGCCGGGCCACGCCCATTCGGTGAGCACCATGAAGAGCGGGCTGACGCCGATGATCAGCGCGGTGATGCCGGATGGAATCACTTGCTCGGCCCACACGACGAGACCGTTGCCGCCGAGGAGAAGGAAGGTGCCGATGATGGCGTTCGCGCGCCACTGCTGGAGCGTCGGCCATTTCGCGCCGCGGATTTTTAGAAAGGCGAAGAGCAACACGCCCGCGATAAGGAAGCGCGCGCCCGCCATCAGGAACGGCGGCATCGTTTCCACCGCGACGCGGATGCCGAGATACGTGCTGCCCCAGATGATGTAGATGGCGGCGAACGCGAGGATGAGCGCAGGGCGGGAAGGTTGAGTGGACACGTGAAAAGGAAACGGAAAAATATTTTGTGAAGTGAGGCGCGATTCTACCGACGGCTTGGACAGCGTTAGGTCAGGAGCGATCGCGAGGGGCGCACGCGAGCTCCTTGTAGTAAACGACCGTGTCGATGAACGAGCCGTCGGGATCTTGCGCGTAGTGCGGGATGACACCGGCGCGCGTGTAGCCGCAGCGCGCATAGAGGCGAAGCGCGTTGCCGCTCGCGCTGGTGTCGAGCACGATGAGCGTGCGGCGATGCCGTCGGGCGTGATCTTCCGCGACGGTCATGAGCGCAACGCCCAGGCCGCGACCGCGGTGGCCGCGCAGCACGAGGAGTTTTTGAAGTTCGCAGCGATGGCGGGAGTTGGGACGTTGCGCGAGTTCGAGCTGCGCGCTGCCGACGATGCGACCCGCCGCGCGCGCGACGAGGAGAACGCGCGTGCCCGCGGCGACCTCGGCAAGCACGCCGTGCCAAAACGCGACGACTTCGGCGTCGGGCAGTGGCATCACGAAGCCGACCGACGCGCCGCCCTCGACGGCGTCGCGCAGCAAGGCATGCAAGTCGGCGAGTTCCGCGGCGGTGGGTGGCGCGGAGAGGGGTTCGATGATTTCACTCATCGCGCGTCAGAGCTGCTTCTTTGAGAGATCGCCGAGCGTCTTGAGCGCGGCCTCGATGGCGTCAGTCCACGGCAGGCCGCAGTTCATGCGCAGGCAATTCCGGTAGCGATCTTTCACGGAGAAGAGCGCGCCGGGCGCGGTGCAGATCTTGTGCTTCAGGGCGTCGCGGTGAAGTTTTAGCGTGTCGACGCCGGCGGGCATCTCGATCCAAAGCACGAAGCTGCCTTCCGGCCGGCTGATGCGCGTGCCCTCGGGGAAGAACCGCAGAATCGCCTGCGAGAACAGGTGCAACTGGTGATGATACGCGCGCCGGATCGAGCGGAGGTGGTGATCATAGCCGCCGTTGCGCAGGAAATCCGAAACGGTTTTCTGCAACACGACCGGTGTGCCGAGCGTGGTGGTGAACTTGAGGCGCCGCACGCGTTCCAGGTAGCGGCCGGGCGCGCACCAGCCGACACGCAGCGAGGGCGCGAGGGTTTTGCCGAACGAACTGCAGAGCAGCACCCGGCCATCGGTGTCCCACGCCTTGAGCGGCTTCGGCCGGCGCTCGCCAAAGTGGAGATCGCCATAGATGTCGTCCTCGATCGCGGGCACATCGAATTCCTGGAGAATCTTGTAGAGCTTCTCCTTGTTTTCGTCGGGCATGCACGAGCCGAGCGGATTCGAATAACTCGGCATGACCATGAGCGCTTTCACGTCGTTGTTCGCGAACGCCTCGCGGGTGGCGTCAAGGCAGATGCCGGTGCGAGGGCCGGTGGGAATTTCCACGACCTTGAGATTCAGGCTCTGGATCGTTTCGAGAAAGCCGAAGTAGGTGGGCGTCTCGACGGCGACGGTGTCGCCGGGCTTCGTGACGGCGCGAAGCGAGAGATGCAGCGCCTCGGCGCAGCCGATGGTGATGACGAGTTCGTCGTGCGAGAGCGGGCAGCCGGCCTGGAGGTAGCGCCGCGCGACTTCGCGCGTGAGCGGATCGTAGGCCCAGTTCATTGCGTAGCGGCCGAGCAGCGCGGGATCGTTGCGGCCGACGGCGGCGAGGATGCGCGCGAGTTTCTTCGTTGGGAACAGCGAGTGGTGCGGGCACGCCGCGCCGAACGGCACGTAGCTCGGATCGGTCGCGAGGGTGAGCACCTCGGCGGTGAGATCGTTGACGCCGACGTAGCTGGGCTTGGCCATCGGCCTCGCCATGCGCGGCTCGGGGGCGTCGCTCGGCAACCGCGGGCGGACGTAATAGCCCGATTGGGGTCGCGCCTCGATCCAGCCGCGGTTCTCGAGGACGGTGTAGGCTTGGAGCACGGTCGAAATGCTCACGTCGCGCTGCAGCGACATGCGGCGGACCGACGGCAGCCGGTGGCCGGGACGGAGCGTGCCTTGATCGATGAGCAGTTCGAGGGAACGCGCCAGCTCGACGTAGAGCGGCGCGGAGGCGGGAGCGGTGACGGTCTGGATCATGGGAGCAGCGGGTGAAAACGGGAGGCGCAGAGAGTAGGGGAAACCGGGACAACGGGGCAGGCGTAGCGGGAACGGTTTGCGACCAGCACAGTTGGAGAGAAGGAGAAAGTGTGACCATGACAATTATTCCCGGCACGCGTCGCGCAAAAGGGTGGGTGATGCGAGGCCGGCACAGGATTAGCGCCGCTGGCGGCGGCGTTGACAGCGCTGAGGGTTTGCGGCGGTCTGCGGGCGTGGATGACGGCGCGGCAGAATTCTCCCGGCTGGTGAGCGCGGTGCTCGCGCGATTTTTCGCGCAAAACGATCGGCCGCCGCTGCCGGCCGCGGACGGCGCGGCGTTTGGCGCGCGATTGTGGGCGCTCGTCGCGGAGCGCGGACAGCCGTGTCCGCTGGAGCCGGACGAAATGGGCGCGCCGGGCGGAATGGCGGAGGACGTGTGCGGTGCGCTGGTGGCCGGTGCGCTGGGCGGCCTCGATGATCCGTTGCTGGCGAATGCGGCGAAGCAGATCGTGAAGACGTGCTTTTATCCGGAGTTCAAGGTGTGCCGGGATTCGTTTCGCGAAGTGGCGGCTGACGGCGGGTGTCGGCGGCAGGAATTAAAACGCGTGCGCGGGCGGGTAAGCGGGGCGCACTGCGTGGATTGCCCGCACTGGGTGGCGCTGATGCCCGCGGCGCACGAAAAATTTCTGG
>JBBRLB010000015.1:0-61605 GCA_038231575.1 Opitutales bacterium | reverse complement strand
TCCGCACTTCTCGATCGACGAGCGCAAGCAAGTCCTCGCCGCCGTGGCCGAGCTCGCCGCGCCGCTGCACGTCATCGCGAATGTCAGCGATATCCGGCCGCGCGCGGTGGTCGAACTCGGCCGATTCGCCAAATCGCTCGGCCTGCCGGCGATCGCGTTGATGCCGCCGCCATTCTTCCCGCTGTCGCAAGCGGACATTCTCGCATTTTTCCTGCACGTGGCGGAGGAGGTCGGCCTGCCCGTGATGCTCTACAATTTCCCCGAGCTCGTTGGGAAGCGCATCGACCTCGCGACGATCGCGGCATTTGCCGAGCGTGCTCCGATGGTCGCCATCAAGCAGAGTGGGGGAGAGTTCGCCTATCACCGCGAGTTGATCGCGCTCGGTCGGGAGAAAAAATTTGTCGTGATGTCGGGTGCCGACACGCGGCTGCCCGAAGTCTTCGGCCTCGGCGCCGCCGGTGCGATCGGCGGGCTCGTCAATATTGTGCCGGAATTGATGGTTGGAATCGAGCGGGCGTCCCGCGCGGGGCGCCCGGGTGATGCCGCGCTGGCCGCGACCCGGATGGTCGAACTCGGTCGCGTGATCGATCAGTTGGAATTTCCTCTGAATGTGGCGGCGGGGATGGAGGCGCGTGGTCTGCGGGCCGGTGCGCCCAAGTCCATCGTGTCGCCGGAGTCGCGTCGCCTCTATGCGAAAATCGTGTCCGAGTTGAGCGCCCTCTTCAGCCAGTGGTCACTGACGCCGGCAACTGCCGCAGTGGCGTGATTCCGATACCACTCAATTTCACGATGCTTCGCTTGCCTGCGGCCGAAGCGCCTGTTGCCATCTCGCGATGAACCCCGGCCCCGCTTCATCTCCTTTGCGCTACGCATGGGTCGTGGTCGCGCTGCTGTTTCCGGTGGCGTTGTTGAACTACCTGGACCGGCAGATGCTCGCGACGATGAAGTCGTCGATGGTTGGCGACATCCCGAGCATCGCCAACAAGGCCGACTGGGGCCTCGTGCTCGGCGGCTTCAAGTGGACCTATGCGATCCTCAGTCCCTTCGCGGGCTATGTGTCCGATCGGCTCGGGCGGCGGCATGTGATCGGCGCCAGTCTGCTGATCTGGTCGGTGATTACGTGGTGGACCGGACATGTGACGACGTATCACGAACTCCTCACAGCGCGGGCGTTGATGGGCATGAGTGAGGCCTTTTATATTCCGGCGGCGCTGGCGCTGATCGCGGACTATCATCCGGGCGACACGCGCTCGCGGGCGATCGGCATTCATCAAACCGGCATTTATCTCGGACAGATTTGCGGCGGCTTTGCGGGCTTCGTGGCGGACTCGCCGGACCACGGCTGGCGCTGGGCGTTTTCGACGTGCGGGATGGTGGGCGTGATTTACGCGCTGCCGTTATTCGCGCTGCTGCGCAATCCACCGCGCGTCGCCGCGACGGTCGAAGCTCCGGGTGAATCGCGTGGCGTGTTGCGCGGGTTGCTGGGTAACCGGAATTTTCTACTGCTCGTGCTCTACTTCACGCTGCCGGCGATCGCGGGCTGGGTGGTGCGCGACTGGATGCCGGATATTTTGAAGGAAAAATTTCACCTCGGTCAGGGCAAGGCGGGCGTGAGCGCAATCCTCTACGTGCAAATCGCCTCGCTCATCGGCGCGCTCATCGGCGGGACGCTCGCGGACCGCTGGATGCGCACCACGCCCCGCGGCCGCATCTTCACGAGCGCGATCGGCATGGCGCTGTTTCTCCCGGCGCTCTTTAGCGTCGGCAATGCCGGGACCCTCGGCGTCGCGATCGCGGGCCTGATTGTGTTTGGCTTTGGTTGGGGATTTTTTGACTGCAACAACATGCCCATCCTTTGCCAAATCGCCCGGCCGGAGTGGCGCGCCACGGGCTACGGGATCATGAACCTCGTAAGCATCAGCTGCGGAGGATTTGGTGACGTGGCTTTCGGCGCGCTGCGGGATCGCCACGTGCCATTGAATCTGATCTTCGGCGCCTTCGCCGGGGTCGCGCTGTTTTCGGTCGGGCTCGTGCTGCTGATTCGTCCGCGCGTGGAGCGGGCTACTGCCGCCGCCACCCCGGCTTGATCGGTGTAATTTTCCCCATGAAACCAAGAAACCCTGCGCTATCCCTCACAGCGCTCAGCCTGTTGTTGGCTGTTCCGCTTGCTGCCCAAGTCATCCCCGCCCCGCCCGCCACCAAAGCGGCCGACGCTGTGAAACTGGAAGAGTTCGTCGTGACCGGCGTCTTCAGCGCCACGGAGGCGAAGAAAGCCACCACCGCGATCACCGCCGTCAGCTCCGAACTGCTCAATGAGCAGGTGGCGATCAGCGCCGAGGACATGCTCCTCAACGTCGCCGGCGTCTTCGTGAATTCGTCGCTCGGCGAGATTCGCGGGATGGTTTACTCGCGTGGCATCTCGGCCGACAGCAGCGACGGCGCCAGCGGCACCTACTATGTCTCGATGCAGGAGGACGGACTGCCGATCACGAACGTCAATTTTGGCAACTATGGCCCGGGCTACTTCAACCGCCCCGATGCCACACTGCAGCGGGTCGAGGCCGTGCGCGGCGGCAGCGCCTCGATCACGTCGTCCAACGCGCCCGGCGGCGTCTTCAACTACATCACCAAGGTGGGCACGCCGCGCTTCGGTGGCGAGGTTCGCACCCGCGTTGGCATCGAGGGCCGCTGGTCGCCGACCGTGCGCACGGACCTCAATGTCGGCGGACCGCTTGGCAACCAGGGCTGGGTCTACGACGCCGGCGCATTCTATCGCCGGGCCGAAGGCCACCGCCCTGCGATCGGCTATCCGATGAACGACGGCTACGTCGTCCGCGGAAATTTGTTCAAGGACTACGGTCGCGGTTCGGTGAAATTCTACGCGAAGTATCTCGACGACAAAAACCACTGGTATGAATACCTCCTCGCCATCGATCCGCAGAACCCGCGGCAGTTTCCCGGCCTGAGCCGCTACAGCACCAATCTGTTTCCGAAGAGCAAGCATCTCTACCCGCGCGAGTCCGACACGACACTCGACACCTTCGACACCACCGAAGCCGTCCATTCGCGGCAACGCCTGCTGGGCGTCGATTGGAAACATGACTTTGGCGACGGCTGGAGCATCGGCAATAATCTGAAGGGCGTCCGCAATCACGCGGATTGGAATTCCAGCGCCGGCGTCACGCCGCGCTCGCTCGAGTGGCCGAATTTTTTTAGCACGATGGCGTTCAACTTCACCGCCGGTCCGCAGAGCGGCCGCGTGCCCGCCGGCACCTATCGCTTCTACGATCGCCACACCAATGCGCTCTTCGCCGAGGTGACTTCCAACGGCTCTTATGCCGTCAGCGGCAGCGCCGCCTCGAACCCCGGCCAGATCGTCACCTCCTCCCGGTTGCCCAACCAGCAGATTCAGTCGAACACGCTCTGGACCAACACCGCGCGTGTCGCCAATGAGCATGTGGACGAATTGATGGACCGCCTGACGCTCACGAAGCGTGTGGGCAAGATGACGTTCTCCGTCGGTGGATTCTTTTCCTACGCGGGCATCTCCGATCGCCAGTCCAACGGCGGCCGCACTGCCGCGCCGCTCGTCGAGCAACCCGAGCCGGTGGGCATCGTCTGGCTGCCCGCCACCGCCGCCAACGCCCCCGCCGGCACCAGCGCCTCCGCCCTTGACGCTGTAGCTGGATGGGCTGGACGCGGCCCTGTGCAGCTCACGAATCCGGAGGGCTTCACAGCGCTCGGCGTCGGCTACACCCGCGACGAAGCCGTCGCCCGCCAGTATGCGCTCTTTTTCGGACACAAGTGGGACATCAATCCGCGCTGGGGCATCGACTGGGGTTTCCGCATGGAGAATTACCAAGTCCAAGGCTTCAACGGCGGCGGCACCCAAAACCCCCGCGGCAACTGGGACCCCACCTACGGCGGCGCGGACGGCAATCCGCTCACGCTCTACGACAACCGCTTCACCGTGCCGAATCCCGCCGCCGTGTGGGCCTTCGACAAAGCGGTCCACAGCTTCTCCTGGTCGGCCGCGACCAATTTCGTGATCGATAACAACAACTCCTTCTACGTGCGTTTCGCCGATGGCGAGAAGGCCCCGGACTATGGCTTCTTCCGCAACTACAACTCCAAGTTCCGCGTCGATAATCTCAAGGGTCGTCCGCAGACGGTGAAGCAATGGGAGCTCGGCTACCGCTACAAAAACAGCTGGGCCACGCTCACCGCCACGCCGTTCTGGAGCCACCTCGACAACATCCTCGCGATCACGCAGGCCACTGAGGCCGACGGCGTGACGCTCTACTTCCCGGATCCGCTCTACAACGCGACGACCGCCTACGGCATCGAGCTCGAGGGCCAGTTCAAGCTCTCCGACCGTTTCAGCCTGCGCACCGTTTTCACGGCCCAGAAGGCGAAGAACGACACGTGGAAAATTTTTCAAGCCGGCGGCATCGGGCGCGATGACGACACCTATCTGGATCTCTCGGGCAAGCCGGCCGACAACAACCCGGATTTCATTCTCAACAACACGCTCTCCTACCGCACCGCGAATTTCCACGCGAACCTCTCGTGGAAACACATGGGCGAACGCGCCGGCAACATCGCCAACGTGATCACCCTCCCACGCTTCAACCAGTTCGACCTCTCGCTCGGTTATACCTGGTCGCAGCGGCTTTCGTTCGGTCTCAACATCAACAACCTCACCGACAACGAGGGCGTGATGACGTGGCGCGGCTGGGGCGTGAATCCCGCCGACCGTCAGGGCTATCTCACTCTTCCCGCTACGGGCCGCAACACGATGCTCCAATACGTGCCCATCCAGCCGCGCGCCTACTACCTCACGACGACGTATAAATTCTGAGCCCAGCATCGCCGCGATGGGCCGGGCCGCTCGACGCCATGAACTATGCGCCGCCGTTTACCGCCGGGGCGTTGCGCGGCGGTGCGCACGTTCATGGGTTCAGTCCCGACGGCAAGTGGGTGAGCTTTACCTCTGAGGACGAGGTGCTGGCCCGTTTGGACGCGCGCGCCGATGCGCCGCCCCGCGAGCCCAACCAGCGCAACATCGGCGTGGCCGTGCCCGCGGGCCCGGTGCTGGTGGCCCGCAGCCATCCCCGCAGTCACGATGGCGATGGGTTCTCGGTGTTGGTGACGCATACCGTGGCTGCGCCCAAGCCGGGTTCGGATGAGATCAGCCGGGCCTTCGAGGAGGGCTGGGTGGGACGCGAGGGCTATGTGAAGCGCGATGGTTCAAAGCAAAAGCGAGCGTTGGCTTTTCTCGGCAACGTCACGACCAAAGACGGGAAAACCCACGCCGAAGTGTTCCTCGCCGATCTGGCTGACGATCTCACAAAGGTCGGCGCAGCGCCGCGCGGGCACCGGAATCACGCGTCCCGCTCCGCCGCGTGGGGTGACGCAGCGCCGGCTTACTTTCACGGCGGGAAATAAATTTCCGGGCGTCGCGACGAGCCCACGGCACTGGCTGCGCGCCGCGCCCGACGGCTATACGTATGTCGCGATCGACAATGAGGGCTATTCGCTCGGCCGGTATTTTTCCGCGCACGGCATCATGGTGGTCGTGCTCAAGTCTCGGTTGCCCGATGGCGACGCCTCGAAGCCGGCGCTCCCATTTCCGCCGCAGGACGCGCTGGCGGCGGTGCAGTTGGTGCGCGAGCACGCGGCGGCATAGGACATCGATCCGAAACGCGTGGGCATCCTCGGCTGTTCGGCGGGCGGTCATTTGGCCGGCCGTGAAGCGATCCTCGGCGACGTCGCGACGGGATCGCAGCCGGACTTTGTGGCGCTGCTTTATCCCTTCGTCCTGCTGGACGGGCCTTTTGTGCACCGGGGTTCGCGCCTCAGGCTCCTCGGGGACTCGCCTACGCCGGAGCGCGTGGCGGAGTATTCGCTCGAGCGCCGGGGGCGCGAGGGATTGCCGACGTTTTTCATCGTGCACGCGAAAGACGACCGCGGCGTTGCAGGCGAAACAGGTTCCGGTGGAGTTGCTAGTCGCCACCGGTGGCCACGGCTTCGGCCTGGGCCGAGGGCCGGATTCGCCGAAATGGAAGGACGCGTTTCTGACGTGGCTGGATAAACTGCCGTGACCGATCTAGGCCGTTGAGCCGCGTCAGGGCATTGGCCGGGTGACGCGAAAGTTCCGCACCTCGAGGTGCGCCTGCACGGTGCGAAAAGCGAACCAGCCGCTCGTCAGGGGCGCGGGATCGCGATACGAGAAGATCTTCTCATCGTCGCGCCAGAACTCCGCGACGCCGTCGCGCGCGACGAGCCGGATGTGATAAGCGCGGTTGGGCTCAAGGAGGAATCTCTGGTCGTGCAAATCATGCTCGGGGAGCAACGGTCGCGCGGCGGTGCCGTCGTAGCGGCGAAAGCGGGTTGTGGTGTTGGTGTTGCCGCCGTAGCCGACGTAGTAGGTGAGCAGCGAATCGTAGTCGGAGAATTTCCCCGAGCGGCCCGCCGGCATCGCGTCGGACGTCGGGTCGCGCGCCATCCAAAAACAATTCACGTCGGACACCCGGTCGTGTGGGCCGCCTTGTGCGACGGCGGTGAGGTCATAGCTGATCTCGACGGGCGCCGTGAGTTTCTCGCGAAACCACACCGTGCAGCCGTCGGCGTCTTCGATGACGAGCGCGCCGCCGGGCATGGTCACGGTGCCGCCGGGCATTTGTTCGACCTTCCACGCACGCAGATCGCCCGTGAATCCCTGGTGGGCGGTTTCGTTGGTCGCGGTGCATCCAGCAACCGTGAGCGCGGTGCAGAGGAAAAACGACTGGCGGGAAGAGGTGATGGTCACGGCGCGCAAAAGGAGCGGGCCAACTAATTCAGGCTGGTCAGCGTTTCAGGCGAGACCTAAGTCTGGATTATGCCTTCGAAAAAAGACGCCCGCATCGACGCCTACATCACCAAATCGGCGGCGTTCGCCCAGCCGATTCTTAAACGCCTTCGATCACTGGTGCATGCCGAGTGTCCCGACGTCGAAGAGGCGATCAAGTGGGGCATGCCGAGTTTTCTGCTGAATGGAAAAATTTTGTGTGGCATGGCGGCGTTTAAGGCGCACGCGACCTTCGGCTTCTGGCACCGAGGCATGGAGAAGATGCTCGCAAAGGAATTCGGCAAGACCTCCGACGCGATGGGCCACATGGGCCACATCACCTCGCCGAACGATTTGCCGCCCGATGCGGACCTGCGTCGTTACCTTCGGCGCGCGTCGGAACTGATGACGTCAGGCTTGCCCGCGCGACCAAAACCGAAACCGAAGCCCGCGCGGCCGACACCCTCCGATCTCGCGGCGGCGATGAAAAAAAATGCGAAGGCGGCGAAGACGTGGGGAAATTTTGCACCCAGTCACAAACGCGAATACATCGAGTGGATCACCGAGGCGAAACGCGCAGAGACGCGCGCGACGCGGCTCGCGACGACGCTCGAATGGCTCGCCGCGGGCAAGCAGCGAAACTGGAAATACATGAATTGCTGATCTCCGCTGCGAGGTCGGCGCGGAGGGATGAGCCACGTCGATCCGCGCGGACGGCCTCATCGCACATGCCGCGCGGGCACGAATAGAGTGGGCCTTGCGGTCCGTCACCCGGCTCAGGGTGGATCGCCGGCCGAGCGGCCGCGCGCGGAGCGCACGACTCGCCTCGCCCTCACCGAGATCGGCCGAATCGAGTGCCGCTGCCTATGAGTCCGGCACGGGTGCTTTGGAGGAGGTGGCGTCCATCTTTAATCTGTTGAGCGCGAATCGGCCGAACCTATCGCTCGGAGATCGCGGTGATCTTCAGAACGAATCAACCGCCCGGTTGAAAATCGCTCAGGAGATGAACGCCAGCGCGGCGAGACTGCGCGCCATGGCACAATGAGCGCCGCTCTCGGATTGGCGCCGGCGGGATTCATGGTGCGGGCGACATCATAACTTACGAGAGAGGAGACGAGAAACCGTCCGTGGTCGTGACCGGGAAAGCCGCCAAGAGATCGACAAGGAAGAGAGTGGCCGAAAAAACTCTGCGCAAGGCGCGCTCTTGGCGGAGTTGAAAGCGTTCCTGACGCCGTGGTAGTCGGCACGCCGCCACGATTTCGAGGCGCTGCTGAGTCAGGTGGATTCATACCTAAATTACGGGATGATTTCGATTCGAACGAGCGGGGGATGTGAGCATCTGCTTGAGCAGACACACCTCTCGGAATGAAAACACCGCCGCTCGTGATGATGGGATTTCTCCTGATGGGGTCGGTGGGTCGTGCGGCGGACGCGACCGCGCTCAAGGCCGACCTCATCAAGACCGAGGCCGACTTCTTCGAGTTTGCCCTCACGCACGACTTCAGCGAAGCGGTGCACGCCTACATCGCGGAAGACGGTTTTGTGGCCAACAGCCTCACGCTTGGGCGTGCCGCGCCGGGCGAACGGGTGAAAGTGGAGTCGGCCAAGGCGCCGAAGCGCGATCGCGAGGTGATTCGCTGGCGGCCACTGCACGCCGAGGTCGCGGCCTCCGGCGAGCTCGGCTACACGTGGGGCGTGGCGGAATCGGGGGCGACCAAGGAAGGACCCTTCAAACCCTACGGGATCTACGTTACCATTTGGAAGCGCCAGGCGGACGGAAAATGGAAGTTCGTTTACGACTCCGCCACGATCCTGACGGCGGAAAAAATCGAGGCATTCGTGCACGAGCATTTTCCGAAGCGAGGAGCAGCCGTGGCGCCGGAGGTGGCGAAGAAGTAGGATTGGGGCCGTTGCGGCGCGCTCAACCGATCGAATCGATCACGCGCAGTCCAGGAATCTCATGGAAGTGGGCGTCGAACGTGAGCACTGCCGCCTTGGCCTGCAGCGCGCAGGCGGCGATGAGGAGATCGGGCGCGGGCAACACGACGCCCTTCCGGTCGAGCGCCCACGCGAGTTGCCCGGCGCGTTCCCAGACGGAATTACCGGCGGCCACGTAGAGCATGATGGCGAAGCGTTCTTGAAACCGCTTGCGCAGGCGGGGATCGCTGCGCCCGCGACAAACCTCCAGCATGACCATGCCACAGGTGGCAAATTCCCATCCATCCGCGTGCGCGGCGAGTTCGCTAAACGGATCGATTCCGGCCCGCGCGCGGCTGATGTAGAAACTACTATCGGGCAGGGCGAGCTCGACCATAAGGCGCCGGCGTTTCGGCCACCAACAGGCCATGGCTGTCAAGGGTGTCGGCCGCCGACGGCGCGAACTCCGCCTTCAACTCATCCGCCGACAGGCCCAGTCCCTGGCTGAAAAGTTCTTTCAATTTGTGCCGCCGCGCCATGTCCGCGAGCGCTTGCTCGACGGCCTGCCGTTTGGTTTTGGCACCCGTGACCTTCATCACCCGGGCGAGAACATCCTCGTCGATGTGCATCGTCATTTTCATGAGGCCGGCACCGTATGGCTGCGTGGCCATATCACAAGCAAGAAGTATGGCTCATCAGCCATACTCGCGGAGACTGGCCGTCGAGAAGTTGATTCTCTCGCGGCTGGGCGCGGGGGGATAGCCGTGGTCTCAGATTGGGCTCGAAACGCTCTCCGGGTTGCTGCGTCAGGCCTTGAAGCTCGCGCCACCGCGCGTTCTCGTGCCCTTTTACCTGACCATGCGTTCTCGGCCTTTCGTCATTTCTCTCATCTCCCTGCTTTCGTTTTGCAAGATCGCGCTGCCGGCGATCGCGGCGTCGGAGTTCGGGACGTTTTTCGAGGCGGAGCAGCCGTTTTTTCAGTCGCAGGTGCAGCTCACGCCGCCGCCCAAAGGCGAGCTGGTGGGCGGCAACTTCGTCATTCGCGGCATTGTCCTCCCGCTGCAATCGGGCCACGTCCTCGTTTTCGATCAGGAGCTGATGCGCGTGGCCGGCCTGTGGAGAATGTCGGCGCCGGATCAGCCCGTCACGCCGATGACGATGGCGCAGATTTCCTATGTGAACCCGCGCAAGAAAGCCGGCGCCGAGCATCCGTTGCCCACCGGCCCGCTGCTGCTCACGACGGGAATGCACCCCGGGGTCAGCAGCGAGGTCGACGCGCTGTTTGTCGATCCACGGACACCGCGGTCCTATGGCGACGAGGGACGGGGAGCGTTGCCGGCGGATTTCGCGCGCTTTGATGGCATCGAACTGGTGGGCGCGACCGCCGTGCTGAATTATCACACCGGCGACACGGCAGTGAAGGAGTGGCACGCGTCGCGTGACAACGCGGGCGAGACCCTCATCCTCCGTCATCTCGAAATCGCGCCCCACGCGAAGCCGCTGCATTTTGTCCTCGGTGCCCCAGGCATGGGGAAGGTGCGCCTCGCCGCGAACTCCGCCTCGGTGACCATTAAGGAACTTAACGGCGAATCGATCGCAACGGTCGCCACCGCGACGCAGACGCAGCGCTTGAGCTTCGCGATGATTCTCAATCCGGCGGCGACCGAAACCCCGATCGCTCCGACCTCGGCGCTGCCCAGAAAGAGCGGCAGCCTCCGATGGCCTGGGACGGCGACGGCCCCCGCGCAGCTCGCCGCGCTCCAGCAAAACGGCCTCATCCTCGACAAGATCGCCACGCCGGACGAAAACCCGTGGAAGCGCCGCGTGCGCGTGGCGGACATGGGTTTTCTCACCGACGATCGCGCGGCCGTGCTCGGTTACGATGGCGATGTGTGGATCGTCGAGGGCTTCGCCGATGCTGCGCTTGCGAAGCTCACGTGGCGCCGGTTCGCGTCTGGCCTGCACGAGCCGCTCAGCCTCGCGGTGGCGAAGGGTGGCATCATCCAGGTCGCCACGAAGAACGGCGTGGTGCGCGTTTATGATCGCGATGGCGATGGCGAGGCGGATTGGTTCGAGAATTTCAACGACCAGATGCTCCAGAGCCAGACGACGCGATCATTCCCGCTCGGGATGGGCATTGGCCCTGATGGCTCGACGTATGTTTCACAAGGGGGCATCGTAACGCGGAGCGGACTTATTTCTGGCGGAGAGGGCACGGCGCAGACGGGAGGCATCCTGAAAATTTCGCCGGATGGCCGGACGTCGGAGCTATTCGCGTCGGGCGCGCGGGAGCCGTTCGTCGCGGTGAATCCGAAGACGGGCGTCGTGACGGCGACCGACCAGCAGGGTAATTACATCCCCTCGTCGGTGAGCTACCTCGTCCGGCGCGGCGATAATTTCGGCTTCCCGCAGGACCAACCGGCAAAACTCGCGCCGCCGCTCGTCTGGGTGCCTTACGATCAGGACAGCTCGTCGACCTCGGAGGCGTGGATTCTGGGCAAGGGGATGGGCCCATGGGATGGGAAGCTCGTGCACCTCTCGTATGGCACCGGCCGGATGTTCGTCATCTCACCCGACCTCGACGCGCCCGTGCCGCAGGGCGCGGTGATCCCGCTCGACCTGAAAACGGATCTGCCGCTGCTCCATGCGACGATGAATCTCCGCGGCGATGCGCTGTTCCTCGTGGGTTTTCAGATCTGGGGCACGCGCACCACGTCGAACTGGGCGCTGGGCCGGTTGCGCTGCGGCGACACCCCGGTCGCCACCGCCATTGCCGCGCGCTCCTTGGAGCACGGCGTGATTTTGGATTTCGCCGCGCCGCTTGATCCCGCGTCGGTCACACCGGAAAAACTCACGGTGCGCGCGTGGAATTACAAACGCAGTTCCGCCTACGGCAGCGGCCGCTACACGCTCGATGGCGCGGCGGGCTCCACGCCGTTGGGCGTCGCGCAGGCCGTTCTCTCCGCCGACCAGAAATCCGTTTTCGTTCACCTGCCGAAACTCCCCGCGGTGGCGCAGCTCGAAGTGCGGCACGACTTCAGGCTCGTGGGTGGCGCAGCGGCGCGCGGTGTGGTTTATTTCACAGTTCACCAGCCACGTGCGGTGGATCTCGCTGCGGCTGGATTTCGCACCGTGGATCTGACGAAGATCGCCGCGGCAGCGGTAAAAGAAAAAGAGGAGCCTGCCTCGATCGCGCAGGGCAAGACACTAGCGGAAAGCCTCGGCTGTATCGCGTGTCACTCGATCGATGGCACGACGGAGGGTAAAGTCGGCCCGACGTGGCGCCGAATGTTCGGCAGCAAGCGCACGTTCTTCGACGGCACGACCGATGTGGCCGACGAACTCTACATCCGAGAAAAAATCCTGGACCCGCAGCAGAAGAAAATGAAAGCGGGCCAAATCGAGATGCCGACTTATCGCGGAGTCCTTGGCGAGCAGCAGATCGAGTCACTGGTGCTCTACCTCAAGAGCCTGTCCGGCCGGCAAATTCCGCGCGACGGAGGGTGAGCCGGTTTGGTGTAGAACCGGCCGTTGGCCGGTTGAACCCGGGCACCGGCCGGGCCTACACCAAGGCGGTTTGCTTCAAATGCTTTCCAGCAGCTTGTTCAACCGCGCGACCATCGCAGTCGCATCGTCCAGCAATCCCGCCGAGATCAAGGCGTTGTCCAGGAGTTGTTCGGCGACGAGTTTCGCCTTTTCCGGACTGGCGGTGTGCGTGTCGAACAAGCGCTTGATGACGGCGTGTCGCGGGTTGATTTCGAGGTTCACGCGCAGCGGTGTGTCGGTGCCGTCCTTGTTCATGGCTTTCATCATGCGGCGCATGTGGGGCGACATGAACTTGTCGGCGTTGAGCGCGAGCACCGGCGAGTCGACGAGGCGATCGCTGGCCTTCACTTCGCTGACGCGCGCGTCGAGCGTTTCCTTCATCCACTTGGTGAGTGTCGCCACGTCCGCGTCGCTCAGCGCGCCTTCGGGCTTCGGGAGGTCGGAGAGTTTGACGTCGGCGTGATCGGCGGCGGTGAGCTTCTTGCCGTCGAACTCGCGGACGTTGTTCATCACATATTCGTCGACGGGCTCGTAGCAGAAGAGCACTTCGAGATTCCGCGCCTTGAAGGCTTCGAGATACGGGCCGCTTTCGATCGCGGCGCGGTTCGGGCCGACGAGGTAATAGATTTCCTTCGTATCCCCGGTCAGGCGCGACACGTAATCAGCGAGCGACGTGGTCTTGCCCTTCTCGGTGAGGGACGACTCGAAGCGGAGGAGCTTTACGAGCGCATCCTTGTGCGTGAAATCCATCGCGGCGCCTTCCTTGAGGAAAATGCCGAACTCCCCATAGAACTCCGCGTAGGCCTCGGCGTGATTCTTCGCCTCCTCCTCGAGGAATTTCAGGAAGCGTTTCGTGATGACCTTGTTCAGTTTCTCGATGAGGGCCTTGTCCTGCATCGTCTCGCGCGAGATGTTGAGCGGGAGGTCCTCGCTATCGACGACGCCCTTCAGGAAACGCAGCCACTCGGGCAGGAGACTCTTCGGCTTGGCGTCGATCAGGACCTTGCGGCAATAGAGCGCGACACTCGCCTCGGTGCGCGCGAAGCCGAGCTTCTCGGTGTTTTCCTTCGGAACGAACAGCAGCGCGTTGATCGAGAGCGGGGCGTCGGCGCTGAAGTGCAGGCGCAGGCGCGGCTCCTCGAAGGCGTGCGCCTGGAATTTATAGAACTCGGTGTATTCCTCGTCCTTGATTTCGTTTTTGGAACGGAGCCAGAGGGCTTGGACGGTGTTGACGCGCTTGCCGTTGAGATTGATCGGGAACGAGACGAACGCGCTGTAGCGTTCGAGGATTTCCTTGGCCTTCCAGTCCTGCGCAAAATCCGCGCAGTCGTCCTTCAGCTCGATGACAATCTTGGAGCCGCGGCGCTCGCCCGCGCTCTCCTCGATTTCGTAGCTCCCGGAACCGGTGCTGGTCCAGACGTGGCCGGGCTCACTGGCGCGCCAGGAGTGCGAGTAAACTTTTACGGACTTCGCGACCATGAAGGCGGAGTAGAAGCCGACGCCGAACTGGCCGATGAGATTGGTGTTCTTCTGATCGCCTTCGGCGAGGGACTTGAGAAACGCCTTCGAGCCGGAGTGGGCAATGGTGCCGAGATTCTCGACGAGTTCGGCGCGCGTCATGCCGATGCCGAAATCCTGAATCGTGATCGTCTTGGCCTTGTCATCGGTGGTGACGTTGATTTCGAGCGTGAGTTTGTCGTCGAAGATCTCCTGCTCGGTGAGCTGCGTGTGGCGGAGCTTCTCGAGGGCGTCGGAGGCGTTGGACACCAGCTCGCGAATGAAGATTTCCTTCTCCGTGTAGAGCGAGTGGGTGACGATATCGAGCAGCTGGCTGATCTCGGCTTGGAACTCGAATTTCTGCGGCGTGGCGGTGGACATGGAAGGGTGAGTAGAGAGGTGAAAGAGGAAGGTTGAAAGGCCCGAAAAGCAAAGGAGCCCGCTATTTTAGCGGGCGCGGGAAAAAATCAAGCGGGAGAATGCGGCGGAGGCTCAGTGCGGAGGGGCCAAGGCCGCCTTGGCCGCGAGCGCGCGCTCAGATTCCGCCGCCTCGTGGCGCCGCGGCCAATCGGGCGGAGCGCGCCGGAGCGCGTCGCGGACATCGGCGAGCGCGCCGGCCACGTCGCCGAGCTGCTCGCGAAAACCGGCGCGTTCGAGCCTGGCATCATCCAGTGCCGGCCGCTCCCGCAGCGCCTGGTCGAGATCGGCCATGCCTTCGGGCCGGTGACCGGTCACGAAAAGCAGCAGCCCGCGGTTCGCGCGGGCCTTGGCGAAGCCCGGATCAAACTGGAGGGCGATGTTGAACAGGGTGAGCGCCCGGGTTTGGTCGCCGGCGCGAAAGGCGTCCAAGCCAAGCGAATTATAGGCGGCGGGGTTGGCGAACACCGGCTGGAGCTGCGCGCGATCGAATTCGGCGTAGGCGTAAAGAATCGGGGCGCGGTGATAGGTCTCATCGTCGTTGGCTGGTTTGGCGATGATGTGAGCGGCAGGGAGCAGAAGATTTCCAAGGCAGATCAGCGGGAGCACGCGCGCGGTCAGGTCCGGCTGGGCCTGCCAGGCGAGGATAATGCCGGCGACGAGCACGGGGAAAGCGATCGAGGCGGACCGGCTGAGGTCGTCGGCGATGCACAGGTTCACCGCGAGGCTGGCGAAGATCGCGGCGGCGGCCAACCAACGCCCGGCGCGCCGATCGCGGAAGGTGACGCCCAGTCCCACCGCGACCGCGATCCAGCCGAGCCGCAATCCGTGCCAGGCACCGATCAGCATCACGACGGGCGAGGCGGGAAGCAGCGAGCGTTGGGCCCAGTAGCTTGAACTCGTCGTGCGCGCGTGGGTGAGTTCGGCGCCGAGCCGCACCGCGACGTATGGCGCAATGCCGGCCAGCAACGCCCCGGCGTCGCCCCACAGTGTGCGCGGGTCACGCGGGGTGGCACCGTCCGCCGCCAGCGAACGCACGCCGAGGCAAAGCGGCAGGGCGAGAATGAAACGTTCATCGATCCAAGGCGCCAGCAGCGCGGCGCCGAATAATATCCGACGACTCGAGGAGAAACTCGCGAGGACCAAGCCCAACATCAGCCACGAGTCGAAATAGGCGAGCCAGCCCGTCGAGACGAAGAACCACGATAGGGTCGCGGCCAGCATCGTGGCCGCCGCCGTGGTCGCGGCATCGGCGGTGGCGCGCCAGATAAAAAAGGCCGTGCTCGCCAGCGTGAGGGCACAACCCAGATGCGGTAGCGCCAGATATACGCCCGCGGGCAGATGGAGATCATGGGCGACGACCGGCCACCACAACCGCCATTCGATGACCCGGTTGGTGACGTCGTCGATCCGCTGCCACGGATTCTGCAGCTGCTGGAGCGAAAAAAAAGCCCGGTGAAGTTCTGGTTCGATCGAAAGCAGATCGGTGGGGGCGATTCCTATGCCGCGCCACAGCCAGAAGCGTGGGAAGAAAAAGAAAATTGAAACCAGGCCGGAGACGATCGCGCTGCCCCCGATCAGCGCCCGGGGCGGACATCGCCGCAGGAGGTGGTGCAGCGAAAAGGATTCCGGCGTGACGGAGCTGGCCATGGCCGACCAGTCACGCGGGAAACAGAACGGGTGACGAGTCGGAAAAGAAAAGCCCGCCGGCGCGGTCGGCGGGACCGCAATCAGGCGGCCACAGACGATGAACGATGCTTCGGCCGCGGCACGTGCGAAGTTTCAATCGTGTGGGGCGGGCTTTGCGCCCGCCATTTGTCAGCGGTGGCTGACGGCGGGCATCAAGCGCGCCCCACACCGAACGGAGGGTCAGGGTGTGAAAACCTTCAGCGGCGTGAGCGTCACGGGACCGAGGAGGCCGCTGGGCTGCAGGGCCCACGTGGACGCATCGAAGGGTTTGTAGGTGATGTTCACGACGTTCGTGTCGTAGAATTTTTTCCACAGGACCTTGCGCTGATCGAGGTCGCGGATGCGGTTGGCGGCGGTGTTCGTCACTTCCAGGGCCAGCACATTTTTGCCCGGCTTGAGAAACGGGCCGATCTTGGTGCGCATCGGTAGCGACCAGATCAGGTCGGTTTCGGCGCCGTTGACGAACACACGGGCCGTCTCGCGCACGTCGCCGAGGTCGAGTAGCCAGTCGTCAGCCTTCGCGTCGGCGGGCAGCGTGAACTCCGTCTCGTAGCGCGCGGTGCCGCCGAAGCGTGCCCATTCGCCGCCCTGCGTAGTCCACGTTCCGAGGGCGCGGCCAGTAAAGGCGGGCGGCAGTTCCGGTCCGCCGCGTAGCGCGGTGACTTTCCATTCGCCGCCGAGGGCGATGGGCGTGCCGCGTTGAGAGGGGGCGGAGCGCGTGCCGCTCGAGACGCGGGCGGTCAGCGTCTTGATGAAGAACGATTCGCCGGGCGCCTGTTGGAGGTAAACTTCGGCTGCACCGTCGCGCTGGCGCACCGTCGCGACGCCCGCGCCCCCGCGCCGCGGATTCAGCTGCAGCGCCGATTGCGCTGGCCGGCCGAGGCGAACCCAGCCGTCGACCGCTTTGCCGGTGAGATTGGCGATGAAGTAAACATAGCCGTCGTCGGTGCGGCGGCGGACAAACTGCAGGCCGGTTTCGGTCAGGGCCTCGCGGCTGGCTCCGCTGGCGGAGAGCAACGCGGCCAGCGGGGCGACAATCACGCGACCGCGGCCGAGCTTCGCTTCGCGGGTGCCGGTGGACGTCGTTGCGAGGGTGAGCCGCGCGAGTTCGGTTTTGAATTTGGCGCGGCGCTCCGCGAGTGAGCCGTAACCGGGGACATCGGCGGGCAGCGCGTCGAGAAACAAGACGGTCGCCCCATCGCTCGCGAGTGTGAGCAGGCGTTGCAAGGTCGCGAGCGGCATGTGCCCGGTTTTCGGCACGATGATGGTGTGATAGGTGCCGCCGGGTGTTTTCAGTTCGCCGTTTTTGTCGGCACTGGTTTGGCCGAGCTGCGCGTCCGAGATGAGATCGTAGGCATAGCCCTTGGCCTCGAGGTCGGACATTAATTTGCCGCACGTGGTTTCGCCGAGCCAGCTGGCGTGGACGGTGAGGAGATTTTGCATGCCTTTCGGGTCGTGCCAGAGATCGGACAGCGGCCAGTAGACGAGCACGTCGTTGTCGTGCGTGCCGGATTGGAGGAGAGATTGGGCGCGCCCGATATAGGCGTTGAGGCTGTCGCCGATATCGCGCCAGAGAGGATTGCGGGAGTTGAACTCCGTGGAGGCGTAAAACACCCAGCCGGGCCAAGGGGCGTCCGCTGGCGAGTAACAGGTGCCGTGATAAAAAATGTGGTTGATGCCCGAGAGGAAAAGCGCGTCGACCTCCGGCTTCATCTGCGACGGCGACTCGCGGAAATGTTCGCGCAGCCACGTGAAGGTTTCCGAGGACGCGAACGGATGGCCGGCCACGTGCGCGGCCGACGAAGCGAACCGGTTGATAATCGTCGGATGCGCGGAGCGGCCGGGCGACGGATCGAAGTCGCCGGCCTCGCGGCGGTAGCCGGGGATCGGGAATTCGTGCGAACCGAAAATCTCCGTCTCCGGAATGTCGGCGTTGGCGTAAAGATCGAGGAGGTTGGCCGGCGCGCCGTGCGACTGGTTGCGGACGAGCCAGCCATGCGCGTGTGACCACTCGACCCACGTGTGAAGGTAGTCGAGGTGGAGTTGCGCGAGCGTGTCACGATAGTCGCTCTTCACGCGCGCGAGCGTGTCGGCGTCGAGCGGTTTGCCGCCGAGCAGTTCGCCCGCGAACTGCTGGATGTCGTAGCCGTGCATCTGCTGGAAAACCTTCGGCAGGTCCGCGGTCCAGCTCGCATCATAATACTCAAACGAATCGTGAAACTGCGTATGGATCAGTTCGCGGGGAAAATTCGCGAATGCCTGGTCGAAGGGCGCGAGGTGGTGGCGCAGCGCCTCCGGCGAAAACGGATCGACCACGAAGCCCGCGTCGCCCGGGGGAGCGCGCTTCACCATCATCTTGGTCGGCGCGCCGGTGAGCTGGCCGTCCTTGAGGATGATCTTGGTGTTGGAAAATTCCGGCGTGATCCACGGGCCGCCGAACGGCCAGCCGGCGCCGGTCGACATGTCGATGGCGAGGTCGAGCCGCTTCGCTTCGCGGCCGGCATGCTCGACCATCTCCAGCCATTTCGGCGAGAGGATGGGGAGGAATTTATCTTCCGAGCCCTTCGCACCATAGATGGGCGTGATCTCGACGCCCCCGAAACCAGCGGCGGCGATGGCCTCAAGCTCGCGTGTGAGGTTGGCCTTGTCCACCGCGCTGCCGGGCCACCACCAGCGTGTCCACGGCTTGTTGTCACGTGCGATCTTTGGCCACGCGAGATCGGATGATTCGGCCGCCTGCGCCAAGGCGGCGGCGGCCAAGGCTGCGAGAAAAAGAAGTGAACGAGTGGTGCGCATGGGGGTGGGAAAGACCGACGGTAGGGTCGCGGGATATTCGCCCGCAAAGTGACAGCGCTCGGACAGTCCGTGGTGAGGAGAACGGAGACGCGATCGAAAACCCGGCGACTGTGTCGGTGCATGCGCGCTGCGAACTCGCCAACCCCGGGCGCGCGAAGCGAAGCTCTCGGCATGAACATCTCGATTTTTGACAAGGCTACGCAGTTTCGGCGGCTGCATGCGGGGCCGCGGACATTCGTGATTCCGAATCCATGGGACGGTGGTTCCGCGCGGTTGCTGGAGTCGCTGGGATTTCAAGCGCTCGCGACGTCGAGCGCGGCCGCCGCCGCGACGCTGGGCCGGCGCGACTATGCGATCACGCGTGAGGAGGCTCTCGCAATGGCGCGCGTGATCGTGAACGCGACCGATCTGCCGGTATCGGCGGATTTGGAAAACGGCTTCGGCGACGCGCCGGAATTCGCCGCCGAAACGATCCGGCTCGCCGGGGAGCTCGGACTCGCCGGTGGATCCATCGAGGATTCGCGACGCGGAGGTGCGCGACCGCTGTATGATTTTGATTACGCCGTGGCGCGCGTGGCGGCGGCGGCAAAGGCGGCGCGGGCGCTGCCATTTCCGTTTGTCTTTACCGCGCGCGCGGAAGGCCTGCTGCACGGCCAGAAACTAGGCGAGGTGATCGAGCGTTTGCAGGCGTATGAGCAGGCGGGCGCGGATGTGCTGTTCGCGCCGGGCTTGAAAACGATTGCGGACGTTCGGACGGTTTGCGCCGCGGTGGGAAAGCCGATCAATTTCATGGGCGGCATGCCGGCGACGCCGACGATCGCGGAATTGGAATCGGCCGGCGTGCGCCGCATCAGTCTGGCCACTTCGCTCTATCGCGCGGCGATGACGGGACTGCGCGATGCGGCGAAGGATGTGCTGCGGACGGGCACGCTCGGCTTTACCGATCGCATCATGCCGTCCTCCGAGTGGAGTCCGCTCATGCGCGGGTGAACCCCGACACGCTCCCGGCGGTGATGCCTTAGCGGGCGGGCGCTTTCTCACCCGGCTTGATATCGAGCTTCATGAGCGACGGGTTCGTGCCTTCGAATTCCAGAGTGAGGCACCCGTCGCCCTTCAGAGACGTATCGCCCTTTGCGCCTCGCGTGAGGGTGACGGTGAAGGTTTTCGCGGCGCTTTGTCCGCGTGCGACGAGCACGTCTTCGACCATCGGCTGGTGATCTTCGGCCTTAATGCGGGTGATCGATTCTTCCGGCGTGCCGCCGAGCGTGACGGTGATCGCATAGGTGCCGGCGGGCAGGTTGACGTCGAAGCGGAAATACTTCGGCGCAGTGACGCCGCGGGCGGTGCCGATGAGGCCCGGCGAATCGACAAAGCCAAAGCCATCATCGGCATGATAGATCGCGGGCGGCCGAACGATCGGGCGGTCGCCGTTGGGACTGCCCTCGAAAGCGAAATGCATCGTCGTGGTGCCCTCGGGATAAAACACGCCGGCCCAGGCCCCGGTGGAAACGATCAGC
Organism: Opitutales bacterium; assembly: GCA_038231575.1. GTDB lineage: Bacteria > Verrucomicrobiota > Verrucomicrobiia > Opitutales > Opitutaceae > CAITWF01. The sequence goes on along the minus strand of JBBRLB010000015.1, from coordinate 41,397 downwards.
GCCATCACGACGCGTTTCGTTCTTCTGACGAGAGAGTTTTTCATGTGCTCATCCTTCAGTAGTGCGTGTGATTGGAAATCGAGTGGGCCCGATAAACCGGATCGCGTTTTTCCGCGGTCGGATTCGGCTGCGCGTTTTTGGCGCCGTAGATTCGGACCATGCCGTTGCGACCGACGGTGATGGCCTGGTCGTTGCCCGTGCCCATGAAGTCGAACATGTGGAAAACCTCGTCGGGAAAAGCGATCGTGCCCGTGCCGTCGGATTCGATGCGGAAGCGCTGCCAGAAAAGAGTGTTCTTACCGGCGCCCTTGAAGTCGCCTTTGGCAAAGTTCGGGTTGCCGGGGATCGGGTTGCGGGGCCAAATGTCGAGGCGGTTGCCCTTCGGATCATACCAGCGGAGCAAGGCACCGAGTCCTCCGACGTAGAAACGCGAGCTCGCGACCACGACGGGCCCGGAAATATCGGCGCGGTAATTGCCGGCCTCGATCTTCTGGTTGTGATTGGCGAAACGCTGCCAGAGCAGTTTGCCGGTGGTGGCATCATACAGAGTCGTGCCCACGTCAGATTGACCGGCGATCAGCTCGAGTTGGCCGTCGCCGTTTAGATCGACGAAGCGGGCGGAATCGACGTGGTCGTGGTTGTCGGGAAACTGCGCGTAGTTGTTCCAGAGTTCATGACCGCGGGCATCGAGCATGACATGAGAAACGTAGACCTCGTCGATGCCGTCGCCGTTGATGTCGACCGGATAAATGTAATGGCCGTGATAATCCTTCAGCCGCGGATGGCTGTAGGACCAGAGGAGAGCGAGCGTCGGACCATAGGCGTTGACCGAGACGGTGCCGCCGGAGTCCGTGTAAACGATCAGCGAGTCGGGATAGCCGGGGTGAAGCTTCGCGATGGCCGTGCGAAAATTATTATACACGTGCGGCAGCGGCGGCGTCGGCCATTCGACTTGGTGCTTGGTTGCGCCCGTCGCGCCATCGGACATCACGAGATATTCCTTCCCGTCGATCATTCGCCAGGCAACGACCTCCGCTTTGCCGTCCTGATCGAAATCCCAGACGGTGCCAGGCGCTTCAAACTGGGAGCGCAACTCGCTGCCGCCCGACGGGGCATCGTAGTGCCAAAGCTCCTGGCCGCTATGGTCGTAAGCATAGGTTGAATAATTCGGCGTGAGGACGACCAGATCGGTTTTGCCATCGCCGTTGAGGTCGCCGAATTTCACGCCGTCGATGACGACGGGCAGGGAATATTCCTTCCGCAGGGCGATGTCCTCCGGATATTGGAGCGCGGCCAGATCGGATTCCTTCAGGTCCGGCTTGGTGGAGAGCAGCAGCACGTCAAAAGCGCTGCCGGGATGAATGTCGGTGAGCGTGACCTTGAGCGGGCCGCGCGGAAGTTCGAAGCTGCCCCCCGATTGAAACGCGCCGCCAGCAGCCTCGCCGAAAGTGATGGCGCTGAGCTTTGCGCCGACGGAGACTTTGAACGAACTGCCCTCCGTAACACTGCGCGAGCGCACATAGAGATGCCAGTTCCCCGCCTGCGGAATGTCGGCCTTCGCGCCGAACGACGTGGACGCGCGCAGGTTAATGGCGAAATTTTCGAAGGTGAAGGTAGGGACCGGACGCGGGGCCGTTGGCGGAGGAGTCGCGCCGCGGGGTCCACCCCCGCCGCCGCCGGGCCGGCCGATGCCGTTGGTGGCGGTGTCACCGTCGGGGAGTTCGCCCAGGAATTGCGTGGCATCGAGGACCACCACGCCCTCTCGCACCGGCGCGGCGCCGCGCGAAATCGGCAGCACAGAAACGGTCGCGATCAGAGCGGGCAGGAATATTTTCATTTGGCTCTGTAGCGGGGCACGAAGGGACCAAACACTAGGATAGCAGGTAGTCGCTCAAGCCAGCGAAAGGTTGCGCGGGATGGTCGGCGCATTTGCCGGAGGGACCGAACAGCCTAGTGCTCATAGGCGCCGAGGTCGGGCGCGGCCCGATCGATGACGGCGCGGCCGTCCAGATCGTGATCGTGGCTGGCGTTAACGCCCTTGCCGATCGCGGGACTGCCGGCGCGCAGGCGGAAATTGCGATTCGCCGCATCCACGAAAAGCGGGTCGGCCACGATGTCGCCGGCGCCCGGTGCGATCCCGATGGGGTCCGCATTGCCCTCGGAAAAGTAGAGGTTGTGGTCGTGCGGTTGGTTGCCGATCGGGACGCGCTGATGGCCCACCGGTTTTTGAATCGGGCCGAACACCTTCAAATCTTTGGCGAGGACGAAGATGTTATTCGAGACGGTCAGGGAGGTTGCTTCCGGCGCGAACGTCCAAAAGACGAACCGGTCGACGTTGGGTTCGCGCGTCCGGATGATCGTGTTGTTTTGGACGAGCACGTCCGACATCGAGCCGCCGCCGAGGAATTTGTCCTGGTCGTCGCTCAGGTTGTAGGCGATGCGGATTCCCGTGACATCGCGTCCGGCGAGTTCGACGAAACCATTGTTGTTGATCGAGACGTTGTGGTGAATGTCGACGTTCCGGCCGACAAAGGCATCATCCACGCCGTCCAACTCGATCGCGCCGCCGTCAGAGCCATAGGGACCGCCGTAGGAGCCGTAGTTAATGATACGATTGTAGGCGATTTCGTTGTCCGGTGAAACGACCATGATGGCGATCGGTCCCCAGCTTTGGGCCATCGGTTCGGTGGCGTCGTGGAAAAAATTATGGGCGATCAGATTGTGGGTCCCTTTGATCTTGATCGCGACGGGCGTGTGGAAGAATTCGCAGTGGCGCACGATGCAGTCGTGGGAGCCAAGCCCGAAGTAGATCGCGCCCAGTTTTTGGACGTTCTTGTTTTTGCGATCGGAGCCGGGCGGGTTCGTGTTGTCGTGAAAGTAGAGGCCATCGATGACGACGTGGCTGCCGGTGATCTGGAAAATATTTCCGTGGAGCGTCGCCCAATCGGGATTGGTGAAGGAAGGCGCCGGCCCGGCGCCATACTGGGTGAAGAGGGCATCGAGTGTCTTCCGATCGTTTTGGAGCACGACCTCGGCTCCGGCGTGATAGTGGGAGAATGTGATCGGCTGCTCCTTCGTGCCCGAAGCAGAGAAAACAAATCCGCCGGTGTAGGAGGAGCCGTCCGCAAAGAGGAGGCGGTCGCCGGGAGCGAAGCGATGCGCCTCGATCGATTTCAGGCTTTTCCACGGGGACTCGCGCGTGGTGCCGGCGGCCGTATCGCGGCCCATCCGGCTGTTGATGAAATAGTCGGTCGCCCTCGCATGAGGCACGGCGATGGCGAGACAAATGGCGGCGAAGCGGCGAGGAAAGATGACTTCCATGGGGCTTCGCCGTCTCAGTCGGTTTGGCCCGCGGCTCAGCCGCCGAGGTAGGTCGCCTTGAGCTGCGGGTCGGTGCGGAGTTTTTTGCTTTCGCCCTGCATCACGATGCGGCCGGTTTCGAGGACGTAGGCGTAGGAGGAAACTTCGATCGCGAGGTTCGCGTTCTGCTCGACGTGGAGAATGGTGATGCCCTGCTGTTGGTTAATCTCCACGATCTTTTCGAAGATCGTGCTGATGAGGCGGGGGGCGATGCCGAGCGAGGGCTCGTCGAGCATCAGGAATTTCGGGTTGCCCATCAGCGCACGACCAATCGCCAGCATCTGCTGTTCGCCGCCGGAGAGCGTGCCGGCGACTTGCTTGATGCGCTCCTTGAGGCGCGGGAAAATATCGAAGACGTAGTCGCGGTTCTTCGCGATGAGCGCGGGGTCGGTCTGGAGATAAGCGCCCATCGAGAGATTCTCGTCGACGCTGAGATTGGAGAAGATCATCCGCCCCTCGGGCACATGGCAGAGTCCGCGCGCGACGATCTTGTGCGCGGGCAGGGCGGAGATGTTTTCCCCGAGAAATTCGACCGTGCCCAGCTTCGCGCGGAGCAGGCCGGAGATGGTGCGGAGCGTGGTGGTCTTCCCGGCGCCATTGCCGCCGATCAGCGTGACAATCGCACCCTGTTCGATCTTGAAGGAGATGCCGCTGAGCGCGCTGATCGCGCCATACGAAACGTGGAGATCGGTGACGGAAAGCATGCTCAGTGATGCGAGAGCGACTTCTGGTGATCCTCTCCAAGGTAGGCTTCGATGACCTTCGGGTTGGCTTGGATTTGTGCGGGGCCGCCCTCGGCGATCTTCACGCCGTAATCGAGGACCGCGATGCGCTGGCAGCAGCTCATCACGACCTTCATCGAGTGTTCGACGAGGAGGACGGAGAGTTTGAAGCGCTGCTGGATTTCCTGGATCAGCCGGACAAGTTCGATTTTTTCCGTCGGGTTCATGCCGGCGGCGGGTTCGTCGAGGAGGAGGAGCTTCGGCTGCGTGGCGAGACAGCGGACGATCTCCAGGCGGCGCTGTTCGCCGTAAGGGAGGCTCTTGGCCGGCGCGTCGCGGAAACGGCGCAGGTTGAAAATATCGAGCAGCTCCTCGGCGCGTTTCGTGATCGCCGCTTCGTCGGCGCGAAAGGCGGCGAGGCGGACCAGCGACTGGGCGGGATGCGTGGCGCGGTGGAGATTGCACGCGACGCGGACGTTGTCGAAGACCGAGAGCGAGCCGAAGAGCCGGATGTTTTGAAACGTGCGGGCGATGCCGAGCTCGACGATTTCGTTCACGCGCTTTCCGGCGATGCTCTGGCCGTTGAACGTGACCGTGCCCTCGGTCGGCTGGTAGACGCCGGTGATGAGATTGAAGACGGTGGTCTTGCCGGCGCCGTTGGGCCCGATGAGCCCGCAGAGTTCGTTGTTGCCGACGGTGAAGTCGACCGCGTTGACGGCGGTGAGGCCGCCGAAGCGAATGGTCGCCTGATCGAGCTGGAGGAGAGGGGCGGTCACTGCGGGTTGATCTCGATATCGCGCACGCCGCGGCGCTGGCGCATGGTTTCGGTGTGCGTGCGGATCTTGTCCTTCAAATCCGCCGCACGGGGCACCGCGCGGAGGCGCAGTTCGGGCGTGGTCTTGTCGGCGGAACTGAGGACGATGGTGCCGCAACCCACCAGCCGCAGCCAGAAGGGCGCGTGCACCTGATAGTCGCGGACCCGGTAGAGCTCGAGTTCGTTCGTGTGGCGGGAGAGGAGGCCGGTGGTTTCCAACACCCGCTCGTTGGTGATCTGATAAACGTGGCTGCGGGTGCCGAGCCAGACCGCGAACGCGAGGATGACCGGGAGCGCGAGCCCGGAGAGGACGATGGCGCCAATCGTGGTCATGAAATACGCGGCGAGAACGCCGGCGGTGAGCAGGATGCACAGCAGATAGGTGCCAAAATTGGTCCACTGCGACGGCGAGCCTTTCCAGACGAGGGATTCTTCAGGGTTCATGATGAGGGAGTCTTAGACCCGAACCGGAACTTAAAGTTGAAGAGTCCCTGGGGCCGCACGATCATCAGGACGATCAACATGAACGAGTAGAGGATCATCCGATATTCCGCGATGGGGCGGAGCACCTCGGGCAGGAGCGTCAGGAGGATCGCGGCGAGGGCGACACCGACGGTGTTGCCCATGCCGCCCAGGATCACCATCACGACGATCTCGATCGATTTCGTGAAATCAAAACCGGTGGGGGTGATCGTGAGCTTGAAGTGGCCGTAGAGACCACCGGCGACGCCGGCGAAAAACGCGCTGACGACGAACGCGACGATCTTGTAGCGCGTGGTGTCGAGCCCGACGGCCTCGCTGGCGATCTCATCGTCGTGGGTGGCGAGGAAGCCGCGGCCATAGGTCGAGTTCACGAGGCAGGTGACGACGAAGATGGCGAAAGCGACAAACGCGAGCACCCAGAAGATCGACGTGTAGGCGGGAATGCCGTTGAGGCCGAGCGCGCCGCCGAGGACTTCGACGTTTTGAAAAATTACGCGGATGATTTCGCCGAAGCCGAGGGTGACGAGCGCGAGATAGTCGCCCTTGAGCCGGAGCGACGGCACGCCGACGAGCAGGCCGGCGAACGCGGCGCTGAGTCCGCCGACGACCAGCGCGGCAAGGAAGAGCGAGCCCTGTTGGAGCACGCTGCCGCCGGATTCACCGAGGAGTTTCGGCCCGAGAAAAACGGTGACGGCCGCGGAGAGATACGCGCCGACCGCCATGAATCCGGCGTGACCGAGCGAGAACTGGCCGGTGTAGCCGTTCACCAGGTTGAGCGAGACGGCGAGGATCACGTTGATGCCGATCCCGATGAGGACATCGAGGTAGTAGGGATCGATCTGCTCGGAGAAATGCGAAATGCCGATGGCGACGAGCAGCGCGGCGAGAAGCAGGAGATGCGGCTTCGGCATGGCTCAGACCTTCTCGACGGTGAATTTACCGAGCAGCCCGGCGGGGCGGAACAGCATGATGATGATCAGAATCGCGAAGGCGATCGCGTCCTTGTAGGTCGACCACTGGCTGCCGTTCACGAACGTCTCGACCGTGCCGAGAATGAGGCCGCCGAGGGCGGCGCCGGGGATGTTCCCGATGCCACCGAGCACGGCGGCGACGAACGCCTTGAGTCCCGGCATCACGCCCATCAGCGGATCGATCGAGGGATAGTTGAGCGCGTAAAGAATGCCGCCGGCGGCGGCCAGGGCGGAGCCGAGGCCGAAGGTGAACGAGATGACGACGTCGATGTTGATGCCGACCAGCTGCGCGGCCTTGGGATTGAGCGAGACGGCGCGCATGGCGGTGCCGATTTTCGTGCGGTGCACGATGAACTGCAACGCGACCATCAGGGCCGCGGCGACGATGATCACGATCAGTTGGTTGGTCGAGATGACGAGGCCGCCGATCGAAAAGTTCTTCGAAGGAAACACCGCCGGGAAGGTGCGCGGGGCCGCACCGAAAAACACCTGGCCGGAATATTCGAGCAGCAGGGAAACACCGATGGCGGTGATGAGGACGTTGAGCGTGGCGGCGTTGCGGAGCGGACGGTAGGCGAGTCGCTCAATCGTCATGCCGAGGACGGCACAGCCGACCATCGCGACGAGCAGCACCACCAAGCCACCCCAGATGGTATTTTCAGGGACGAGCTTGCCGGCATAGTAGCCGATGAAGGCGCCGACCATAAACACGTCGGAGTGCGCGAAGTTGATGAAACGCAGGACGCCATAAACCATCGTGTAACCGAGCGCGATGAGCGCATAAATGGCACCGAGGGAAAGGCCGTTGAGCAGTTGTTGGAGAAACTCAGACAAGGTGGAAGGTCGGGTGACGGTTAAGCCCTGCGGGGCACTCGTCAATCGCGGTGTAAGATGAACGTTGGCTGTAAGCTCAACCCGGGAAATGAGCGCCGGGGTGGCCTCGCGCAGCGAGGCTTGAGATTAGCCGTGGCTTTCAAGCCACGACTCATCTCGATGGTCGCTCCGCGACCGTTCAAAATCTGAACTGGATACCTCAACGGGATCTCGCAACGGGATCCTGCGGGTGGGCAGCTAGGACGTGGCGGGGCGGCCGCCGCCATGCTACGGCGTGACGGATTCGAAAAATACCGCGTGGCCGTTTTTCACCGCGAGCATGACGGCGGCCTTCGCGCTGTTGCGCTTCTCGTCGATCGTGGTGTGGCCGGTGACGCCGGGGAAATCCTTCGTCGCGGCCATCGCATCGCGCAATTTCGGACCGTCGGTGCTGCCGGTTTTTTGAATCGCTTGGGCGACGAGATAGACGGCGTCGTAGCCGAGCGCGGAGACGGCCTCGGGCACTTCGCCGTTCCAGCGCGTGCGATAGCGTTCGACGAACGCGCGGACCTCAGGGGCGTTGTTCTCCGCGGAAAAATAGGTCGAGTAGTAGGTGTTTTCGACGGACTTGCCGCCGAGTTCGATGAGCTGCGGCGCCTCCCAGCCGTCGCCGCCGATGACGGGAACGTCGAGGCCGAGCGAGCGGGCTTGGATGCAAATGAGCGCGGCCTCGGTGTAGAAACCCGTCGCGGCGATCACGTCCGGCTTGGTGGATTTGATCGCCGTGAGTTGGGCGCGGAAATCTTTTTCGCCTTCCGAGTAGCGCTGCTCGGCGACGATTTCGCCGCCGCGGGCGGTGAAGTCCTTTCGCAGGACCTCGGAGAGTCCAACGCTGTAAGGCGAGTTGACGGCGGTGAGGAGTGCGACGCGTTTCGCGTGGAGTGAGTCATGCGCGAATTTCCCGAGCACCGCGCCTTGGAACGGATCGATGAAGCAGATGCGGAAAATGTAGTCGCCGATTTCCGTGACCTTCGGGTTGGTCGACGAGATCGCCATCATCGGGATGTGGGCGTTTTGGCAGATGGGCGCGGCCTCGAGGGAATTGGCGGAGGCATTGGCGCCGAAGATGGCGACGACCTTCTCGCGCGAGATCAGTTTCTTCACCGCGGTCGCGGACTCACCCTGCTTCGATTGCACGTCCTCGACGAAGTATTCGAGCTTGCGGCCGAGCACGCCGCCTTTCGCGTTCAGCTCTTCGACGGCGAGGAGGATGCCCTTGCGCGTGGCGACGCCGAATGCAGCGTCTTTACCCGTGAGCGAGCCGTAGTGGCCGAGTTTGATCGGGTCTTGGGCGCGCGCGAAGGACGCGAGAAGGGTGAGCGTGAGGGCGGTGGCGCGGAATAACGGGGAGAAGGAGGACATCACGGTTCGATCGATTGGAGGAATTGGACGTGGCCGTCTTTCACGGCGAGGATGACGGCGGGCTTGGAGGCGTTGCGCTCGGCGTCGATCGTGGTGCGGCCGGTGACGCCGGGGAAATTCTTCGTGGCGGCGATGGCGTCGCGGAGCTTGGGGCCGTCGGTGGTGCCCGCGCGGGCGATCGCCTCGCTGAGGACGGTGATGCCATCGCTCGCGAGCGGCGCCATGGAGTCGGGGGTGTCGCCGTATTTCGCGCGGAATCTTTTCACGAACGCCTGCACCTCGGGCGCGGTGCTCTCGGAAGAATAGTGCGAGCAATAATAGGAGCCGTTGACTGCGGCGCCGCCGATTTCGAGGAGCTCCGGGGCTTCCCAGCCGTCGCCGGCAACGATTGGAATGGCAAGGCCGAGGTCGCGGGCCTGTTTGCAGGTCAGCGCGCCCTCGGTGTAGAAACCGGTCGCGGCGATCACATCGGGAGCGGCGGTGCGGATGGCGGTGAGCTGGGCGCGGAAATCCTTGTCGCCCTCGTTGTATTTTTGCTCGAGCACGATCTCGCCGCCGAGGGCGGTGAATTTTTCGCGGAAGACCTTCGAGAGGCCGACGCTGTAGGACGACGAGACGGACGTGAGCAGCGCAACGCGTTTCGCCTTGAGCGTTTCGCGGGCGAATTTGGCGAGCACCGCGCCTTGAAACGGATCGATGAAGCAGACGCGGAACGAATAATTACGCTTTTCGGTGACCTCGGGCGCGGTGGCGGTGGTGGCGAGAAAAGGAATCTTCGCGTTCTGGCAGAACGGCGCGATTTCGAGGCAGTTGCTCGAGGTGCCGCCACAGAGGACGGCGACGACCTTGTCGCGGCCGATAAGTTTTTTCGCGATCGTCGCGGAGTCGCCGGCCTTGGACTGGTTGTCCTCGACGATGACTTGGAGGGGCCGGCCGAGAATGCCGCCGCGGGCGTTGATGTCCTCCACGGCCATCATAATCCCGCGATGGGCCGACTGGCCGAACGCGGCTTCCTTGCCGGTCATCGGCTCAATCTCGCCGATCTTGATCGGTTCAACGGCACGCGTGAGGGCCGCGAGAAAGAGAAAGGCGAAGACCGAGCGGATCACGGCGCGACGGTTTTGAAGAACGTCGCCTTGCCGCCCTTGAGCGCGATGATCGTGGCGGGCTTGGAGGCGTTGCGATCGGCGTCGAGCGTGGTGACGCCGCTGGCGCCCGCAAAATTCTTGGTGGCGGCAAGGGCGTCACGGAGTTTCGGGCCGTCGGTGGTGCCGGCGCGCCGGAGGGAATCGACGAGCACGTAGATGGCATCGTAGCCGAGCGCGGAAAATGCGCCGGGGACTTCGCCGTTCCAGCGGCCTTTGTATTTCGCGACGAATTTGGCGACGCTGGCGTCGGTGTTTTCCGCGGAGAAGTGGGTGGAGTAGAAGCAGCCGTTGAGCGCTTCGCCGCCGGTCTTGAGGAGCTGTTCATCCTCCCAGCCGTCGCCGCCGAGGAAGGGGATGGTGATGCCAAGGTCGCGGGCCTGGCGGACGATGAGCGCGGATTCCGTGAAGTAGCCGGGCACGAACACGGCGTCGATCCCCGCGCCCTTGATGGCGGTGAGCTGCGCGCGGAAATCCTTGTCGCCCTCGGAAAAATTTTTCTCGGTCATGATTTGGCCGCCGCCCGCGGTGAAGGTGTCCTTGAAGAACTTTGCGAGGCCGAGGCTGTAGGCGTTCGACACGCTCGACATGATTGCGACCTTCTTCGCCTTGATTTCATCCTTGGCAAACTTCGCCATCACGGTGCCCTGAAACGGATCGATGAAGCAGACGCGGAAGATATAGTTGCCGACCTGCGTGACCTTCGGGTTGGTGGCGGCCGGCGCGATCATCGGGATCTTCGCGGCCTGCGCGATGGGGGCGGCTTCGAGGGAGCGGCCGGAGGAAACTTCGCCGATGAGCGCGATGACCTTGTCGCGGGAGAGGAGTTTTTTAACGACCGTGGCGGACTCGCCGGGCTTCGTCTGGTTGTCCTCGTAGGCGAGTTCGAGCTTCCTGCCGAGGACGCCGCCGGCGGCATTGATCTCCTCGATCGCGAGGACGACGCCGTGGTGGGAGGTCTGGCCAAAGCCGGCTTCCTTACCGGTGAGCGAGGCGTATTCGCCGACCTTGATGGTGTCTTGGGCGCGGACGGTGAGTGCGAACGCGGCGAGGGTGAGGAGGAGGGTGGCTTTCATGAGGGGAGTGATTTGAGAAGGGGATCAGGGATTCACATCTTGGACGAAGGCAAACTTGCCATTCTTCACCGTGAGCACCACGGCGGATTTGGTCGGATTGCGGTTCGCGTCGAGCGTGATGGTGCCGGCGGCGCCGGGAAAATTCTTCGTGGCGGCGATCGCGTCGCGGAGCTTGGGGCCGTCGGTGGTGCCGGCGCGCTTGAGGGCGTCGATCAGCAGCATCGCGGAATCGTAGCCGAGAGCGGAGAGGGCGTTGGACGGCAGGCCCCAGCGTTTCTGAAAGCTCGCGTTATACTTGGTCACGAGCGGTGACTGATTCTCGGGTGAATAGTGGGTGACGAGGTAGCAGCCCTCGACGGCGGTGCCGCCGATGCCGATAAGATCGGCGGACTCCCAGCCATCCGTCCCGAGGAAGGGCACGGTCAGACCGAGGTCGCGCGCCTGTTTGCAGATGAGAGCGGCCTCGGCGTAGTAAGCGGGCGCGAAGACCGCCTCGGCGCCCGCGGCCTTGATCGCGGTGAGTTGCGCCCGGAAGTCCTTGTCGCCCTCGGAGAATTTCTGGTCGGCGACGATCGCGCCGCCTTCGGTCGTGAAGCGCTCGCGGAAAAACTTCGCGATGCCCACGCTCTGTGCCGACGAGACCGAGGAGAGAATCGCGACGCGTTTCGCCTTCAGCGTGTCCTTCGCAAACTTTGCCATGATCGTCCCGGCAAACGGATCGATAAAGCAGGCGCGGAAGATGTAGTCGCCCTTGGTCGTAAACTCGGGCGCGGTGGCGCCGGGGGAGATGAGCGGGATCTTGGCGTTCTGGCAGATCGGCGCGGCTTCGAGTGAGCGGCTGGAGACGATTTCGCCGAGCACGGCGACGACTTTGTCCCGGGAGATAAACTTTTTGACGATGGTCGCGGATTCTCCCGGCTTGGACTGGTTGTCCTCAAGGAGCAGCTCGATCTTTTTGCCGAGCACGCCGCCCGCGGCGTTCACTTCCTCGATGGCTTGGAGCGTTCCCTTGTGGGCGAACTGGCCGAAGGTGGCCTCCTTGCCGGTCATCGAGGCGAATTCACCGATCTTAATCGTGTCTTGGGCGCGGGTGGTGACCGCGAGAAACGCAGTGGCGGCGATGATCAGGGCAGTCCGAGAAGGAAAACGCATGGGAACGGCGGAAGAAAGAAGGCGGGCAGACAAGGGTAGGCAAAGCAGGTTTTCAACCAATCTGTTTTCCTTCTGAGGCGGGTGGGCGCGGGTTGTTCCGTGGCCCGGCGATTTCGCGGGTTTGGGCTTTGCGTCGGCGGGTGCGGGCGCTTTGCTCGCGCCGGTGAACACCTTCGATCGCCACCTCCTGCGGGAATGGCTGCAGATTCTCGGGCTCGTCCTCGCGGCGACGTGTGGGCTGCTCGTCGTGCAGGTGCTCTACAACGACTTCGTCTCGCTGCGCGAACTGGGTGCGCGCGGCGGGGTGCTCTGGGCATATCTCGGCGTCACGCTGCCGAGTTTTCTCGCGCTGGTGCTGCCGATGGCGCTGCTGATTTCGCTGCTTTACGCGTTGGGGAAGCTGCACCGCGCCAACGAACTCACTGCGATGCGGGCGGCCGGCGTGGGTTTTGGACGGATGATGGCGCCGGTGTGGATCATTGGTGGGCTGTGCTGCGTGTTGTCGTGGTGGCTCAACACGAGCATCGTGCCGTGGTCGGTCGAACGCTCGCGGGAGTTGAAGGACGAACTGCAATTCCGCCACGACGCCAAGTCGCTCAGCGCCGATCGCACCGGCGCGACCTACGCGGTGGCGTTCGACAACCAGCGCGAGCGCCGCATGTGGTTTTTCAACCGCTACAGCCGGTTCACGAAGCATGCGTATGGCGTGTCGGTGTCGGAGCTCGACCCCCAGCGGCATGAAACTGCGCGCCTGATCGCGGCCGAGGCGTGGTTCGACCCCGCGCGTCATGGCTGGCAATTCAAGGACGGCCGGGCCCTGACCTTTGCCCCCGACTCCGGCGAACTACTCGCCGACCAGCCGTTCACCGAAAAGTTTTTGGCTAATTACCACGAAAAACCCGACCTCATGCTCCTGATCGACCAGCGGGCGATCGATCTGTCGCTGCACCAGCTGCGTGAGCTGATCGATTATCTGGAAAGCGAACACAGCCCCAAGGCGATCGACTACGCCGTGCGCTACTTTGGCCTGATCGCCGACACGCTCAGCCCGCTCATCGTGATCGCGATCGCGATTCCCTTTGCGGTGTCGGGGGTGCGGGTGAACCCGGCCGTGGGCGTCTCGAAATCCATCGGCTTGTTTTTTCTCTATTATATTCTGGCGAACATTGCGTCGTCGCTGGCGACGAAAGGCCTCCTCGAGCCCAATCTGGCGGCGTGGGTGCCGAATGTCGGGCTGGCCGCGCTCGCGGCGTGGTTTTTTGTGCGGTTGCGGTGAGGGCGCCGTTTATTTTTTCCAGACGCGTTCGAGGAACAGATAGCGGTCGCGGAAATCGTCAGGCTGGGAGGTGGAAGGCGAGTTGAGATGCATCACCGGCCATTTTCCCACGGCCGCGTAGGCGGGCCACGACGGCAGGCCGTTTCCATTCGGATTTCCGGTGCGCGCGAAGTTGATCCAATACGACTGCATGCGATCGCTGACTTCGCGATCGGTGGCGGTCCACGGCACCTGCGGTTGGGCGTCGAACGAGCCGAACACATAGAGAATGTCCGCCGAGTGGTAGGCGCCGCGATCGGTCTTGCCGAAAAAATCGGTTGGGGGAGCGCGATCGAAACGATAACGATAAACGGCTTGGTGACCGGTCTTGGTCTGCGCCTCGAGCCACGACCACGTGCCGAAAACAATGAACCGATCCGCCGCAAACTCGGCACCGGAACGCGCTGCCTGCTCGGGCGTAGCCGTCGGGTAGAGCCGCAGGAATTCATCCGCATCGGCTCCAAACTCGTCGCGCGCGGTTTTCTGCACGGCTTCGATCGGCGGGGTTTTGGTGCCGAGCGCGACGCCGCTTTCGTCGTGATTCCAGCCGGCGAGCAAGGGCACGTCGTTCTGTTTTCCCGCGGCGAAGATGGCGCTCGCGGGGCGGGGTAAAAAATACCCGTCCACGGTGGAGCCAAACCGGGGCGCAGTGTTCGGTGCGGCCTTGGCGAGCGCGTCGAGCAACGCCGGGCCCGACAGCGCCCGCAATTCGGCGAGCGTTGATGCGCCCGCGACTTTGCCCATGGCCGCGGCGTCATCGGCGGCCTGCTGGACGAGTGTTTTTTCACGATTCCGGCCAGCCGGAAATTGCGCCGCGCCGCTTTCACCGATCGCCCGATGAAAAAGTCCGTGGGCCAAGGGCGAAGCCATCTGGGCGCTGACGGACGCTGAACCGGCGCTCTCGCCGAAAATCGTGACGTTCGCCGGATCGCCGCCAAACGCCGCGATGTTGTCGTGGACCCAGTGCAGGGCGGCCAGTTGATCCATGAAGCCGTAATTACCGGCCGCGTGCTGCGGCGACTCCGCGATCAGATCGGGGTGCGTCAGAAAGCCAAATAGGCCAAGGCGATAGTTAACCGAAACGACCACGACGCCGCGACCGGCCAGATGCGCTCCGTCCTGCCGCTGCTCGGAAGTGCCGCCGGCCTGCAGTCCGCCACCAAAGATCCAAACCATCACGGGGAGTTTCGCAGGGGCGTTTTTCGCCGGCGTCCAAATATTCAGCGACAGGCAATCCTCGCTGCCGCCGGGATCGCGAAAAATCATGTCCTTGTAGAGGGCAGGCTGCATCGGGCGCGGACCGAACTCGGTCGCCGGACGCACGCCGCTCCAAGGTGCAGCGGGCGCGGGCGGCTTCCAGCGCAGCTCTCCGACTGGCGGCGCGGCGTAAGGCACGCCGAGAAACGCACGGACATTTTCCTGCATTTTGCCCTGCACGAGACCGGCGGTGGTCTTCACTTGAAGTTCGGCGCTGGCGCCGCGGAGGGGAAGGGTGGCGAGTAGAATTCCACACGAGACCGCGAGCGCTGGGGGGGGGAGCTTCATGGCCCTTCTCTTTGGTGGCATGTGACCGCGGAGGCCAGTTCGGTTTTGCTTAGGTCCGCAGATAACTCGCGCCGTTCACGTCGATGATGCTGCCCGTCATCGTCGCGGGGGCATCGAGCGCGCAGAACACCGCGGTGCAGGCGATTTCCTCGGCGGTGGCGACGCGACCGAGCGGATGCTGCGCGCGGATTCCCTCGGCGCGCGGGCCCGTGAGATAGCCGGCCGCCATGTCGGTATCAACCCAGCCCGGTGCGATGCAGAAGACGAAGATTTTTTTCGGTGCGAGGGCCAACGCGAGCGACTGGCTGAGCGAATTCAGCCCGGCCTTGCTCGCGCCGTAGGCGGGCGCGGCTGGCTCACCGCGGAAGGCGCCGCGAGAGGAGATATTCACGATGCGACCGCGACCGAATGCGACGTCGAACGCGCCGTCGCTCGCGCCGGCCATCGCGTTGGCGGCGAAGTGGCAGAGATTGGCGGGGCCGAAAAGATTCGCCGCGAGCGTGCGCTGCCACTCGCGTTGCCACGTGGCGTAGTCGATGGCGAGCGGCGCGTGGTCGCCATAGGTGCCGGCGTTGTTGATGACGATATCGACGCGACCGAACGCCGCCGTCACCTCGCGCCACAATTTTTCCACCGCCGCCGCGTCGCCCAGATCGGCCGTAAAGATCGTGTGGCCGGTGCCGGGGAGCGCCGCGACCGTCGCCTCGGCCGCCGCGCGGTTTTGCTGACAGTGCACCGCGACGCGGCAGCCGCGCTGGGCGAGCTGGAGCGCGATGGCGCGTCCGATGCCGCGCGAAGCGCCGGTGACGAGGGCGGTGGGGGATTGGCTCATGCGTTATTGGTTATTTCTTCTCGCGCATTTGCCGAGACCGAAACGCGCCTCCGGCCATGACCTCATCAGCAACCGCCAACCCGCAGTGAGCGATCGGTCACGCCAGCATGGCTGCGAACCGCCCGCGTCGCGCGCCACCGCGCAGTCCAATCGCGCCGCACGTAAATTCGATCACGGTATCGCGATAGCCGATGAACTCCAGCACGCGCCCGAGAAAGCGGCGCTTCGTGGCGGTGTCCAGATTCATGATCGCCCAGTATTGCGTGCCGGCGATCTGCCGCGCCTGGTTGTGCTGGCAGGCCTCGACGATTTCCTCGCGGCTCAGGCCGAGGAATTTCCGCCCCCGGGATTGCGAGCGGATGAATTCGCCGAATTCCGCCGCGTGCCGCTCCGCCACCCACGAGAGGATCGAAAGGTATTTTTCCGCATCGGAAGGCTTCGCGCGAAACTCGGCGCCGAGCACAAAGGCCGCGAGCGGTTCCGCGGCCTCGGCGGAGGCGCGGGGGATGTTGAGCAGCGACGCGAGCACGTCGTCCGGCGTGCGGTGAAAGCCGGTGGCGAGGTCCTGCAGCGCCGCGTAAACGTCGTCGCTGATCTCGATCTTCTTCACGGGGGCGACGGTGAACCGGTTGCCCGTGTTGGTCGAGGGTGCTGCGACGAAGGGCGGTTTTTCAGCGACGAATGACGGACGATTGCGGCGAGCCCGGGCGACCGATGAGCGTTTGCGATGTTCCGCGATAAATCTGCGCGCCGGACACGATCTCGGGTAAACATTTTCGCGACCGCGGCGTCAGACTGGATGAAATGAAATCCATCCTTCTTGCCCTTTTGCTCACGGCCGCCGGGGTCGGCACCGCGACTGCGCAGGTCTATCAGCCGAACGTCGTCAACGGCTCGATCCTCGGGGGAATCGCCGGGGCGATTATCGGTGGTCACAATCACGATCGCTGGGGTGAAGGCGCCCTCCTCGGGGCCGTGGCCGGCGGCTTGATCGGCTCGGCAGTGCAGTCGGCTCAGCCCGTGGTTTATCAGCAGCAGCCGGTCACCGTCGTGCAAGGCGTCCCGAACGCCCAAGTGGTGCCAATGGCGCCCGGCGTTGCCGCCGTGCCGGTGGTCTACGCTTCCGCCGCACCGCAAGTCGTCTACGTGCAATCGCCGCCGACGCAGGTGGTCTATGTCCCTTACTCCGCGAACGCACCGGTGGCCTATTATGGTTATCCGGCCCCGATCGTGAGTGTGGGTTTCGGCTATCGTTCAGCTCCGCGCCGCCCGGCTTATTACAGCCACGGTTATCGGCACTGGTAAGTTTCTCACCGCCCAAAACCCTTAGCCGCAGTCAATCCCGCCGTGGTTCGCCGCGGCGGGATTTTTATTTCCGATCCGGCAACGTGTCGCGTCCGATCGCGTAGTCGGAAAAATCGTTGTGAATGCCCTCATAGGGGCGGTCCTGCTTGTAGATTTGCAGGATGCGCGCGTGCTCGTGATCGGTTGTCGGGAAAATCTTCGCCGGCTGGCCCGGGAGAAAAATTCCGGTGTAAGCGTGCTGACGATCGACGAGGCGGCGGATGACGAGCATGGTGGAGAAAATAAACGAAACGACGTCGGGTTATTTCGCCAGCGTGAATCGCTGAACGAGCGTGTGCATCGCGCCGGCAAGTTGGAGCTCGCTCGCCACCAGATCGAACGCGCTCACGCGAAACGGCGGGGCGACAAATTCCGGATGCGTGCGGAGCCAGTGGGCCACGATGGGCGCGGCTTTCTCGGTGCAGCGCGCCAGCGTGACGTGCGGATGAAACATGCGCACGTCGAGCGCGAGCAGTCCCGCGGCGAGCAGGGCGTCGTCGATCCGCTGGCGGAGTTGGTGCAGGTGGGGATGCCCGCGGCCCACTCCCACCCACAGCGTGCGCGGCGGCGACTTGAGGGGAAACGCCCCGAGCCCCTCGATCGGCAGCACGAATGGCTCCACGCGCACCGTCGCGAGCTGCGCGACGACGCCCGTGATTTTTTCTTTCGGCACATCGCCAAGGAAACGCAGCGTGAGGTGGAGTTGGTCGGGCTGCGACCAGGTGACGCCGGGCAGCGGCGTCGCGAGCGTGAGTAATTCATTCCGCACGGGCGCCGGTAAGGCGATCGCGACAAAGAGACGCTGCGAGTCCATGCGGATGGGGTGAGGTGGGCTTTACGCCCGCCACGGTCCGTGGTTTTCCAACGGCGGGCGTAAAGCCCGGCTCCCATTCTCCGGTGCGCTCACGCCCAATTGAAATTAAAACTCACGCTGATCCGTTCGTCGTCCACGCGGTTGGCCGCGACCTCGTGGCGGAGCCAGCTCTCAAACAGGATCACGTTGCCGGCCTGCGCAGGGTAGGTGGTGTGGATCTGGTTTTCGCGGCGGTGCTTAGTCAGGCGGGGCGGAGCGGCCATGAATTTGCTTAGCCGGGGATCTTCGAACTTCAGGCCGGGGCAGCCTTTCGGTGTCGCGACGTAATAGGTGCCGCTGATGAATGACAGCGGATGCAGGTGCAGCGAATGCGCGGCGGTGGGCGGCATGATGTTCACCCAGATGTCGCTGAGCGAGATCGTGCGCTGGCGGAGATCGAAATCGAGATGAGCGGCGAAGACGCGGACATGGCGCGTGAGTTTTTTTTCGAGGTCGGTAAACGTGCTGGAAAAACGGTGCAGCTCGTTCATCGACGCGTAGCTCGTGTAGCCGCCGGGATAATTTTTGGCGGACCATTTCCGGCCGGCGGCGTCGAACTCGCGGAGCCGGCGGCATTCGTCGGCGAGATCGGCGTTGAGGCGATCGAGCCCGGATTTTTGCAGCGGCTCGCAGTAGATCGAAGTCGGAAACCAGGCGCGGATCGGCATGGCACGAGTGTCGCGCCGGGGAGGGCGCGCGGGCAACGCCGAAGTGCGCGGGGCACTCCCGACGGGAAAGATTGCGCGACGCGCGGCGGTGCCGCACAAACGCCGCAGTTTCAACCCACGTTCCTCCCATGCGCTCGAATGTTTCGCGGAAAGTCGTCTTGTTGCTTTTGGTTTCGCTGCGGGCTGCGGCCCGCGGCGCCGAGACCCCGGAGGCGGCGCCGAAAATCTTCGGGTTCACCGACACCCACGCCGCCGCGCACGTGGCCCTCGAGAAGAAATTCGACGCGCAGATCGCGGCGTCGGATCAGCAGGCGTGGCTCGAGACGATGACTGCGGCGCCGAATCACGTGGGCTCGCCGCACGACAAAGCCAACGCCGACTTCATGCTCGCGCAGTTCAAGGCGTGGGGCTGGGACGCGCGCATCGAGCAGTTTGATGTGCTCTATCCGACGCCGAAAAAGAGCAGCGTTGAACTCGTCGCACCGACGACGTTCAAGGCGAAGTTGCAAGAGCCCGCCGTCGCCGGCGACCGCACGTCGAACCAGATCGCAGACGAATTGCCGCCGTATCATGTCTACGGCGCGGATGGCGATGTGACGGCCGAACTCGTTTACGTGAACCAGGGCATGCCCGACGACTACAAGGAACTCGCGGCCCACGGCATCGACGTGAAAGGGAAGATCGTCATCACGCGTTACGGCGGCGGCTGGCGCGGATTGAAGCCGAAGTTCGCTTATGAACACGGCGCGATCGGTTGCATCGTTTACTCCGATCCGCGCGACGACGGCTACGGCGCGGGCGACGCTTATCCGAAAGGTGGCTTTCGCCCGGCCGACGGTGTGCAACGCGGCTCGGTGCTGGACATGCCGATTTATCCCGGTGATCCGCTGACGCCGGGTGTGGGTGCGACGGTCGGCGCGAAACGCCTCGCGATCGCGGATGCGAAAACCGTTTTGAAAATCCCAGTGCTGCCGATGTCGTATGCCGACGCGCTGCCGCTGCTCTCGGCGCTCGACGGCCCGGTCGTGCCGGCGACGTGGCGCGGCGCGCTCCCGATCACGTATCATTTCGGGCCCGGCCCGGCGAAGGTGCACCTCGCGATTTCCTCCGACTGGAGCCTCAAGCCGATCTACAATGTCATCGCGGTGATGAAGGGTGGCGAGCGCCCCGACGAATGGATTGTGCGCGGCAATCACCACGACGGCTGGGTGTTTGGCGCCGAGGATCCGCTGTCGGGCAACGTCGCGATGATGTCCGAGATGAAAGCGATCGGTGAACTCGCGAAAGGCGGCTGGAAGCCGAAGCGCACGCTCGTCTATTGCAGTTGGGACGGTGAGGAACCCGGCTTGCTCGGCTCGACCGAGTGGGCGGAGGCGCACGGCGACGAGCTGAAACAAAAGGCGGTGGCCTACATCAACTCCGACGGCAACGGGCGCGGTTTTCTCAGCGCCGACGGCAGCCATTCGTTCACGATGCTCGTCAACCAGGCCGCCGCCGGCGTGAGAGATCCCGAACGCGGCGTGTCGGTGCTCGAACGCTTGAAGGCCAAAATGATCGTCGACGGCAATCGCCGCGGCGCGACGGCCGAAGCCACGCGTGTCGGCAAACTGATCGCGGGCGGCGGTTCGCCCCAACTCGACGCGCTGGGCTCGGGCTCCGATTACACCGCGTTCATCGATCACCTCGGCATCGCATCGCTCAATCTCGGATTCGGCGGCGAGAGCGAGACGGGCGGCGTTTACCACTCGGCTTACGATTCATTCGATCACTACTCGCGCTTTGGCGATCCGGGTTTCGCGTATGGGGTCGCGCTGGCGCAGATGGCGGGACGCATCGTGCTCCGCTTGGCCGACGCCGACGTGCTCCCGCTGCGTGTGGGGGATTTCTCCGACACGATCGCGCAATACGTCGACGAAATGCACAAGCTCGCCGACGGCATGCGTGAGAGCACGGAACTGCAGCACCGGCTGCTCGACGAAAAACTCTACACGCTCGCCGCCGATCCGACGAAGGCGTTCGCGCCGCCGGCACGCGATGCGTCGGTGCCGGTGCTCAATCTCGCGCCGCTCGACAACGCGCTGCTGCGTCTGAAAAAAGCCGCGAAGGCCTGCGACGACGCGCGCACTGGCGCGATGAAGGGGGAATTGAAATTAAGCGCGGCCCAGCGCGTCGAAGTGGATGCGTTGCTCCGCTCGCTCGAGCAGACGCTGACGAATCCCCAGGGCCTACCCGGTCGCGACTGGTTCAAGCACATGGTTTACGCGCCCGGGCTGAAGACCGGCTACGGCGTGAAAACGCTTCCGGGCGTCCGGGAAGCCATCGAAGATCGGCGCTGGCCGGACGCGGAGAAATACGCGGTCGTGATTGGCGAGTCGCTCGGCGCCTACTGCGACCAGCTCGAAAAAATCACAAAGCTGTTGAAGTCGGGCGGGTGACGAGCCACGGAATTTTGGTCGCAAAAAAAATCGCAAAGGGCGCGTCCGGCGGGCGGAGGACTACCGCGCGCCGATCGGCGCCGCGCGAGCTTCATGCGCTGGCAAATTTTTGCGTATTTTTGCGCCTAAATTCGATCTGGAATTGCGGTTCGATTTATTTCCCGAGCACCTTCAGCCCGATCACGCCGGCCACGATCAACGCGAGGCAGGCGAGGCGGGCGGCGGAGGCGCTTTCGTTGAACAGAAAAATTCCGGCGACCGCCGTGCCCGCGGCGCCGATGCCCGTCCACACGGCGTAGGCGGTGCCGATGGACAGGCCGCGGGCGGCGAGGGCGAGCAGCACCATACTTGCCGCCATCGCGCCACCGACGCCCACGCTCGGCCAGAGTCGGGTGAAGCCCTCGGTGAATTTCAACCCGGCAGCCCAGACGATTTCGAACAACGCGGCGACGAAAAGCAGGGTCCAGTGCATCCGCCGAGCGTGGCCGGTGGCGCACGACTCGCGAGCGGATTTCATCCGACCGGCTCGGCGTCGTTTGTCACGTATTACGTTACAAACTAGCTGAAGGAAAGGCGCGCACGTTCCCGGTGAATGTAACGTATTACGTTACAAACCTCCGAGCGTGCGCGACGAAAAGTGGGTAGTGGAATGGTTAGTCGTTGCGCGAGGCCCGAACTGGATCGCCGTGCCAGGCTGCGCTGGGTTCGCCCGGACAAGGCAAACCACGCCGCGCGCAAAAGTGTCACGTAATACGTGACACTTGGTTGGGGGCTCACCGCGGTCCGCGGTAAGCGATCACGAAGAGGCGGCGGAAGGGGAGGAGCACCTTGCCGTTGGCCTGCCGCGGATAGTGCGGGGTGATCGCGGCGAAATAGTCGGCGATGAATTCCGTGCGCATCGCTTCATCGGGCAGCGCCTTCAGGAACGGCAGCAGTGCGGCGCCTTTGTGCCATTCGACGATCCCTTCGACGCCGTCGAAGACGTAGATATATTCCGTCAGCCAGAGGTCGGCGCGGGCGGCACGTTTGGCAAAGAGGTCGTAGTAGAAACCGACGGACTCGACCTGCCACGCATCCGGCGGCATGGGAAAATGCGCCCGCCACTTCGCCGTCTTCGGCAACTCGCGCATGCAGGTCTGATGGGGCGAAGCGAGGCTGTGCGGCATCTGAAACGCGAGGGCCCCACCGGGCGCGACCGAATCAAAAATCTTGGGCAAAGACGTCGCGTGATCGGGCACCCAGTGGAGCGCGGCGTTGGAGAAAACGAGATCAAATTTTTCGGTATTCGTGTCCGCCCATTTTGCGATGTCGCTTTCGTGCCAGGCCCATTGCGGGTGGGTCTGGGCCGCGGTCGCGAGCATCGCGGCGGAATTGTCGAGGCCGGTGACGGCGGCTTCCGGCCAGCGCCGCGCGGCGGAGGCGGTGCTGTTGCCCGGGCCGCATCCGAGATCGATGATCGTGGCGGGCGCTTCGAGGGCGATGCGCGCCGCCAGATCGAGGGAGGGCTGGGTCCGTTCGTTAGCGAACTTCAGATATTGGGAGCTGTTCCACGGGTTCATGGCGCCGGAAATTCCTCACTCCGCCGCAAACCTCCAGCGGAAACGCGTTTGCGGCGCCGCTAAGTAGTGCGCGAAATTTCTTCCGGTTCGGCGCTATAAGCTGGCGTGCTTCGCACTGCTTATTTGCCCACACGCGCCTCGCGAGGAGGCGAACTTGCGTGGTCCTGCGGCTGCGCCGTGACTGCAAGACCGCAGAGGAGCACCCGTCGTGTGATAAACCAGTGCATGGGTTTTCGCGCGCGCGGTAGGCTGAGCCGTGAATCGCTCCGGCTTTCGCTCACTTCACGCCGCACATGAGCTTTTTAGTCCACGGCACCAGCGCGAAAAGAATCAGCGTGGCGACGCCGACGCCGATCGCCTGGTGCCAGAAAAACGTGACGAGTTCAGCGGAGTTCTCGCTCTTGAAGTCGCCCGCGAGCACGCCGGCGAGCTTGTTGCCGAGGGCGGCGGCGAGGAACCAGATGCCCATCACGAGCCCGACGAGGCGCGGCGGTGCGAGCTTGGTCATGGTCGAGAGTCCGACCGGGCTCAGGCAGAGTTCGCCGACGGTCTGGAGAAAGTAGAGTCCGACGAGCCAGAAGGGGGCGACCTTGCCCGCGGCGGTGAGTTTGGCGGCCGGCACCATCAGCACGAACGACAGCGAAACGAAGAGCAGCCCGAGGGTGAATTTCAGCGGACTCGAGGGCTGGCGCGTGCCGAGCTTGATCCAAAGAAACGCGAAGACGGGCGCGAGCAGGATGACCCAGACCGAGTTGACCGACTGCCACCACGACGAGGGGAACGAGTGGCCCATCACCTCGTTTTGGGTGAGCCGATCGGCGAAGAGTGAAATCGACGAGCCGCTCTGCTCGAAGATTGCCCAGAAGATTTCCGCGGCGAAAAAGAAAATCAGGATGGCGGCGATGCGCTTGCTCTCCTGATCGGGGCGGAACGCGAAGAAGAGCACCGCGATGATTTGCAGCACGAAGAGCGCGTAGACCAGCGCGTGATACTCGTCGCTGAGCTTCATCGTCACGATCAGCGCGAACGAGGCGAGGGCGACGAGGGCGAGTTTGCCCCACGGCCGGGGCAGGCTCGCGTCGGGCGCATGGCCGACGCCCGCGAGCCGCTCGCGTTGCAGCAGATAGACCACGAGACCGAACGTCATGCCGACGCCGGCCGCCGCGAAGCCCCAGTGCCAGCTGTGCAGCGGATCGAGGCCCCAGCCTTTCAGGATCGTTTTCCACTGGTCGCTTTGCGCGAGGTAGCCCGTGACGAGCGGCGAGAGAAACGCGCCCATGTTGATGCCCATGTAGAAAATCGAAAAACCCGCGTCGCGTCGCGCATCGGTCGGCGAGTAGAGGCTGCCGACCATCGAGGAGATATTCGGCTTTAGCATGCCGGTGCCGATGGCGATGAGCACGAGGCCGGCGTAGAACGAGGTCTCCGAGACGAACGCCATCGAGTAGTGGCCCGCGGCGATGATGATGCCGCCGATCAGCACGGCGCGGCGGGCGCCGATGAAATTATCCGCAATGAACCCGCCAAGAATCGAGAGCAGGTAAACGCTCATCGTGTAGGTGCCGTAGACTCCGGCCGCGTGCTTCGTGTCGAAGCCCAGCCCGCCCGCCGCGATCGGCGCCACCATGAAAAGCGTGAGCAGCGCGCGCATCCCGTAGTAGGAAAAGCGCTCCCACATCTCGGTGAAAAACAGCGTGGTCAGGCCGCGGGGCTGGCCGCCGATGCCGCGGGTGTCGAGCGGCGACTCGGGCTCAGTTTCGATCGGGGTGGGGTGGGGGAAGCTGACGTTCGGGGAGGAACTCATGTTGCGCGCGAGCTTGCGGCGGGTCGTGCCTCGGGCAATGGCGAAAACGGGACGGCGCTTCGAGGGTGGGGTGCCGGTCGCGGCAGCCCCGCATCGTCGTCGACCGCGTCTGGCGTGCTGAGTTTCCTGAGTTCCCACGCGCATCGCGGATCAAACTCAGGACGGGTTGAAGAGCCGTCGTTCCCTCCGAAAAGAAACCGAAACGTGCTCAGGGCTTTTTCTTCGCGGGAGCGGGCGTGGGCGCCTTGGGTGTTTTGTCTTTCGGTATCTTTGGGGTCTTCGCTTTTTCCTGCTCCTGCTTGATTGCGTCCTGCTCCTCGCGGTCGATGGCCTTGAAATCGTTGACGGTTTCGCGCTGACCGGCGGGATCGCGACGGATGAGGCCGCGGACATTCGCGGGGCGCAGCCCGGCGCGCTGAAAACGCACCCGGGCCCCGATCGCGCGCATGATTTTCACGTGGTGATCGATCACGACCTTCGAGCGGCGCGTGATTTCGTGGGAGTTGAAAACGATACCGCGCCGGGCCACGCGCAGGCGGCCGGTGATTTCGGTGGCCGCGGTGATCGCCGCCGTCTGGCCGTCGGTCGCGGTGAAGCCGACCTCGCCCTCATCGGTCGCGCTCGAGAACACCGCGCTGCCGTTCGGTGCCGCCCGATAGACGTGACGGAACGTCGTGCCGCGAATCCCCGCCGCGCCGACCGGCGTGATGGTCGTGTGCGTGGAGCCGGCCCGCAACGCGAGCACGTGCCCGATGATCTCGCCGCGCGTCAGCTTGAGTTTCGTGGAGGAGCGCGTCGGTTCCCGTTCGAGATTGGCGAGGGCGAGTTCGTCCTCGGGAAATGGCTGCTGCAAAAACTCGTCGATCGAAAGCTCGGTATTGGCGCCAAGGCGGACCGTGGCCCCGCTGGAAAACACGAGCACGACGCTCGCGTCCTCGCCGGTCTTCACGGTGAAACCCTGCGCCAGCAAATCGTCGTTGTGCAGCGGGGTGACCGATTGGTCGACGTGATCGACGGCGGTGACGTCGCCGATGACCGCCGCGGCCTTGATCTGGCCGGCGCT
Organism: Opitutales bacterium; assembly: GCA_038231575.1. Classification (GTDB taxonomy): domain Bacteria; phylum Verrucomicrobiota; class Verrucomicrobiia; order Opitutales; family Opitutaceae; genus CAITWF01. Next base: position 16,021 of record JBBRLB010000015.1, on the reverse strand, counting down.
CGCGGGAGCGTCGGCGGCGCGGAGGGACGCGGCGAACGCGACGGCGAAAAGACCAAGACGCAGTAGCAGCGTGGAGTAGCGCACGATTGCGAGCGTTCGCGATGCTAGGCGGCATTGGCAAGGTCCGTCGCGCAAAGGAGAGCGCGGATTTCGCTTACGGGTCTGCGGGTAGGGCGGATTCGCCTTAATCCGCCGACTCTCATTTGTCGGCGCGAACCTGGCGCCGCACCGTCAAGGGGCTCGGACCGTGAGCCCGCTGAAGCGGCTAGAGGGATGCGCCCCGCGGGCTCTTCGTAATGACAAGGGAGGCCAAACCGCGATCGAAAATCCTGGGCGGCCCGTTGGCGATAACCGACCGACCTCGAACCGCGACGCTTACGATTTTGGCGGATGCTGCGGCGCCCACTTCGCGTAGGTCTTGAGGGCGTTGGCGGGACTGTCGTTGAACCAGGAGTAGCCGTTGCGGCGCTCCTTCGAAATCTCACTCACGTCGTCGTGAATCGATTTGTCGCGGTCGCCGAAGAGTGGTCGGTCGGAGCCGATTTCATAGTAGCGCGCCCAGAGTGACGTCTGGGCGGGGTCCTTCAGCAGCGCGCGATCGCCCGTGGCGGGATCACGGCGGAAGGCGACACCGTGCATCTCGGTTTTCTTGAACCACGCGGCGGCGGCATGCACCGCGGTGACGACCGCGGGGCTCGGTGACGGAATCCCCATCAGATAAAGCATGACGTCGTCGCTCTCGCTGCCGGATTGCGACGGCATTTCGTAATTGCGCGCGGAGGTCGGCGCGAGCGTGAGCGCGTCGTGCTGCTGGCACCACACCGTGCGGCGGCCGTCCACGACGATTTGCGTGGCAAGGATGCACGCGAGAGAGCGATCGAGGGCGGCCGTGGCGCGCGCGCGCACCTCGGCAGACACAAAGGCGAAGTCGGCCTTCGCGTCGGCGACGTCACGGAGGAATTCGAGAATGTTGATCAGCGCGTTGTCATTGTAAGTGATCGCGTCGTGATAGCCGCCCTCGAGTGGGTAGACCTGTGGAAAGCCGCCGTTGGGGAATTGCGCAGCGAAAACATAGTCGAGCCCGCGCCGGACCGCGGCGCGATAGGGCTCGCCGCTTCTTTCGCCGAGGGCCGTGGCGATCTTGGCGAGGAAGCGGATCTGCGAGGTCGTGGCGTTGTTGTCGAAGGTGCCGACGTAGTGCCAGCTCGGGTCGGCGGGCTTGTCGTTGTCCTCGGAATGGGCGGCGGCGGTGACGGCCGCGGTCGCGGCCGACGCGGCGTTGCCGGGTGCAAAACGCTCGCCGGGCTGCCGCGCATGATCGGCGTAGTTCATGTTTTTGCTCCAGCCGCCGGCGGGAGTTTGGAACGACACGACGTTGTCCGCGATTTTTTTCGCCTCGTCGGTCGCGAACCACTCGGCGGGCTTGTTCAACGCGAGCCCGCCGCGGCCTTCCTTCGGCATCGTGGGCGTCGTGAGGTTGTGAGCCTTCATCTCCTGCTCGAAAAACGCCCGGTCCATGGCCGCCTGTGCTCTCGAGCGGGCGAGGTATTGGTGCCAGGCGGGTTGCTCGGCGGCGGGCAGCGCGGCGATCCGCCCGGCGGTGATGGGCTGCGAAGGAGGATTGGTGCCGACGACCGCGGCGGAGAGCAGGGCGGGGACGGCAAGGACGGCGGCGCGGAGGCAGAGGAGAAAATTCATGGGCGGGGGAGTCAGCGGGCGAGACGCGGGCGCGTGCGGGGCGTTGCGGAAAATGAGGCCGCGGGTTTGAAATTGTGCGTCGCAACCGGCCCGCCGCAGACTCGCGATTCTTTCCACGACGGCTTTGCTTTTTTCCGCAAACCCGCCTGCTTAGTCCCGCGACAATCAGCCCGGCCACCTTCCGTTTAGATTTTTCCATCATGCGCACCCCCTTCGCTTCCCCCGCGTTTCTGCCTAACTTCTTTTTGCTCGTCGCCCTCGGCGCGGCGACTCCAGCCATCGCCCAAGCGCCCGACGGCAACGCCGATCGCGGGAAGGCTTTGTTTCAACAAAGCTGCGCGGTGTGCCATGCCACCGGGCAAAACACGGGCGGCGCGATTCCGACCGTCGCGGGACAGGGCCCGCTGCTCGCCGGCGTGATGGGTCGGCAGGCGGCGACCGTTGCCGGATTCGGTTTCACCAAGGCGCTCGAGGCGTCGCATCTCACGTGGGACGCGTCGACGCTGGACAAATTTCTCGCCTCGCCCCCGACCCTCGTGCCCGGCACCAACATGGTCATCGTCATCCCGAGCGCGGCCGATCGCGCGGACTTGATCGCGTTCCTGGCCACGCTCAAGCCGGTCGCCGCATCCGCCAAGGCCGAGCCCGCGGCTCCCCGCGTGCCGACCCCCGGCGACTGGCAGAACGACGCGCCCGGCGCGCATCATCGCGTCGACCTGAAGAATCTCGCGGCGCCCTACGCCACGAAGTCGGCGGGCAATTCTCCGAAGACCGTCGTGCGCCCCGCGGAGGCGAAACTCTCGGTGCCCGCCGGTTTTCAGGTGAAACTGTTCGCCTCGGGACTCTCCGGCCCCCGCTTGTTGCGCACGGCTCCGAACGGTGACATCTTCATTTCCGAGACGCGCCAAGGCCGGCTCCGGATTCTCCGCGCCGCCGATGGAGCGGAGGCGCCGTCCGAAAATAAAATCTTCGTCGACAAACTGCCGGGACCGTTCGGCATCGCGTTTTATCCGGCGGGACCGGACCCGCGCTGGCTCTACGTTGCGAACTTGAATTCCGTCGTGCGCTTTCCGTATCACAACGGTGATCTCGCTGCGACCGGTCCGGCGGAGACGATCGTCGCGAAATTGTCCGACACCACGGGCGGTCACTCCACGCGTGACATCGCGTTTTCGCTCGATGGCAAACGGATGTTTCTCTCGGTCGGCTCCGGTTCGAACGTGGCGGATAGCATGGGCAAGAAAACCGCCGCCGAAGTCCGCGAGTGGGAAAGCACGCATCTCCGCGGCGCCACGTGGGGCAACGAGGCCAATCGCGCGGACGTCCTCGTCGCCGATCCCGAAGGACAAGGCCTGAAGATTTTCGCCACCGGCATCCGCAACGCCGTCGGCCTCGCCGTGCAGCCGGGCGTGGGCGAGTTGTGGTGCTCGGTCAACGAGCGCGATGGCCTCGGCGACGATCTCGTGCCCGACTACATCTCGCGCGTGAAGGAAGGCGGCTACTACGGCTGGCCGTGGTTCTACCTCGGCAATCACGAAGACCCGCGTCACGCCGGCGCGCGCCCTGATCTCGCGGGCGTCGCGATCACGCCCGACGTGCCGGTGCAGGCGCACTCGGCTTCGCTGCAACTCACGTTTTATCCGCCCAGTGTGTCCGGCTCCTCGGCATTTCCCGCGGAATATCGCGGCGATATTTTCGCGGCTTTTCACGGTTCGTGGAACCGCACCAATCGCACCGGCAGCAAAGTGATTCGCGTGCACCTGAAGAACGGCCAGCCCACGGGCGAGTATGAGGATTTTCTCACTGGCTTCGTGATTGACGACGGCCGGCTCTGGGGCCGGCCCGTCGGCGTCACGGTGGCCCACGACGGCTCGCTCCTCGTGACCGACGATGCCAACGGCACACTTTGGCGCGTGTCGTATACCGGGAAGTGAAGGTAGGGACGGCTCGCCGAGCCGTCCTTGATTCCAGATTGATTCGCGGCTCAAACGCAGGACGCGTCGGCGAGGCGTCCCGAGCAGCGGCACTATGCGAAACCGAGTTTCTGGAAACCCACGAGGCCGCGCTGGGTGAGGGCGGCGAGTTCCGCGAACAGCGCGGCGTCCACCGCGGTGAAGTTGAAGCACGCCTTCCCCTGCATCCGCTTTTTCAGCGCCGGCGAAACCGCCGCCTGCAACGTCGGCGCGCAGTAGATCGGCATGTAGTGATACGAGACGTAATTCTTCCCGGTGCGCACGGCCGCGAACATCAGCGGCTGTCGGTTCGTCGGATGCAGCTTCGTCGTGCTGAGGTAATAGTGGTCCGGCGTGTCGTGCACTACGACCATCGTCTTCGCGTAGGGCGTCAGGATTTTTTTCAGCCCGGCGAACACCGGCTTGAAATCTGGCGGGGATTTTTTTGCGGTCATGGGGCGGGAGGCGGAGGGGTTGTTAGCCGCGGCTTCAGATTGATGCGAACCGTTTCTCCGGCCGAAGTGAGCGCTTACCGCCGCTGGCGGGCGTTCAAAGCCGGCGCCGTGCTCCCCACACTCAGGGTCGCGGCGGGACGGGCTTTACGCCCGTCAGGTTCGCCTCTTCATCCCAGTCTGGCGGGGATAAACCCCGTTCCACTCACAACCGCGGCTTGGGCGATGGCTCGGCCAGCACCTCGTCGATCGCCTTGAGTAGATCCTGCGGCGTGAACGGCTTCGCGAGCGACCGCCGCGCTCCGAGTTTCGCGGCGATTTCGAGATACATGCTCGAGCGCGGCATGCCGCCGGGACATCGCGATGATCGGTAGCTCCGGCCTTTCGCGGTGCAGTTCGATGATCGTCTCGACGCCCTCCTTGCCTGGCATGACCAAGTCGGTCAGCACCAGATCCACCGGCGTCGCGTGAAACAGGTTGACCCCCTGGCGGCCGTCCGCGGCTTGCAGGACGGTGTGTCCGGCCATCGCCAGATTTTGCGCAATGACGCCGCGCAGGGCGTCGTCGTCGTCGATGAGAAGGATGCGGGCCATGCGAGAAGATACGGTGGGTTAGGAGCAGCGGTGAGAGTGAGAGGTGGGCAACGCGCGGCAAAGCTCAGACCTGTCGGCTGCCGCGCTGCTAGACGTGCGGGACGGGGACGTCGTTACTGTCCGGCGAGAATGCGGCCGAAGAATTCTCGCGGCGAATCGACCACGCGGAGAAATTTGAAGAGACGATCGCACGCTTCATAGTCGGCGAAAAGCCGTGGCACTTCACAGATTTTTTCCCGCAGGATATTACGCAGGCGTCATGGTAGTCCGCTCACGTTTAAACGTTAGCCGGCAACCTTGCGTGCGGGCGCCCGGGCCTTTTCCCCGTAGGTTCGGGACGTTGCGCCGATGGCATGGGTCGTTTCTCCACCCTGATCGCGGAACGCTTCCTGCCGGCCGGCCCGACCACTCCACGCCCGAGGACCGAGGGCGCGAAGAGAAGCATCGGCCGTCAGCGCCGACGGCTCCGCGTTCCCCGAAAAGCCCGCGAGCTGCAGGCCTTCGCGCGGGAGCGCGGGCGCAGCGGGGATCACGTGAGCGGCTGCTGCGGAAGCAGCACGCGGCCGTGCAGATCAGCCGACTGGCTTCGGACAGGCTCGCGTATGGGAAGATCGGGCATGGGGAGTGGCTGCCGTGAGGGCGGCCACCGGCGGCGGCGCGCGGTGAAATCTGACTAACCCGGAAAGCTGAGAGCTTAATGCTTTCAGCCTAGCGCTAGCTAATGAGCAACAATCGCGGTGGATCGCCGGGCTTTGTCGACGGTGCGCGGTGGATGCACGGGGGAATGGGAGCGTCGGGATAGTCGCAGGCGATCCGCCAGAGGTGGCCGAGTCCAAAGGGGTAGGGTCGAGCGTTCGCGAGCGGGGCGTAATGCAGATCGTAGTGATTCTCGTGGAGGAATTCGGCGAAAGCGGTGTCGTCATTGCCGTCGAAAATTTTCCGGAGGGCGGCGCGGGTGGCAGGGAGGTCGACTTTGCGGACGGCGTCTTCGTTACGCAGGCCTTCGCTCGGCGGGCCGTGGTAGGTGCAGAGCCAGGTGTCGGCGGCGACCGGGGCGCTGTCGGCGTGAAACGAAAACACGTCCGTCGCCACCGGGCCGCCGTCTTCGTCGCGCGGGTAGGCGTGGACGAGGTTGAGGACGGGGTCGCGGTGGATTTCGCGCAGCCGCTGCAAGTCCTCCAGCAGGACTTGCAGGGCCGCGCGAGTTGCGAGTTGAACGTTGAGAGTTGAGCGCCCGGAAAAGGAAGACGTTGAAAGCAGATCGCTCAGTGCTGACGGCTGAATCGTGATGAGACCTTCGTTTTCTTCCGGAGCCCGGTCGGCGCCCGGGCTGACAACAGAGTTGCCGAGAAGGCGCACGACTTCGGCGAAGTCGCCGGGGAGGGTGCGCTCCCAGCACAGGGCGTTGATGCCGTTGGCGAAGGGGGTGGTGGCGAGTTCGTGGAAACTCTGCACCCGCTTGATGCGGGAATCGGACGTCGGCATTGGTCGACGAGTTGAGAGGCAGTGCGGGAGAGTTGAAAGTTGAAAGGGGAGACACCCGAGCTGAAATTCCCTGCGCCGCCGCGTTGATTTCGTTCCATTACTACCCTGAAAAGCTCAACTGAGTTGATGCGAATATGATGAGGGTGGCGGCTGATGGGACGGCGGTTCAGGTCGCAGAGTCCGACGAAGCAAAGAGGAACGACGGAGCGCGCGCCTCGGAAAAAGAAGCAGTCTTTTTCGTCATGATCGGGCGTGTCGAGCGTGGGCCTTTCCCACTTGATCAGATCCGCGCCGGTGAAGAAGAGCGTCGAAATCTGGCACCCGCTGGAGGACAAATCAGGGGAAATGCGCGAGTTTTCGGTCGTCACGGCAGACGGTCACTGGATGGTGTTTGGGGAAGAATTGACGGTGCCGTCCGAGGCAAAGCGCCCCCGCAAAAGAGCCTGACCTTTGCTGATCATTCAGGGACGCCTCTGCGCTGGGATGGAACACTTTTTCAGGCCGGGCCGCAATCCGCTGTCCACGCCGCGGGCGGCCCGCAACGGCGGGAGCGGTGAGTAAAAAAAGCACCCGGCCGCTGGGCCGGGTGCCGGAGAGTGTCGCCGAACGGGCGGCGATTACTTGAACTTGTAGTCGACGCGCAGCGTGTAGGCGCGGCCGCGGGGATCGGCGATGCGCGGTTCCCAACTGCTGCCGGCACCGGTGTTGGTGTCGTAGGTGGCCGAGAACGGCGGGTCGGTGTTGAAGAGATTCTTCACACCGGCGATGAGCGTGACGTTCTTGATGCCGCGATAGATCAGGCTGACGCCGAAGATGTCGTAGGCCTTGACCTTCGGGTTCCAGTTGGCGGGTTTTACCGCACCGCTGAGCACCCCCGGGAGGATCGCGTCGACGTAGCTGTCGCGATAAAGCTGGTTAAATTGGCCGGTCCAGTTGCCCTTGCGGTAGCTGATAAACGCCGTGTGCTTCCAGCGCAGCCCGATGTCGCTCGAGCGGGTGAACTGGTTGATTTCGCTTGGGCCGAACGGCGCGCTCGCGAGGAGCTTTGATTTCTTGTCGAGCAGGTAGGAGAGGTCGAAGCCGGCGGACAGCTTGCCCTCGGCGACTTCCGTGTCGCCCTTGATGCCAAATTCGATGCCCGAGGTGACGTTTTCACCGGCGTTCACCCAGCGGGTGTCGACGGTAGTGATGTCGCCCGCCGCATTCCGGAGAAAGCGATCCGAGAAGAGGGCGTAGTTGGCCAGCAGCACGGTGGTGCCGAAGCTCTGAATCGTGCCGGTGCGATTGACGCTCCACCAGTCCGCGTTGAAACTGATGTGCTTGTTGGGCTGAACCACGAAGCCGGCGGAATACATTTTGGCTTCCTCCGGCTGGAGGTCGGGCTTGCCGCCAAAGAGCGTGCTGGCGGTGTTGGGAGCGATTTGCCGGCCGGTGCCCGGATCGATGAGACCGGTGGAAGCGATCGGGCTGACGGTGACCGGATCGAACTGCTGCTTGAAGGTCGGGACGCGGAAGCCAGTGCTGTAAGAGCTGCGGAAGAGGATGACATCGTTCGGCGCGTAGCGGAGCGTGACCTTCGGATTGGTGGAGCTGCCGAAGCCGGTGTAATCGTCGATGCGGCCCGCGAGGTTCAAGTCGAGGCCCTTCAGGAGCGGAATCTGGAGTTCGACGAACGCCGCCTTGATCGTGCGCTTGAGCGAGCCGTTCGTCCCGAGGCCGTTGTCAAACGGTGCGTTGAAGATCAGCGCGTCGGACGAGGAGAGGTTCTGCCGGGTGTCGCCGGAAAACAGGAAGCTCTCCTGGCGCCAGTCGAGACCGATCGCGGTCTGGATGGTGCCGGCGGGCAGCTTGAAGAGCGGGCCCGACACGGTGGCATCGAATTCGTCCGTCCGATAGGTGCCGCCGTAGAGCCTGACACCATCGGCGCGCGTCTTGTTGATCGCGTCCATCGCCGCAGGCGTCTGCGTATAGGAGAACGGATCGATGACGCCGGTGTTGATGAGCGCGACGAAGGGCACGGTGTAAACATAGCCGCTGTTGAGGATCGATTTGCCTTTGCTCTCGGCGCGGGAGCCGCCGACGCGATAATCCCACTGCGAGAGGAAACCCAAAGGACCTTCCAAGCTGGCGAGATAACGGAAGGTGTCGGTCGTCGTCGTGAAAGCGCGATTGCCGAGCGGCAGGGAGCGCCAGCGAAAGGCTATCGGCTGGCCCCGGTTCGGCTCAATCTCGGGGAAATACGCGACGAGGGCGTTGAAGACTTTGTTGTAGGACGCGCCGGTGCTCGGGTAGGCGAGGTTGAAGAGCGGATTCGGCACGATGGTTTTGCCGTCGAGCGCCGTCGTGTTGGCCGTCGCCGAACTCGACCACTGGTTGGGCGAGAAGCTCTTGTTGGACTCCGAGCGACCGGCGACGAACTCGGTCGTCAGACGATGGGCGTCGGCGATCTGGAATGTGCCACGGAGGACAATGTTGGTGTTTTTCACCGGCTGCTGAATCACGGCCGCGCGACCCGTGTCCCAGGCCGAGCCGTATTTCGAGGCGGGCGAGGCCCAGAGGACTTCGTCGTAGGGGCCCATGCCGTCGAGGCCCGCGTAACCCGGGCCGCCGGGAAGATCGACGTAGTTGATACCGTTGACGCGCTGGGCGGGGTTCTGGGGGTCAAGGGGGCCAGTGCCGACGGTGACGCCAGCTCCACTGATCGCCGTCTGGCGCGAGGAGAGTGTAAACACCGTGGCGATCGGCGTGCCGCGCGTGTCGGGGGACAAGCCGCGGCTGACTTGGAACGTGTTGACGAATTTGCGCTGGTTCCCGCGGAGCACCTTGCTGTCCGAAAGGGAGACCGACGCCATGATGTTGTATTTGTCGCGCCCGAGGTCGCCGAAGCCCGCGACGGCATTGTAGCGGAACACGTTCCCGCCACCCTGCTCGGTGACATCCATCGCGGCGCTAGCCGACGCGCCCTGATAGTTCGTCTTCAGGATGAAATTGATGACGCCGCCGACGGCATCGGTGCCGTAGATCGCCGAGGCGCCGTCCTTCAGGACCTCGACGCGCTCGATGGCCGCGAACGGGATCTGATTTAGGTCGACCACGCCGCCGTTGAGACCGTGCGACGAAACGCGGCGGCCGTTGAGGAGGACGAGCGTGGCGCCCGCACCCTGGCCGCGGAGATTGGCGGAGGTCGCACCGTTGTTGCCGCGCTGGCCGCCGGCGACGACGTCCGCGTTGGACGCGAGATTGTCGAGGGCGTTGCCGTTAATATTCAACTCCATGATCATCTGCTCGGCGCTGACGATGCCGCGCTGCTCCATTTCGATCGGGGTGATCGTCTGGACGGGCAGGGCGCCTTCGCCCTCAAGGCGTTTGATCATCGAGCCGGTGACGACGAATTTTTCGAGCTTGGTGGTGTCCTCCGGTTTGGCCGGGGTGGCGGTGACGGTTTGCTGCGCCAGCGTGGCGGGAATCATGTTCACAGCGAGCAAGGCCGATAGCCAAGTCGCGGGTCTCCACAGGTAACGGATGTTCATGGTGAGTGTAGTAGTCGTGCTGTCTGCCTTGCGGAGTAGGGCCGCAAGCACTGGGTGTAGTGGTGCTGATGTCCTCGCGGAAATGGCCCGCAAGCACTGGAATGTTTAGCACCCGGAGGTCATTTAATGTGACATAAATAGGCAAGGAGAATGCCGAGGCGAACGGTCGCGCCGCCGCCGCGTCGTCCGCGCGACGACGGCGTCAGACTCGCTGGCAGATCTCAAGCCGATGCAAGAGCGGCAGCGCGAAGTCGATCGCTGGGCCAACAGCCGGGCGCCGGAGTGAGCCCCAACCCGCGATAAATTCGTGACGCGCGGAGCGGCTGGCTACGGACTGATCGCCAGGGCGGGGAGCAACGCCACGGGCTGGCTCCACGAATTCGTGCCGTCGTAAACGGCGGTGATGAGGTGCGTGACCCTGCCGTCTTGGATGAGGAGTTGCGGGCGTTCGCGCCGCACGCATTTCAATAGTGATCCATCCGGGCGGGCGATGTCGTGCGTGTAGAGCGGCACGGGGGTCGCGGCGCAACCGTCGCCGCCGTTCTTCGACTGAAGATGCGCGCCCCAGCGCATGTGGCCGGTGACTTCGCCGACGTTGTCCTCGCAGATGATGTGATAGTTGCCGTGGGTTTTGAAGAGATAAAAATCTTCGAGCTTGGCGGCGGGCCAAACGTTGTCGTTTACAGTGCGGAATTTTCCATCGGAAGAATCCGCGACGGCGACGCAGATGCGGAGCGTGGTGTCCCGATACATCAGCTTGATCGCGCCATTCGGTTCGACGAAGACGGCGGGGTTGTTCGATTCCTCCGCGAGGATCGGGTGGTCAGTGCGATGCCACGGACCCGTGATGGACGGGGCGGTGGCGTAGCCGATTTTGCGGGCGAGCACCGTTGAGTTGGGCTGACGCGTCGTGGCGTCGCTCCCGATATAGAACAGCACGAAAGGGTCGCCGATTTTGTAGATGGTCGGGTGGTGCGCCATATGCGAATCCCAGAAATCGGCGTCGCGCCGGCCGATGACGACCTCGTGAGACGTATAGGGGCCCAGCGGATCCTTCGCGGTGGCGCGGACAATTTCCGAGTGGTCGCGGTAGCCTTCGGGAAAATTTCCGTCCTTGGGCCAGCGCGGGGCGAAGAGATGATATTCTCCCTCGGCTGGGATCGCCGATCCGCACCACACCCAGTAGCCGTCCATTTGGAAACCGCTGTGCACCGGCGCGGGTTGCAGCCGTTCCGCAAAGCCGAGAGCCGAGCGAGGGGCTGGGGTTTCTGCCGCGGTGAGCCGGGTTGCCAGCGCCAGCAGGAGCGCGATCGCGAAGACTTTCATGGATTCGGCGTCTGCGTGGGGGAAGGTCGCATCCGTTCAACGCCGGCGTTCAGGGGGCGCGCGATGCGGCGGTGATCGATCGAGTCTCGGAGGGTTGATCCCAAAGAACCGCTTACGGCAGCCGTGATTTTTGAAGATCGCCTTGCAGACATGAAGCGCGGTCCGCCCGACGATGCGATTCAGACGGTCGTTGCGATCTGATTCTGATCAAGCGGAGTGAGCTGGGAATGAAGCTTCGCCACGCCGACCGGGATTCACGTGCTGGCCGAACTCTCCCGCGTTCGGCTGCGCGCATCACGTCGTGTTGAGGGTTGCGATCAGCCGGGCCACCGCCTTGTCGTAGTCGGTGGCGTGAAAATCCACGTAGTGCAGCTTCGAGAGCCGGTAGGGAATTTTGCAGGGCTGGTGCAGCACGGACACGATTTTTTTCTTCCGATCGAGAAAGTAGTTCCACTCGTCGTCGACGTTCTCCGAGCCCATCGCGCCCGGCGACAGCACCACCAGCATGATCTCGCATTGGTCGAGTGCCTCGCCGATCTGGCGCGCCCAGCTCTTGCCGGGGTCGATGCGGTAGACGTCGAGCCAGACATCGATCTCGTGCTTGAGCAGATTGTTCGCGAGCCGGGTGACGAACGGCTGATCCTCCCGCGCGTAACTCAAAAACACCGTCGCGGGCGCGGTCACGCGTTTCTTGAGCCGGGCGATCTCCGTCAACTGCTTTTCTTCCTGCAGCAGGAAACGCCGGATGACCATCTGGGAGAGCGCGACCACGATCTCGGCGTTGCTGCGGGTAAATTTTCGCAGCATCGCCCGATCGATGATGAGCAGTTCGGTCGGCTCGGCCGTGATGATCGTCGCGGAGCGCGGCTGGTCGAGCAGCAGCGCGATGTCGCCGAAATAACCGCCGGCGGCGAGGTGGTTGACCAGCAGCCGCTGGCCTTCGAGGACCTTGTAGACGTCGACCTGGCCCGTCGCGATCACGTAGAAGCTCTCCTCGATTTCGCCCTCGCTGCAGATCGTGACTTGGGCCGGGTAGCTGACCCGCCGCAGCGTGAGCGCCAACTCGTCGATCGCTTCGGCCGGCAGCGCCGGAAAAAGTTCAGCGAGGATGGCGTGGGCGGGGTCGCTCATGCGGGTCCTGCGATCCTGCGCAGATAATCTGTTTCAAAACAACGGCACATTTTCGCCGGAGCTGCCGCCGCTTGAAAACGCGATTGCGACGGGCCACCGGCGCGAGTTGCTCGCGCTGGCGAAAGAGCGCGCCGCGGTGCGGACCGCACTCACCCGCGCGCTGAGCCTCTCCGAGACGGCCGAAATTGATGCCGCGCTGGCCGCGGCGATCCGAGCGGCGTTTCAGGAGGAAAGTGGCGGGCCGTTTCGCGCGGATCGCGCCGCCGGGTTCGAGCCGGACCTCGCACTGGGACAACGCCGGCTGCGCTTCGACCGGGCGACGGAGCCATTGGGGCTGCCGCTGCCTGCCGGCGAATAGCCGCCGCAACAGGGCCGCGCCCGACTGCGGCGGCGCCGTGCGACCCCCAAAAGCGCAGAGCCCCCGCACCTAATCACAAGTGCGGGGGCCGTTTTCGCTGTTACACCTCCGGCCGTTATAGTCCCGGCCGGTTTCTGTGTGTATGTGTGTTTCGTCTAGCTATCATCTGCGAGCTGGACCGTGTAACGGCTCGCCGACAAATTTTTGGGGGGAAAGTTGAGAAAGAATGATGGGGACAGGAAGGTCGGGAAAGGAGAGTGGAGGGAGGGTTCAACGGCCGCGCATCCGATTCCACACCCAGCGCGCGCGATAGCCGGCGGCGCGCGCGGGCGAGAACAGCGCGCGCGGGCTGGACATGGCGTCAGCATCGACCCGATAAAGCAGGCCTTGCGCGCCGCGCCGGTTGAGCGCGCCGCCGATGCGAAAAAGGTGGCGATAGTGGCAGCCTGCGCGGTTCAGCGCCGTCGGGGAATACCGGCCGTAGGGAAAAACGAAGCTCTCGACCGGCTGTCCGAGGCGCGCCTCAAGAATTGCCTTCGGGGACTCGATCTCCACGGACAAATCCGCTGCGGGATCGTCGAGCCGGCGGTGGCTGAAGCCGTGCGCAGCGATCGCCACGTGGCCGCTGGCCACCGTGGCGGAAAGTTCGGGCCAGGTGCAAAAGGCGCCGTTGCCCGGATCGGCAAACGCCCCCTCGGACTCGACCGCAAGCCGGGCCGCGGGCGGCACATCGCTGCGCTCGCGCACCACGGCGGGCGCCACCGCGAGCAGGGCGCGGAGCCCGTGTTTTTTCAGCAGCGGAAAAACGATGGCGTAGAAATCGAAATAGCCGTCGTCGAAACTCAGGCAGACGTTGAGCTTGCCCGCGACGGGTGCCTCGCCGGGCAGCACGTTCGGGTAGGTGCGCGCGATGTGGGCGAAGTGCGCATCAAGCATCTCGGGCGCGTTGCCAAACCGGCCCGCGCGAGCGCGGTGATACATGAGGACGAGCAGACTCATGACGTGGCATGGTTCTGCGACATGGCCGGGTGCCATCGGGTGGGCGGGTAATGGCTCATGCCGAATTACCCGAGGAAGCCGCGCGCGGCCGGGCGCGAAAGTCGGCGCAGGCACGAGGCGCAGCCGCACGCTGCAAGTCGGTCACGCTGCCGGCCGCCGCCAGCACGATGCGCGGACAGCGGCCCGCCGGATCGAAGGGGCTTAAACGAAGGATTTCCTCGGCGACGGACTGGACGTTGCGATGGACGAGGCGGAGCGGCCCAAAGCCCAGCGCCCGTGCGAGCAGCCCCTTGATGGCTTCGACGACCGCGATGGCGCGGACAACGTTCGGAAGCGATGGAGGCATCAGGTCTCGGTGGTTCGAAACGTCAGCAGCAAAGGGGCGGCGGTCGCCTTATCCGGTCCTTCGACAATTGGCTTCGTGGAGCATCAGATATTTCCAGAACACGACCTGCGATTTATACGCGCTGATCGTGAGGCCCTCGCCGCCCTGCAGAAAGCCGCACTCCAGCACGTAGCTCTTGAAGAATGCCCAGCTGCTGCGTAGCGCGGCCTTCGCGGGGCTGGATTTTTTCCGGCCGCTGTTCTGCGCGGTGAAGAGCTGCGAGTAAGCGGACATTTTGCGCAGGAAGTCGTCGACCGACTGGTAGGAAAAGTGGACGATGGCGTGGCGCAGGGGCACGACGGCCAGCGCGGCGGCCTGCACGCGTTCGTGCACCTCGCTCGTGCAGAAATTGGTCACCGTCCGGTTGAACAGGCGTTCGTGCCGATCTGGCGACCAGCCGCACGTGGTGATGTGCCGGCCGTTGTAGTAATTTTGAAACGGAATCGTGTAGACCGACTGGAGGTCCAGTTTCAGTCCCGTGATTTCCCCGGCCAGTTCGGGCGAGACGATCTCGTCGCTATCGATCGAGAGGATCCAGTCGTGGCGCGCCAACTCGACGGCGCGGCGATGCGCGCGGCCAAAACCGGGAAACGCGCCTTCGAGCTGGTGCACCCGCACGTTGGCAAACGCCGCCGCGACCTCGATCGTCCGATCGGTCGAGCCGGTGTCCAGCACTACGATCTCGTCGCACCAGGCCAGCGCCGCGAGCACCTCGGCGAGTAGCGCCGCACTGTTCTTCGTCAGGATGGTAGCCGAGATCGGGGCGCCGCTGCGGGTGACGAAATGGGCGCGAGCATCCGACAGCACTGCCCCCGGCGCAGGGGAGGCGTGGGATAAAAAGTTCGCGGCCTCGGACTGGGGATTGAAGGCAAAAGCCGGAGTCACGCGGTTAGCATAGGGTAAATACCGGTGCTTCGTCTGTGGGGTTGAGCGGAATCGGAATGTAGGGCGATGCCCTACGAAACCATGATGATTCATTTGCGGAGCACGAAAGATCGCCCCACAAACACGATCCCATGTTTGCGCTGGCTGCCTTCTGGTCCTCAAGAAATCCCCGCCCTTGGCCCCGGCCACTGGCGCGAGCGCGTCACGGATGAAAACAGAAACCTCACCGGGCCGGCCGCGCCGCCGCGTTTTCTTGGTGGACGATCATCCGTTGGTGCGCGAATGGCTGGCGAGCATGGTCGGGCTCGAACCGGATTTGGAGGTGTGCGGCCAAGCCGACGACGGCACGATCACGCTCGCCGCCGTGCCGACGGCGCGCCCCGACGTCATGGTCGTCGATCTTTCGCTGCCGCGCGGATCGGGGCTCGATTTGATCAAGGGCATGCGCACGCAATTTCCGGGGGTGCGGTTGCTGGTGTTGTCCATGCACGACGAGGCCAGCGTAGCAGAGCGGGCGTTCCGCGCCGGCGCGCACGGCTACGCGGTGAAACGCGAATCGGGCCCGCGCATCATCGATGGCATCCGCACCGTGCTCGACGGAAAATTCTACGCGAGCCCCTCGCTCACCGCGCAACTCGCGGGCCGCATGTTCGGGGCCGGCGCCCGCAGCGGCCACGCGCCCGAGGAACTGCTCAGCGATCGCGAGATGGAGGTTTTCCGGCTGCGCGGGCAGGGGCTCAGTCCAAAGGAAATTGCCGACCGCTTGGGCGTGAGCGTGAAAACCGTCGGCTCCTACGATGCGCGCATCAAAGAAAAACTCGGCCTCGGGGACGGCGGCGAGTTGATGCGCGAGGCCGTCCTCTGGCACGATCGGCAGCGCGGACTGTAATTTTCTAACCACCATGAAACGATCCCTTTCGCGCGGCGCGGTCCGCGGTTTCGCGGTGGGCGCCCTCGCGCTGTGGGCCGCCACGCTCGCCGGACAAAGCGCGCCCGCGCTGCCATCGCCCAGCGCCCTGAAAAGCATGACGCTCGAGCAACTCATGGACATCGAGGTGACGTCGGTGTCGAAGCGGCCGGAAAAACTTTCCAGGGTGGCGTCGGCGATCCAAGTGATCACCGGGGACGACATCCGCCGTGCGGGGGCGACAAGTTTGCCCGAAGCGCTGCGGCTGGCATCGAACCTCGAGATCGCGCAGATCGATTCGCGGCAGTGGGCGATCACGG
>JBBRLB010000014.1:0-63546 GCA_038231575.1 Opitutales bacterium | reverse complement strand
TGGAAAACGACTCCACGCACCTCTCGTCTACAAATCAAACGCGCCGGCTCGCTGACGCAGGCTCGTCGTTGTCGCGCAGGCTACTTCGTGAGATGGACGTTTTTCTTCACGAACGTCGTCACCGCCTTCAGATTGCCGGATGCGACTCCACCAATCGTTGCATTGGCCGTGATTTCGAAGAGCACCGTGCCATCCATCTTAAATAATTTGATGTGGCCATCGGTCCCGCCCGGCAACCAGAGCGATAGGTATTTGAGGGGCGTGCCAGGCTCGATATCGCTCGTCGAGATTGTCTTGTAAGGGGCCTTGATACTCTTGAGCGAAACCCGCCACGGATCAGGCGGGACAGGCGCGGGTGCGGGTGCGGGCGGCGGAGACGGCAGGATAAATTCGCCACTAATCGTGTCTTTCGGATGAATTACAGGATTGCCCAATCCTGTCGCCGGCAGAGGGTCGGTTCCAAAAGGAAACGACTTCCCACCGAGCGCGTGCGCAACCTCGTCGTCCCACACACCGCCCCACTCGTCAAAGCGCTCGATAAGCACTGCGGAACGCGGCGCGAGAGGATCCTTACCGACATTAACCTTGAACTCGAATTTGACCCCCGTGGCCTCGACCGTGGCCGGATAGAGTTCGGTGAGCACATACTTCCCCTTTGTGAGCACGCAGGCGTCGATGGAGACGGCACCGCTCGCAGCGAACTTCATAGTGAGGGCGCACAGCGGATCCTGAAGCTGCATGACCCGCGCGATACTGAGGGATTGAATCTCTGTAGGCATACTAGTGTGTTTTTGGACTTATGGTTGTTGAGCGGACAAAAATAATTTGGCTCGTCCCGGTGGCAGGTGGTGCTGTGACCCACGGAGCAAGGGCCACCACGCAAGCCGCCCAAGCCACCTTGAGGGCGGCGTCATCGTGATTGCGGGCGGCGGTTTCAGCCTGCACACAAGCCTCGAAGAGCCGGTCATCCCGCACCACGGCCGCACTGTTCATCAGATGATGAGCCCGCACGCACGCGGTGGTGAAGTCCCTTGAAGCGATCGCCTCCGCGATCCCTGCCCCCTCTTCTGCCGCCAGCCCGCGAAACTGCTCGCGGAGTCGTTCGATCAACTTGGCGATGTTGTCGACGGGCGGCCGCTCTCCTTCCGGCTCAGCGATGATCGTCGACAGTAACACATCGAGGCTGACCGGCTTCACGAGAAACGCATCCATCCCAGCCGCCAGCGCCTCCTCCCGTTCGCTTTCACCGGCATGGGCGCTCACTCCAATAATTCGCACGGCGCGACCGGTCGCCCGCAGCCGACGCGCGGCGCCCAAGCCGTCGAGCCGCGGCATGGAAAGATCCAGCACCACGGCATCGAAGTTTTCTTGCTCCACCGCCGCGATCGCCTGCTCGCCATCTTCGGCGGCGGTGCAACGGGCTCCCGCCTCCTGTAAGCTCGCGACAAACAGCTCGCGCACGAGAACGTTGTCATCCACCACCAGCACATGCCGGCCCGTGAGCGGCGGGAGAGCACCGGAAGAGTCAGCGCGCACCGCCGGCACACACGGCGGCGCCTTGAACGAGGCTCGAAAAATCGTCCCGGCCCCGGCGGCGCTCTCCGCGATCACATTGCCGCCCATCCCGCGGCAAATTCCCGCCGTGAGTGCGAGCCCGAGGCCAGTGCCCTCCTTTTCCGCCGTGCCCTCCAGCCGCTCGAAAGGTTGGAATAGTTTGCCCAGCCCCTCCGCCGGAATGCCCGGGCCGGTGTCGCGGACGATCAGCACGACTTCGTCCGTTCGCGGTCCGGCTTTCAACATGACTTCAACCCGTCCGTGGTCGGTAAACTTGATCGCATTACCCACCAGATTCAAAATTACCTGACGCACGCGTTCGCCATCGACCGCGACCCAGGCGGGCACATCGGCGCCTATCCCAATGGTCAACGCGAGGCCCTTGGCCTCCGCACGCGGCCGCAGGCTTTCGACCGTCTGCTGGACGAGTTCTCCCAAGGGGTTGGGCTTGGGGATTAGTCTAAATGCCCCGGCTTGGATGGCGCTGAGGTCAAGGAGATCATTCACGAGTCTCAACATGAGTCCGCCGTGCTCGCGTAACGCGGCCAACCATCGCCGGGCGAGGGGCTCGTGGATCGTTCGACGCAACATGTCGCCATACCCAAGCACACTCTGGATCGGCGTTCGCAACTCGTGGCTGACCTTGGCGAGAAAGGCGGTTTTTAGTCGATCAGCCTGCGCGGCTGCAGTCGCATCAGCTCGCGCGGTTTCCCGCTCATCGGTGCGCACACGCTGTATTGCACTAAGAATGGCAAGTCCAAGGCCAAGGCCGACAATGGCAAAAGTTTGAAAACGCGACTCCACTTGGGCCGCCACCCACTGTGAACGGGGAAACTCAATTAGCAGCCAGCCCACCATTCGATTGTCGCTGTTCAGCAGTGGCGCACGTGCTTGCACGAAGCTGTTGGCCCGCCCAGTCATTTCCAGAATAAGCGGGAGAAACCGCGCCCGCCGGTCAGCCCAATCCAATAGATCTTCGGCAACCTCCTGAGCCAACGAGACCCGATCACTGAGTTTTTCTTGGTTGAGCGGATTGTTGGAGTATCCCTGGGGATGTATTCTAACTATCCATCCAGCGCGGGGTGTTTGGATATGTGCAAAAAAACCCCGGTTTGATCCCGCCCGGGCAATCACCGCGAGTTGTTTTTGCACTTCAACTCCGGCACGGGTTGCCAATCGCGGCGCCCGAGATTGCCAGAGGAGCGAGCCATCGCTGGGCCGTGGGCGCGCAAAAACTTCGGCCAATTGAAACTCTCGATCGAGTAATTCTGTGAGTGCAGCTTTGTCCATTAGCGACGCGGCCATCCGGGTTCGACCAATCGCTTGGGCCTCGAACTGGCTCCGGGCGCCCGCGCTCATCACTTCCGCAAGGCCCAGCCCCACCAAGAGCCACAGACCACATCCGGCGAGAAAGGGGCGCCATTCCCGGCGTAGTTTACCCTCGACAAACCATGGCGAAATAACGCCCACGAAGACGACCAACGCCACGATCGCCTGCGCGGAACTCCAAACCGGACTCCATTCTCCAAGGGCGATCACCCCGCGCGGCTGCAAACCAAAGCTCGCCAGCGGTCCCGAACTGCCGAGCCACAATCCCATGACGGAAGCAATTAAGGCGAACCGGGCGCGTCGCGAAATCGCGGGAGACACCGCCAAAGCGATCGCCACCAGTAGGCCCGCACCCGCAATCGCTGCACTGCCGACCGCTGGCCACACGAAGCGCGCGCCCGCGGCCGAAATGACGACGACCACCGCCGCAACGCGGAGCATGCGACCCGCCGGCAAAATGAAAATCCAACCCGCCACCGTAAATGCCGCAAGTGCTCCGAGCAGCATATCCTCCGGCATCAGCCCGGCCCGGCCGCGCAAGAATTCGATCGGCCAGGCAAAACTCACGAGTTCCACGAGCGCAGCGATGGCTCCCGGCCACGCGGCCCACGGCAGCCACGACCAGTCTGGTTGGTCACGCAGCGTGCGCCGTGCGATGACAGCGGCCGCGCACCACCCGAGGAGGGCGATGAACCAGCCGTAGTCGTGATACGGCGCGAGTGCTCTGAGCCAGTCGATCATCTCATTTAAAGCCAAGGAAGTGTCTCATTTCCTTCAGGAACTTCTGCAGCGGGGTCAGTTGCAGCGGCCATTGCTGCTCCAGCCACGTGATCGATGGCATATAAAAATAGGCTCCACCCTTGGGCGTGACGCTTTCCTTCAGTTCAACGGGGGCGTCGCCCAGCGTGGGCCACCTCCACGAGGGAATGTCGGATCCTTTCACCGTTTCGCGGGGCCGAACGACCGGATCGTTCAGCCGCGTGCCGGCAAGGGGAAATTCCAAGTCGCCAAACCAACTCATCTGCATCCGGACGAACTGATCCCGAATCGCGCTCATATAGCCCATGAATAGCAGCCCGACATGCCCTTCGATGTCCTTGCCGGTCCGACTCAGGTAATCGCCTGCCGAGGCGTCGTCGATCGTGCTGCCGGGAGGCAACTGTCGATAGGTGTCATAGACGGCGGAGCGCCGCACGAAGAGCCCGTTGAGCGAATTCTTCACGTCACTGTGTGCGGTTGGCGGGCTAAGATCAGTCCGCGGAACGGCCTTGCGGATGTGGGCGTGAAATGGACACCGCGTGGAATCGGCTTGGAAATCAAAGCGATTGGGTCCGTCCACATCGTCGGGACCCGTGGCGTCCACGAGGATCTTGCCGTTGCGGTGGCGGCCGATGATGAGCGCCCCTGCTTCCGCGGGAGGAGTGGCTCCGCCCACAACCCGGCCATATTCGCCTTCAATCCGATCCTCGATTTTGCGAAACTCCTTCACATTTTGTTCGAGCTTGCGCAACACCATGAATGAACCGCCGTCGTGGGGACCGCCTTCGAGAAGAACGTTGCTGCGCGGAATATTGATCCATTTCGGCACATAGGCGTTGCCCGCCGCATCGTGCTGACAATCCGCATCGAAAAAGAGTGGGTTACTGATCCCGTCGCGAAAGCCGAAGGGCTCCCGCACCTTGCCGGTGGCGTCCTTCCATGTGAAGCCGGCTTCGACGTGGACCTTGCTGGCGCGGTGTTTGGCCAGTAGGTCGGTCACACGCTGCTCCATCGGATCGAGTTCGACCGGATCGTCGTGGGCCAGCAGCCATAGGCCATCGACGCCGTCCTGATAGATTTTTTCCCACCGGGGGATGCCGGAATTTTCCGTCGTCTCGAAATCGCCCAAGAGGAGAAACGCATTCCGATCATTCATGGGGAGACCGAATCCCAGGCTTTCATCGGGCGCGAGCGGTCTCGACTTGGAAATGATAGGGAGGTCCGGGGTCGTCACATATCCGCAGCACTTCATGCCGGCGAGCGTGAGCCCGAATCCGTAGAACGGACGGGTGCGGTCGCCACCCGCGGACACGCTTTTCTTGGCCTGAAGGGCGTCGCGCCACTGCTGATGGGCGCTGGTGATTCCCCAAGGATTCTTCGCCCCATCCTCGGTCGCGACCGCCTCGCGCAACATCTCACGCAGGTGGAGGCCGGTGTCATTGCGATCAAAGCGAAACAGGACCAGCCGCGTGAACGCGCGGCCGTGGGACTTCAGGATGTTGCCCTGGATCTTCCGGAGGACGAGATCGTCCGGGGTGTTTCCTGGTTGGTCGCCCGGCCCGACGGTGGGTTTGAGCGGAGGACACTCCGGAATTTCACCGCCGTCGGATGGTTCAAACACGGGAGCGGCCGAAACTGCATTGGGTGGAATCATTGGTCGGGTAAGTTTCGGCGGTGAAATCTGCCGCGCCAATCAGGCGTCGGGAGTGTTCGCGGACCAGCGGGGGAAGCGTCGCGCGCTCGGCGAATGCTCCGCTTTCTGTGCGCGGCAAAAATCTCTTGAGCGCGCACAGCAAGACTGCGGCAAGTGCCTCGCTGCATTCATGCACGTCGAAGTAGGACGGCTACTTGTTGTCAGCGACGCACAGGCGGGCCAAGGATCAAAGCGCCGATCGGGGTGTTTACCTGCGAAATATCCTCCCTGCGGCCAGCGGGTTGCAAAAACCGGGGTGAAATGACTGCGTCGCGTAATCCTCGCAGAAATGGCGGCGGGCGTTTTCATTGACGGCTGGCGTAGCTCATGGGGCGGCTTTTCATAAAGCGGTGGCGACGTTGCGGTGTGCGCATTCTTCTTTCGCTTGTGCGATCGCGCTCGCGATCGTGCGCGCGGCGACTTCGCACGCGGCGGGTTCGTGGCCGCTCATCAGGTGCAGGCGGAAGCGCGCGGCGTGATGCGCGACCATGGGGTATTCGAACAGGTTCGCGTGCACGCCAGCTTCGGCGGCGAGCTTGACGGCGACCCGCGCCACGTCGTCGCGGCCGATCATCGCGGGCACGATCGGGGCCGGCGAACCGAGCACTTCCACCTGCCGCGCCACGAGGCCGGCGCGCAGCGCATGCGCGGCGGCGACCAAACCCGCCCGCCGGCGAGCGCCCTCGGCGGAGCGGATGATGGCGAGCGCGGCGAGCACGATAGAGAGTTGCACGGGCGAAAGCGCGTTGGAGTAGGCGTTGGTCGGCGAGTGATAGCGGAAATATTCGCGGATGTGCCGCCGATGCGACGCCACGAAGCCGCCGTTACTCGCAAACGCCTTCGCGAAGCTGCCCATCACCAAATCAATTTTTCCGTGCAGCCCTTGCGCGCCAATCTGCCCGGTGCCCTCCGGGCCGAGGCAGCCCAAGTCGTGGGAAGCGTCCACGAGCAGAATGGCGCCGAACTCGCGGCACATGGTCTGGAACGCGACGAGATCGGGCGCGCAGGCATCGGTGGCGTAAAGGCTGCTCGTCACCACGAGGATGCCGCCGTCGGCGTGCGACGCCCGGATGGCGGTGAGTTTGTCGCGCGCGTGCGTGAGGTTGAGATGTCGGAAATAGTGCACGTGCTTCGTCGCGGCGGCCGCGCCTTCCTGCACGGAGTTGTGCGCGAGCACATCGATAACCACGTGATCGGTCGAGCGGACGAGGCCGCGCGTAACGCCGTAGCCCGCCGCCCAGCCCGTCGGGTAAAGCGTGACGAAGGGCATGTCGAGATGCACCGCGAGCGCAGCCTCGAGTTCGTCCGACAAATCCATCGCCCCCGCCAGCGCCGTCGAGCCCGCGCTATGCACACCGTAGCGCACCACCGCGCGGCAAGCCGCCGCCATGATTTCCGGATGCGTGCCGAGACCAAGGTAATCCTGCGACGAAAAATTATGTCCCGTGAAAATTTTTCCGTCGGCGTATCGCAGCGGACAATGGGGCCCGGGCGCCCCCGTCAATCGTTTCGAGTATGCAAAGCCCCCGTGACTCACCCGCGCGTCGAACCATTCGGTAAACGCCCCCGCTTTCGCCGCGAGATCGGCGCCGCGGCGCGCGCCAAAATCGCGCGAGCTGCCCGCCAGCGGATCGGGAGCGGTGGTATTCATGGGCGCGCTCCCGCCGCCGCCAACCGGGACGATTTCCCGGGCGCAAGCAGGTCGTTTTCGAAGTGCGGCTGAAAACACACGTTCATCCCCAGCAGCTTACCTTGGAATGCGGGAACTATTCGCGGGAAAAAGCGAAACCGCCTCGGGAAAATTTCCCGGTTCTCTTTCTCATCTTCCCGGGTATCTTTGGACCCGTCCTGTTATCCTTTTCGCAATGCCAACACCCGCCATCCCCCGCGTTGTCCTCGTCGAAGATCACACCATGGTGCGCCAGCTTTTCGCGCACCTCATCAAGGACGATCTCGGGCTGAAACTCGTCGCCGATTGCACCACCGTCGCGGAGGGCACCGCGGCGTTGCTCAAGGAGAAGCCCGATCTCGCGATCATCGACTGGATGCTGCCGGACGGGCGCGGCTTTGACATGGTGCGGCAGGCCGGGCCGAAACTGCCCAAGACGCGCTGGATTCTCGTCTCCTCCAACGAGCAGGGCCACCTCGTGCGCGAGGCCGTCTCGCTCGGCGTGCACGGGTTTGTGATGAAGCGCTCGGATATTTCCGAGCTGCGCACCGCGATCCGCACTGTGCTGGCCGGGGAAAAATATTACTGTCCCGCCAGCACGCGGCTACTCGTCGACAAGATGGTCGACGAGGGCGGCACGCTCGGCGTCAACCTCACCTCGCGCGAACGCGAGGTGTTGCGCGGCTACGCCCGCGGCCAGAATCCCAAGGTCCTCGCCGATCACCTCGGCGTCAGCATGAAGACCGTGCAGAATCATCTCACGCTGCTGAAAGAAAAACTCAGCCTCCAGGAACCCGCCGAACTCGTGCACTACGCGATCAAGCACGGCTATATCGAGAATCCGTGAGGCGGTTGATGTAGGCCCGCACCGTGGGCAGGCAGATCCGGCGCGAAAAAGCCCGGCCAGCGGCCGGGCCTACAACGACGCGCAGAGGCGTTCGCCGAAAAAAGCGCCGAAGGCGCAAAAAGAAAGACCGGTTTGGTTTTTGCGCTTTTTTGCGGCCCATTGTTCTTCGCCCGAGTCCCTGAATTATTCTTGCCCGCGCGGCGCCGGAATTTTTTCCGGCGTCACGCCGGCGCGCACTGCGACGAGCGCGCAGACCTTGGGGACATACATGCGTGTCTCAGCCGGCAACCCACTCGCGATGCCGGCGAAATCATGCGCGTGCCGCGCCGCCAGTTCGCGACCGACGCGACCCTCACCCGCGTTGTAAGCCGCGAACGCCAGCGGCCAGTCGTGAAACTTGCCATGCAGCATCTTTAAGTAGCGTGCCGCCGCATGCGCTGATTTTTCCGGATCGGTGCGATCGTCAGGGAGGAAGGTGCTCAGCCCAAGGCCTTTTGCCGTGTCGGGCATGAATTGAAACAAGCCCTTCGCGCCCACCGGACTCCGCGCCGCGGGATTCAACGATGACTCGGCCTCGGCGAGCCAAGCGATCTCCGGCGGCACGCCCTCGGCGACAAACGCCGCGCGTAATCCCGGCATCAGCGCCGCCGCGCGCGCCGGCGCCGGACGCGTCTTCACGCGCGCGAGCCACAGATCGTAGTAGGGCAGGGCGCCGGGTCGCGACGGGGGCACGGGCTTCACGTTGGGCGCGGGCGGTGCCGTCACATCACGCGCGACGGTGATTTCGTCGAGCCGCTGCTCGAGCCAGTCGGCGTAGTCCTCGTAACCGGGAATGGTGCGCAGGGCCGTGAGCGCGGCTTTCGCCTCCGGCACATAGGCGCCAAGCGCTGTGAGATCGTCGCTCTCCAAGGCGCGTTCGAGCCGCGCGGCAAACGCGTCCCACTGTTCCTTCGAGGGAAATTCATACTGCTCCTTGATCTCCGGCGGCGCGAGTTGATCGAAGAGCTGCTTGCCGAGTTGATAGAGATCCTCGGCCGCCGGTGACGGAGTCGGCGCGGGTGCCGGTGTTTGCGCAGCGAGCGGCAAAATGAGGCAGAATGCGAGCGCGCGAAGCGAGCGCCTGTAGGCCCGGCCGGTGGCCTGGTAGCCCGCCCGACGGGCGGGCCTACAACGGAGAATTCTCATTTCACTTTTTCCCCCAGTGCCAGCGCGCCGATCACGGCGGCTTTCAATTTCAACTCCGGTCGCTCGACGAAGGCCGGCGCCTCATCGCGGAAATAATTCTTCGCGTTTTTCGCCCCCCAGTCGGTCGTGACCAGCCGGTAGCGCTTTGCCGGATCGATCACGGCGGGGGCCACCACGATCAGGTTTTCCCCTACGCGCGCGGCAAACGGCGTGTCGGGGCCCTGATTGGCGCGCGCGAGAATTTTCTGGAGCTGGGCGCCGCTCAGCTCGCCCACGAACAGCGTGCCGTCGAACCGCACGCACGCATCGAGCGCAAAGCGCGACACGTCGCCCGCCGGTAGTCCCGCGCCAAACGTCGTCCCGCCGATCGCGGCGGCATCGAAGCCCGCGGCGGCTTTGCGCGCGGCCTCGACAACGAACATCGCCGCGTCGGTCGGACCAAGCGCGCGCGTCGTGTGGCCGACCACCGTGGTCTCCTCCGCGGTGAGATGCTTCGCCATCGTCGCGCGAATCAAGGCCGCGATTTTTTCGTCCGCGGGATCGTCAGCCGCGATGCGCACCTGCTCGACCTCCCACTGCCGACCCGCCCCCGTTTTAAGGAGCCGCGCGATCGAAACAAATTCCGTCCAACTGCCCGAGTGAAAATAAACCGTCCTCCCCTCGTGGTGCAGGAACCGCAAATGATCATGTGCGCCCGCGAACAGCGTCCCGTCCGGCAGCAGCGGAAGAATCTCTCGATCCACCTTCACGCCCGTGTGGGTCATCACGATCGGCAGCCAGACATCCTTGAGGAGCACCGGAAGATTCTGTTTCGCCCATTCCGCCGGATCCGCGAGATCGAGCGTCGGGCGCACGGCGACGCGATACGTCCCGAGCCGATCCGTGGTGATGCCAACCACGGTGGCCTCAAGCGCACCGAGCTTCACCTGCACCGACGGTTCAGTGAAAGGCTGGCCCGTGTTTTTGTCGCGCGCATTGCCACCGACGACCCGCACCCCGGTCGCGCGCACGCGCGCCACCGTGTCCGCCATGTCGAAAAACTCCGGCTCGTGATTGCCGAGGTTGAGCACGGTCGGCGCGCGTTGCGCGAGCGCCGTGAACAGCGCGAATTCGATCGCCCCCTGGCTGCGCAGCGCGACCGCATTGCCGAGTTCAAACGTGTCGCCGTCGATCAGGATCGCCAGCGGCACGCCGGGGTTTTCCACCTTCACCCGATCCACGCGCGCGACAAATTGCGCCGTGCGATCATAGGCCGAGTGCATGTCACCCGCCACGAGCACAATCGCCTCCGCGCGTTCCGCCGCCCGCAGGCTCAGCGCGAGCCCGGCGGCGACGAACAACAGACGGAGAAACGACTGACTTCGCATGGAGGCGACCTTGCCCGCCCCCTTCACCGGCGCAAGTCCGTCGATCTTCGCTTCCGCGCCAGGCAATTTAAAGGCCACGTCGCCTCACGATGCGGCCTGCCACAAACTGTATTAACGCAATCGTCAGTTGGTGACGGCGGCTTTCCGCTTCTTGCGCCAGACTGCAAGCCCGAGTGCGCCCACGCCTGCCCACGCCGCGTAGGTCGAGGGCTCGGGGATGGCGGAGACGGAGAGGTTGTCGTAGTAGAGCGTGCCCGCACCGATCAGGTTGTTATTATCCGAGGCCGCGAAGAGGCGAAGGCCCAGGCCGCCATTGAGGGGAGCGACGGCCGGCGCCTGGGCGCCGGCGAGGTCGAGGCTGGCGCCCGTCGTGAAACTTGAGCCGCCGTTCGTCGTGAACGCGGTCGTCAGCAGGTGCGTGTTGCCGTTGTAGGAAAGTTGCAGCCCCAGCGTCGTCACCCCGAGCGCGCCCGTGCTCAGATTGTTGTTGCTGAACGTGCCGGTGCTGGCGCTAAAAGTCGTCGGATCGAGCACGCCCCATTGCGTGCGCTCACGCAAACCGACGGACCCGAAATTCTCGAACATCACGGAATAGAATCCGGTGATCGTGGTGGCGCTATACGACGTGTTGGGATTGGTGACGACGCCCGTGGTGTAAATTTCGAATCCGGCGAGGGCATAGTTGGATCCGCTGCGCGAGGTGAGGTTGGTCACATCAATGTTTGCGGTCCACGTCGAGGCGTAGGGCGTGCCGGCGTTCAATCCCGCCGCACCCCCGCTCGTGACGCTGCCGCTCGGCGTCACCCAGACGAGTTGGCCGCGGTTCATCCCGGTCGTCGTCGTGTCGGCGGTCAGGGCATATTCCAACCGGCCGTTCGTTTCGTTCCAGGCCCCGCCGGTCTGGCTGGTTTGCTCATTCGGAATGCTCAGGCGCCACTGGCCGGCGACCGGCGTGCCGCTATTCAGCGTCAGCGTGTTATCATTAAAGTTGTCGTTTCCGACAAATACCTGCGCCGGCAGGTTGAGGGCCGTGAGCGTGACAAACGCGGCGGCGACACCGGAGCGGAGGGAAGGGAGCAATGACCGGGGAGCACACATATTTTTCAAGCGGTTGTGGATGGGTTGTAATGTGCAATAAACGCCCCACTTCGCGCAGTCTTGGCGTGATCTGGCCAGAAAATTTGTCGCGGGGACCGATGCGCGAGCGCGCGCTTGGCACGAGCGCCCAAATCTCGCGGGGGACGAACTCGCTTCGCGCGTTGACCCGTGCGCTGTGGCGGCTAGCTAGAACCTTCCCAATTTGAATCGAGTCCACATCAAGACCTACGGCTGCCAGATGAACGAGCGCGACAGCGAGGCGGTCGCGGCAATGTTGCGCGCTCGCGGCTACCGAATCGTGCCGGATGAAAACAACTGCGACATCCTCCTGCTCAACACCTGCAGCGTGCGCGACGCCGCCGAACAGAAGGCGATTGGCAAAGCCGCGAATCTCTCGCACCGCAAAAAAAAGCAGCCGGACTTCGTCCTCGGGATTCTTGGGTGCATGGCGCAGAACCGCGGCGCGGCGCTGCTCGACCAGTTGCCCGATGTCGATTTGATCGTCGGCACGCAGAAGTTTCACCAGGTGCCCGGCTATCTCGACAACCTGCGCGCCGCCCGCGATGCCGGCACGCCGATCGGCGAGACGATCGTCGACATCGGCGAGGAAGCCGGCTCGCAAAACACGATCAAGGATCATGTGACGCCGGAGGCGGACGAAGCGAAGCAGATCACGGCCTTCGTCTCAATTCAGCAGGGCTGCAACATGGATTGCTCGTTCTGCATCGTCCCGAAAACCCGCGGCGACGAACGCTCGCGTCCGATGGATGAGATCGTCGCCGAGTGCCGCGCGCTCGCAGAGCGCGGCGTGCGCGAGATCACACTCCTCGGGCAAATCGTCACGAGCTACGGCCGCCGCGACTACGCGCACACAGACGGCGTGACGCCGTTCGTGCAACTGCTCGAGCGCGTCCACGCGATCGACGGCATCGCGCGTATCCGCTTCACGTCCCCGCACCCCCGCGGTTTCAAGGACGATCTCGTCGCCGCCTATGGCCGGCTGGAAAAACTCTGCGGCTACGTGCACCTGCCCATGCAGTCCGGCAGCAATCGCCTTCTCCGCGCGATGAACCGGCCTTACACCCGCGAGCGTTACCGCGAAATCGTCGACGCCCTGCGCGCGGTGCGGCCTGACATGACGTTTTCGACGGACGTGATCGTCGGGTTTCCCGGCGAGACGGAGGAAGACTTTCAGCAGACGCACGAACTTTTCGAAGCATGCGACTTCGACATGGCGTATGTCTTCAAATATTCGATCCGGACCGGCACGCCCGCGGCCACCCTGGGCGACCAAGTGCCCGACGAAGTGAAGGAGCGGCGCAATCAAATCCTCCTCGACGTGCTGCAGCGAAATTCCCTCCGCCGCACCGCTAAGTTGATCGGCACCGTGGAAGAAGTGCTCGTGGATGGACCGGACAAAACCGGCGAGCGGTTCACCGGGCGCACGCGTGGTAACCGCGTGTGCATCTTCGCTGCCGACCCGCGACTCGTCGGCCAGCTCGTGCCACTAAAGATCGACCGCGCCAGCGTGAGCACGCTTTACGGCGAGCTGGTGCTTAACGGGGTGACCAGTGACGTGTGACGGGTTGCTCCAAAAGAACCCGCCAAAGTTTTTTCTCGTCACCTCCCACACTTCACCCGTCACATTGCCCCAATGTCCCTGACCGTCGCCACCTTGATCCCCGGCCTGCTCCTCCTCGCACTGGGCGGCCCGCTGCTGCTGAACCATTCCGGTTATGCGGCGGCGCTGAAGGCCTTTCCCCGCTCGACGACGGCGGCCTATGTGATGTTCGGCGCGGGCGCAGGGTGGTTTCTCTACGCGATCTGGCATTTGTCGGCGGCGGATTTTGGCGATTATCACGTGCTGCTCTTCATCGCGTTTGCGGCGATCGCGGTGCTCTCGTTTTCGTGCGTCCCGGATTTTCTGGCAGTGCGCGGCGGGTGCGTGCTCGTGCTGATGGGCGCGATGCCGCTGCTCGACGCCGCTTACATGGAGGCGCCGCCGCAGCGCAAGCTGATGGTCGCGGCCGTCTACGTCGCGATCGCCCTGGCGATCTGGCTGGGGGCGCAGCCTTACCGGCTGCGCGATTTTGTCGCGTGGCTGTTCGCGCGGCCCGGGCGGGCGCGGAAGGTCGGCGCGGCGCTGGCCGGTTACGGATTGCTGCTCTGCGGCGTGGCCTTCACTTACTGAGCCGATGCCCCCGCCACCCGTGCTGCTCGTGATCGCCGGCCCCGCCGGTTCCGGAAAAAGCACGCTGTGCGATCGGCTGGTCGCGGAAATCCCCGCCTTCACGCGCGTCGTCACCACCACGACCCGCACGCCGCGTGCGGGCGAGGTCCACGGGGTGCACTACCACTTTTTTGAGCCGGAGGAATTCCAGCGCCGGGTGGACGCCAGTGAATTTCTCGAATGGGCACTGGTGCATGGCGACAAACACGACCGGCTGTATGGCACGCTGAAATCCAGCGTGCTCGAACCCCTCGCGCGCGGGCAAAGCCTCGTGATCAGCGTCGACGTGCAGGGCGTCGAATCCTTCCGCTGCGCGGCGCGTGACCACCCGGGGCTGACGCGCGCGATGACCACGGTGTTTATCCTGGTCGATCGCGAGCGGCTGGTGGCGCGGATGGAGTCGCGGGCGAAAGACGACCCGGCCGAAATCGCGCGACGCATGAAAACCGCTGAAGCCGAGCTGCGCGAAGCGACGAAATTCGACTTCATCATCGAAAGCAAAACGCGCGATGAAGACTTTGCGGCGCTGCTCGATATCGTCGAAAAATCCCGCGCGCGAGCGGCCGGGTAAGGCGCGTTATCCTTAACGCGCCGTTGAGCGTTTAGTCGCCGTTGAGGCGGCGGATGAAGAATCATCCGCTCAACCCTCACTCCTCCTCGACCACGTAGT
Organism: Opitutales bacterium; assembly: GCA_038231575.1. GTDB lineage: Bacteria > Verrucomicrobiota > Verrucomicrobiia > Opitutales > Opitutaceae > CAITWF01. Next base: position 49,145 of record JBBRLB010000014.1, on the reverse strand, counting down.
GGCAGCCCTTGCTCCGCGGATTGAGCGACGCGGCGTGGACGACCAGCAGCGCGGTCTGGATTGCATTGCGCAGTTCGACCAACTCGCGCGTCACGCGGCAGCCGCGGTAGAAACTCTGAATCTCCTCGCGCAGTTCGAGCAGGATGCGCCGCGCGCGCGTCAGCCGCTTGGGCGAGCGGACGATGCCGGCATAATTCCACATCGTGCTCTGGAGCAGGTGCAGGTCCTGCCGGATGAGCGTGGGATCGGCGTGGCGCGTCTGCCCCACCCAGACGCGCGGCGTGGGTAGATGAAATTTTTCCCGCGCGATCTCCGCGGCGTCGGCCCGGGCGGTAAACTTCGCGCTCGTGAGACACTCGAGCAGCGAGGTGCTCGCGAGCCGGTTCGCGCCATGCAGGCCAGTGCAGCCGGTTTCGCCGACGGCGTTGAGATGGCGGACGTTCGTGCGCCCCGCGAGATCGGCGTGGACGCCACCGCAGGAAAAATGCGCCGCAGGCACGACCGGAATCGGTTCGCGCGTGATGTCCACGCCATACTCCGCGCAGCGGGCCACGATCGTCGGAAAACGATCGCGGATGAACTCCGGCTTCATCGCCGAAAGATCGAGGTAGACGCACGCCTCCCCGGTCGCGGCAAGTTCCAGGTGGATCGCGCGGGCGACGATGTCGCGCGAGGCCAGCGAACCGCGCGGGTCGAGCTTGTCCATGAAGCGTTCGCCGCGAGCGTTGACGAGCACGCCGCCTTCGCCGCGGAGCGCCTCGGTTACCAGAAAGCGCGGGGCGTTCTTCTTGAAGAAAACCGTGGGGTGAAACTGGACGTATTCGAGATCGATGAGCCGGGCGCCGACGCGATACGCCATCGCGACACCGTGGCCGACGCTGCCGGGCTGGTTGGTGCTGTGCAGAAAAATCTGCCCGAGCCCGCCGGTCGCGAGGATAGTTTTTTTCGCCACGATTGCGTGAACGTCCCCGCTCGCGGTATCGAGCACATAGGCGCCAAAGCTGGTCAGCGGCGCATAGCGATCGGCGATGCTGTCCGTGCTGTGCGAGAGCGTGAGCAGATCGACCGCCACCCAGCCCGTGCGGCGCGTGATGCGCGGGGTGGCGTCGACGCGTTGCATCGCGGCCGCGAGAATCGAGTGACCCGTGCTGTCCTTCGAGTGAATGATCCGGCGCGAGCTGTGGCCGCCCTCACGGGTAAATTCGAGCCCGCCCGTCGCGTCGCGATCGAAGGCGACGCCGAGTTCGTCGAGCAGCAGCTCGCGCACGGCCGTCGGGCCCTCGCGCACGAGTTGCTCGACGGCGGCCGGGTTCGACGTGCCGTCGCTGGCCGCGACGATGTCGCGCGTGAGCTCCGCCGGATCGGGCGCGGTGTCGTAAATGATGCCGCCCTGCGCCCAATCGCTGTTCGCGATGAGCGGACCCTCGAGCGAAAGCAACTCGACGGTGAGCCCGGCTTTCGCCGCGTGCAGCGCATACGCCGAGCCCGCGAGTCCCGCGCCGATCACCAGGCAATCCGTGTGGATAATTTTCATGGTAGCGTAGAGCTAATCCTCTTTACGTGAGAGGGGCATGCCACGACGTCTCAACGCGCAACCCACCACGTAAGCGGTGACCAACCCGAGCACCACAAAACCCCACGCGGCCGGCCGGCGCAGGCGCAACGGCACTTCCGAAACCCAAATTAGCATTATCGCATAGCCGATCACCACCGCAGCCACACCCGAAAAAGCTGCGATCCAGGATGCTGCGGTCGGCACACGGCCTCGACTAAGGTAGGGGCGAAAGCTTTTCATCTTTCTCTTCGCCGGCTCTTGGGTCCGGTAATCGTCAGACTCAAATCGGCGGCCGGCGCCGAATGCGTGAGCGCGCCGATGCTGATGACGTCGACGCCCCGCAGCGCGAAAGCGCGCAGCGTTTCATAGCGCACGCCGCCGGAAACTTCGACGACGGCGGCACCGCCAATGGCCGCGACCGCGGCGTGGATTTGCGCGGGCGTCATGTTGTCGAGCAGGATGACTTCGGCGCCGGCGCGCACGGCCTCGCGGACTTCGGCGAGCGTCGTGGCTTCGACCTCGATTTTCGCCGAGTGCGGCGCGGCGGCGCGGCAGAGTTTCACCGCCTTTGAAAGCGAACCGGCCGCGGCGATGTGATTGTCCTTGATGAGCACGTGTTCGCCGAGCGATGCGCGATGATTCGCGCAACCGCCGCAGCGCACCGCGTATTTTTCGAGCGCGCGCCAGCCCGGGGTGGTTTTGCGCGTGTCGGCAATGCGCACGCCGGTGCCCGCGACGGCCGCGGCGAATTTGCGCGCTTGCGTCGCGACGCCCGACAGCCGCTGGAGGAAATTCAGCGCGGTGCGTTCTGCGGTGAGCAGCGAGGCGGTGGGGCCAGCGACGCGCAGCACGACTCCGCCTTTCTTAATGCGATCGCCGTCGCGCGCCGTGAGTTGAACCTTCAGTGCGGAATCGACCCGCGAGAAAACTTCCGCCGCTACCTCGAGTCCGCACACGACGAGATCCTGTTTCGCCTCGATGAAGGCCCGCGAGCGATGGCGCGCGGAAAATATGGCGCAGCTCGTGACGTCGCCCAGCCCGGCGTCTTCATCGAGCGCGAGGTCGATCAAGTGGTGGGTGCGGGGAGAAGTCATGAGAGGAGGGGAATTAAGAGTGCCAGCTACGGGATGACACTTTTCGGGGGCGTCAGGGCGCGGGAGAGAGTTCGAACATCTTTTCAATGCAACGCGCGGCGCGCAGGCGAAGATTTTCGTCGAGGGTCACGATTTGGTCGGGCCGGGGGTGTGCGAGGGCGTCGCGCACTTTTTCGAGCGAGTTGAGTTTCATATAGGGGCAGAGGCGGCAGCCGCCGATGAAATTTTTTTCCGGCGCCTCGACTTCGAGCCGGCCGACGAGGCCGCACTCGGTGAGCATGAGGAAGTAGGGCGCGGGCGTGGTCTTCACGTATTTCATCATCGCGCCCGTGCTACCGACAAAGTCCGCCACGGCCGCGACCTCGGCGGTGCACTCGGGGTGCGCGACGACTTTGAGTCCGGGAAACTGCGCGCGCGCCTCGGCGATCTGTTCGACGGTAAATTGATCGTGCACGAGACAGGTCCCATCGGACGAGATGATTTCCTTGTCGATGCCGCGCTGCTTCAGCTCGGAGCGGACATTCTGCGCCATGAGCCGATCGGGGACGAAAAGGATGCGGCGTGCCGGCAGGTTCGCGACGATGTGGTAGACGTTGGCCGACGTCACACAGACGTCGCACTCCGCTTTCACGTCGGCGGTCGAGTTGATGTAGCAGACCACGGTGGCATCGGGATAGAGAGACTTCAGCTTGCGCACGCCTTCCCCATCGATCGAATCGGCGAGCGAGCAGCCGGAGCCGCGGTCGGGCACGACGACGAGCGCGTCAGGCGAAAGAATTTTTGCCGTCTCGGCCATGAATACCACGCCGGCAAACACGATGATCTTTGCGCGCGATTTTTTCGCAGCCAAGCTGAGATAGTAGGAATCGCCACTGAAATCGCCGACACCGTAGATGATCTCCGGCTCGACGTAGGAGTGCGTGAGAATCACGGCGTCCTTCTCTTTTTTCAGCCGGTTGATCTCAAGGGTGAGCGGCGCGATCGAGCGGCAGGTGTCGAGATTCCACGTCCGTCCGCGCGGGTCGCATTCGACGTGCATGAGCGAACGCAGGAGACGCTCGGCTTCAGCTTCGATGACCGGATCGGTGGTGGCGGGCGCAAATGTCATGACGCGAAGGTCCAGCGTCGTCGCACGCGCGGACTTTTTCAAGCAGCGCCGTTGTCATGGTCCGCCAAAAACGAAAACGGGCGGTTCCGAAGAACCGCCCGTGCGTGTCGCCCGAAAGCGAATGATTAGTTCAGGCCTTGGCCGGAGTTTCCCCGATGTGGACGATCTTGTAGCCGCCGATGCTCTTGAAGTAGAGCAGCAGCAACAGGTAGATCGCGGCCATGGTTGCGGGGATGAAGGAATCGGCCCGCAGCGTGCGCCGGTCGCCCTCGATACTCGCGTCGTGCACCGCTTTTTCCGCCGGGCTCAGCGTGGCGGAGGCGGTCGTGGCATCGGCGCCGGACTTGTCGGCGGCTTCGCGCGCCGTCGCGAGTTTGTTGTTCACCGCGCCAAATTTTGCACCGTCGAGACCGTGCGCCTCGGAGAAGAACAGGAATTTGCTGGGCGTGGCCGATTTGTATTCGGCGTAGGCGGCGGGGTTGGCCGCGGCGAGCTCCTCGCCGGCAAAACGATCCTTGGCGTAACCGAGGCCGGGACCGCCCAGCATGCCGGCGGACAACATGCCAATGCCACCCATGATCGAGATGGCGACCGCACCGGTGCGCGGGTAACGATCGGAAACGACCGCCAGCATCGTCGGCCAGAAGAAGGTCTTGCCGAGCGCGTAAACGCCGAGCGCGAGCAGTGCCATGCCGAACGAGTTGATGTGGCTGGTGAGGTTTAGGCCGAGGCACGCGAGCAGCGCGCAGATCGTCAGCAGGCCGATGGGCGAGAGCTTGAGCGTCTTCTCGATCCAGTGGGCGCAGAAGCGGAGGCCGAACATGACCGCCGAGGTGAAGATAAAGATCCACTTGCCCTCCTGCGAGCTGAAGAGATTGCCCGTGATGTTTTGAATCCAGCCATCGGTGCCCAGCTCGACCGCGCCGATGAGGGCGTGAGTCAGGAAGAGGATGAACAGCAGCGTCGAGCCGATCGAAAATTTGGTCATGACCGCTACGACAAGGAGCAGCACACCGGCGATGGCGTAGGACACATTTTGCGAGAGGCCGAGGGCGCCGCCAAAGAAGAGCGACAGCAGGTAGCAAACCACCAGCGCACCGAGAATGCCGACGTCCTTGAACATTTCCGCGAGGGCAAAACCCTTTTCGGACGCCTCCGACTTCGGCGCCTTCTGGCCGAGGAACATCAGGCCGTAGAGCACCGTGGGAATAAGGAAAATCGCGACCTGCGTTTTCCAGCCGATGTGCAGCTTGTCGTCCAGAATCCAGCCGATGATCGAGCCGATCACGAGACCGGCGGGCCAGGCGGCATGGAGGATATTGAGGTAGTGGGTGCGATTATGCGGGAAGACCGTGGCAACGATCGGGTTCGCGACGGCTTCCAAAGTGCCGTTGGCGATGGCGAAAATAAACGTGCCCCAATAGAGCATCGGGTAGGCGTTCGACGGGCCGGCGCTGAGTGTCACAAACGCCGACAGCAGATGGAGCACGAACGCGGCGATCACGAGTTTGCCGTAGCCCACTTTGTCGGCGATCACGCCGCCGATGATGATGCCAAAGCAGAAGCCGGAGAAGCCGGCCCCGCCGATGGCGCCGAGTTGCGAAGCGTTGAAGCCAAACTCACTCCCCCAGTTGTCGAGGACACCGCCACGAATGGCGAAGCCGACACCGGTGGCTAAAATGGCCATGAAGCCGGCCCAGAGAAGCCGCTTTGCGTTCGGGACGATGCCCGGATCTGTTCCATTGCTCATAAGGATAATGCGGGGGTTGGGGATCTAAAAATGGGTAACGGGGTGCTGGAATGCACGCGGAGTGGTGCGCGCGGTCAATGAAACGTTGCGGGGCCGGAGGTGCGCGCGGGCTTGATGAAGGCTAAACCGTGAACGCCGGCAAGGACACAAGTTTGCCACCAGCGAGGGCGGAGGCGTGCGCGCAGAGGCCAACGCAGGTCCAGTTGGCGGACTTTTTCGCGTTCGGATAGGGATCACGATCCTCGACGAGCGCCGTCAGGAACTCGTGAGCGAGATGCGGGTGCGAGCCGCCGTGGCCCGCGCCCTGCGTGAAGCTGAGGTGGGTTTTCTTGCCGAGATCGTAGACGCCCTTGGTGGTGAACTTGCGAATGCCGGCGGGCAGCCGCTTGGCGTAGTCGGGCACCGTGATCTTCTTAGGGATCTTGTGCTCGGGGAGTTTCGCGGTGTGGAGGATGTGCGGCTCGTGCTCGACGAGCGTCCATTCGAAGGATTTTTTCGTGCCGTAGACATCGATGCTCTCGCGGTATTGGCGCGCGGTGTCGAAGAGCGAGCGGATGATGCGCGCGGAGAGATCGGAGTCCTTGAACTTGATGTGCGCGGTCTCGACGGCGAAGGGCGAGCCGTAGTTCTTGACGAGCTCCGGACGGATCGTGCCGGAGCCGAAGCAGGAGACGTATTCCGCGCTCGCATCGGTGAGGGCGAGCATCGGGCCGACGCAGTGCGTGGCATACCACATCGGCGGGAGGCCGGGCCAGTAGTTCGGCCAGCCATCCATGTCCTGCTGGTGACTCGCCTGGAGAAACTGGATTTTGCCCAGCTCGCCCTTGTCGTAGAGTTCCTTGATGAAGAGATATTCACGGGCGTAGACGACCGTCTCCATCATCATGTAGTGGAGGCCGGTTTTCTGCGTGAGCTCGACGATCTTTTTGCAGTCGGCGATGGAGGTAGCCATCGGCACGGTGCAGGCGACGTGTTTGCCGGCCTTGAGCGCCTTGATTGTTTGCGCGGCGTGATCCGGGATCGGCGTGTTGATGTGCACCGCGTCGATCTCGGGATCGCGGAGCAACTCGTCGTAATCGGTGTAGCCCTTCGGAAGGCCGAAGGCGTCCTGAATCGTCTTCAGCTTCTTCGGATCGCGCTGGCAAACGGCGAGGAGGTTCGCATTCGGGTGGGCTTGGTAGATCGGAATAAACTCGGCGCCGAAACCGAGGCCGATGATGGCGAGGTTGATTTTCTTGGGCATGGAGGAAACGGAGTTGAAGGGGGAGGGGCGACTCACACGGCCGGCTGGATTCTTTGCCGCGCGCAGCAGGACAAACGCTTATTTTAGCGTGAGAACGAAGGCGAGGAGGTCGGCCTGTTCCTGCGGCGTGAAGACGGCCGTCACGGGCGGCATGGGCGAGATCGTGAATTGCTCAAAGCCTTTCGCGATGACCTTGCTGGGCTCGAGCATGCTTTCGCGGATGTAGGCTTCGGTGCCGCGCGTAGCGATGCCATCGAGCGCCGGGCCCACCGTGCCCCCCTGGCCTTTGAGGCTGTGGCAGAGCACGCACGCGGCCGGGTGTTTCAGGAAGATTTGCTCGCCGCGTTTGGCGTCGCCGGCGACGACCGGGCTGTCTTCGACTGCGATCAATTCGGTCAGGCGGACGTCATCGAACAAAGCCTCGCCCCGCGCCAAGTGCAGGAGGCTGATGCTGGTGGTGGGGCGATCGCCGCTGTTGAAATCGACTTCGATCTCGGACCAATCGAGGCCGCCGCGGCGAATCGACTCGGATTCGATTTTGGCGGCCAGATCACCGATGAGGACCCGGCCTTGCAGGCCGATAGTCTTGACCCAACCGGCGAGACGATAGCGAGTGTTCGGCTTCAGGGCGACTTGCGCCGTCAATCCGCCCTCACCCGTGGTCGTGCTGGTGCCACGGATGGCCTGTTGGCCGCCGTGAAACTGTTTTTCTTCGGTGGTAACCGCCCACGTGACCGCCGTCGGGGCGGCATCGCGGACCTTCCAACCTTCGGGGAGACCGTCGGCGCCGACAACTTCGAAACCGGGGTTCGGGAGCAGGTTGGCCCCTTCGCGGAAAAGTCCCGCGCCGTGCGCCTTACCGAGGATGCGGCAGCTTTCCTTGAGCCACTCGTCGTCTTGATTGGCCGGATTGCGCAGGATGCCCGAGACCACGGTCTCGATCTGCTTCGACGCGGGAAACTCGGCGACCTTGACGAAGGCGGCGAGCCGCGTGAGCAGATCCGGATCGTTGATGACCGTCGAGGAGAGCAACATCGAGACCGCCTGCGGATCGCGACCGAGGGCACGCGTGGCGTTGCGGCGGACCGCCGCGTCGGGATGGAGCAGGGCGGCGCGATGCGTCGTCTCGTCGAGCTGGCCGAGACCGTGGAGCGTCCACAGCGCGTGGATGGCTTTGATGGCCGCGCGTCCGGCCACGGCCTGTTTGAGCGCCGGGGCGGCGTCAGTGTGTTTGCCTTCGACCAAGAGCCGCTGAGCGGTGAGCCGCCAGAACTGCGTGCCGCTGCCCAAGCCCGCGACGAGTTGCGCGGTGGTGGCGCCTTTGAGCGTGGTGATGGCGGCGGGCTTCGCCTTGTCCCAAACGACGCGGTAGATGCGGCCACGATCGTGATCGCGGAGAGGATTTTCGTGCGCACCGCCGACACCGGTCTTCGCCGCATAGCCGCCGCGGTTTACGTTCGGCGTCGGGTTGTGTTGGATGATGTAATTCTGCCAGTCGGAGAACCACACGGCGCCGTCGGGCCCGACTTCCGCGAAGACGGGCGACATCCACTCGTCGGTGCTGGCGACGAGATTGAAACCATCGTTGGCGACGTAGCCGGCGCCGTCGCGCCGCACATCGAACAATGCGATGTTCTTCATCGTGGGTTCGCACACCATCGCCATGCCCTGCAGGCGGGCGGGAAGGTTGTCCGAGTAGATGAACGCGCTCCCGGCCGCGGCGGTGTAGCCGCCCATGACGTCGACCTGCCGGAAATTGGGCGTGATGGTGTGGTTCTTGTCCTCGGTGTTGATCCGCTTGGCCGTCATGCCGCGCATGCCGCGCGGCACCGCGGTCGCGGGGATGCCGCCGAAAAAGATCGGCGCGTTGTTGGCGGTGCCCCCGAATTGATCGCCAAATTCATTGGCGCTCTGGCCCCAGGTGTTGTTCGTGAACTGGTGGAGAAACTCCAGCTCGGAGCCGTCCGCCTTGAAGCGGTAGGTGCCTTGGGCGAACTGCAGGTCTTTGCCGCCGATCGTGCCGCGAAATCCGGAGTAGCCCACGGCGCCATAAAGCCAGTTATCGAGGCCGTAATGGAGATTGTTGGCCGTGGCGTGCGTGTCGTTGATGCCCCAACCGGTGATGATCTCCTTGCGCACGTCGGCGCGATCGTCCCCGTCGGTGTCTTGGAGGAAAAGGAAACGCGGCGACTGCGCGACGACGATGCCGCCGTGGGCAAACGTGAAACCCGTGGGAATGTTCAGGTGGTCGGCGAAGACCGTGAACTTGTCGGCGCGGCCGTCGCCATCGGTGTCCTCGCAAATCTTGATGCTGTCGGTGCCCATGCCGTCGGGTTTCACGTCGTGCGGGTAATCGCGCGCCTCGGCGATCCAGAGGCGGCCGCGCTCATCCCACGCCATGAAGATCGGCTTGTTGATGTCGGGTTCGCTCGCAAACAACTCGAGCCGGAGGTCGGGCGCGACTTGGGTGCGCTCGAGCGTGCCTTTCACGCTGAACGGAAATTGAAACGTGAGCGGCGCCGGTCGCTTCTCGTAGTTCGCAATCGTGGGACGCTCCTCGCGTTCTTCGGCCTCGCGCTGCGCGAGAAATTTTTCCCATTCGACGACGCGCGCGATGCCGGCGGCCGCGAGGATCTTTGGCTTGGCGATCGCGGCGACGTCCGGGGTCGCGGTATCGCCGAACGCCGTGGCGCTGATTTTTTTGGCCGCCGCCACGGAAGCGAGCACCGGAAAATTGGCCGCGGGCGCGTCGACCACGACGACGTCGAACTTGCCGGCGAATTCCGCCGTGACGACGGCGGGATCGGAGACGTAGTCGAACCAGATGGCGTCGCGCCCGAGGTCCCGCATCAACGCATGGCTGGTCATGCGTGGCGCGCGATCCGGCGTGCCGAGGTAGAGCACGCGGATCGGCTGGGCGGCGCACGACAGGACCAGCGAAAAAAACAGAACGAGCAACTGGGGGATTTTCATGGGGCAGACAGGGGCGAACGGCGGAGAACGGAAAAGCGGGATTCTAAAAACTGGCGCGGGGCGCGGGGAAGCAGCGGTGACAATCAAGGCTTGGCCGGTAGCGCGGCGGGTGCGGCGGCGGGCTTGGGTTTCGAGAGCGATTCTGGCAACGGCTGGCCGACGGCCCAGCGGATGCCGCGCTCGATCAGATCGTGAAAACCGGGATTCGTCCACGTGCGCTGATCGTGCCCCCACGCGGTGTAGAAGATGCGTCCTTTGCCCTCGGTGCGCGTCCAGGTGTAGGGCTCCTCGCCGCGCACCTCGAGGACGGTGCGGTTCTGCTCGTGGTGCTTTGCGTGCACGTAGGGTTCATCGCCTGTCGTAACAACCCCGGCGAAGCCCTGCATAATCGGATGATCGGGCGCGCTGATCTTGGTCGTGAAGGCGGTGATTGCGGCGTGGCTCTTGAATTGGCCGCCGATGAGCGCGACAATGCGATCGGAGTTGCGGAAGCAGTATGATGCGCAATGGAGCGGCACGAAGGCGCCTCCTTGGGTCACGTAGTCGAAGAGAGCCTGATCCTGCTCCGGCGTGATCCGATCGATATTCGCGAAGAGCATGAGGGCATCATAGCGCTTCAGGGTTTCGGGCGTGAGCGCGGCGGCGACATCCTCGGTGTAAACGAGTTGGATGCCGCGCGCGTTCATGACTGGGCGGAGTTCGGCCAGGCGCACACTCGGCACGTGGTGGCCGCTGTCGCCCAAGAAGAGCACCTTGAGTGGCGGGGTGGTGGTCGCCGCGGCGGCGGCAAATGCGGCACTGCTCAGCAGCGTCGCGATCAGGACAAGGCGAAAGACGAGACGGACGAAATGCATGGCGGGGTAGGGGAACGAGACAGACCAGACGCTAGCAGAGTCGCTAGGTTGCGCCCATGAGAGTTGACGCAAAAAACATGAGTTTTTTCACCGCGCCAAAGCAAGCCAGTTGCTGGGAGGACGGGCGATTTGGGGGCGCAGGCCCGCTCGCAGGTTGATTTTTTGCGAAGGACCCCGGTAACTCGGTCGATGCCCGTCGAGCGCCCCAATCCGACCACGCCCCACCGGAAGCGAGTGGCGTTGTTAATCGAGACCTCCAACGCGTATGCGCGCGGGCTGTTGCAGGGCGTCGTGCATTACATCCGTGAGCACCAGCCGTGGTCCTTTCACCTGATGGAGCAGGGCCGCGGCGACGATCCGCCGGAGTGGCTGAAGCGTTGGAGCGGCGACGGCATCATCGCGCGCATCGAGACCTCGCGCATTGCGCGCGCGGTGGTGCGGGCGGGTGTGCCGGCGGTCGACGTCAGCGCGGCGCGGTTGGTGCCGGAACTGCCGTGGGTGGAAACGGACGACGAACACATCGCACGGCTGGCCGCCGAGCACCTGCTCGAGCGCGGCTTCAAGCACTTCGGGTTTTGCGGCGATGCGCGCTTCAATTGGTCGGCGTGGCGCGAGAAACATTTTTGCACGCATGTCACCGCCGCAGGGTTTGACGTGATCCGCTACGAGCCGGCGGCGCCGGCGGCTGACGTGGCAGCGCAGGCCGCCACTTTGCGCCGCTGGTTGCGTGACCTGCCCAAACCGGTGGGCGTCATGGCGTGCTACGACATCCGCGCCCAGCAAGTCCTCGACGCGTGTCGTGATGTGGGCCTGGCGGTGCCCGGCGAGGTGGCCGTGATCGGCGTCGATAACGACGAACTGCTCTGCGATCTCGCCTCGCCGCCGCTCTCGAGCGTGATTCCGAACACCCACCGCACCGGCTACGAGGCCGCCGCGCTGCTCGATCGCATGATGCGCGGGAAAAAAGTCGCGCCCGTCGCACACCTGATCGCGCCGCTGGGCGTGGCCGGCCGCCACTCGACGGATGTGCTGGCGATCGACGACCGGCAAATCGCGCAGGCCGTGCAGTTCATCCGCGAGCACGCCTGCACCGGCATCAACGTGAGCGACCTCGTCCGCGCCGTGCCGTTGTCGCGCCGCGTGCTCGAACAGCGTTTTCAACGCCTGCTCGGCCGCACGCCGCGCGAGGAAATTCTCCACGTGCGCCTGAATCGGGTGAAGCAGTTGCTGGGCGAAACCCAGCTCCCGCTCTCTTCGATCGCAGAGCGAACGGGCTTCGAGCACGTCGAATATCTGAGTGTGGTTTTTAAGCGCGAAACCGGCCTTACCCCAAGCGGCTATCGCGCAAACATCGCGGGCTGAGCGTGGCGCGCCCTCTCACGGCGTCAGCAGCCGCCGGAGAAACGCGAGCCCGTCCGAAGCGAACGCATCCTGACTCGCCGCCATCGGGCGCCAGAAGCAAACCGCCCCGGCGAGCTCCTTGATCTTCGGCGTAAAGCTTTCGATCGAGACCCCACCCGCGTAACCGATCGCGTCGAGGCCTCGCTTGAAACTTTCCCAGCGCGTCTGGCCGGTGCCGGGCGTGCCGCGGTAGTTTTCGGACACCTGCACGTGCAGCAGCCGCGGGCCGACCGCACGGATCGCCTGCTCCAAATCTCGTTCCTCGATCGTCCTGTGAAAACTGTCGAGCATCACCTTCGCCGCCGGATGGTCGATCTCCTCGATCAGCCGCATGACATCGTCCACGGTGTTCACGAGATCGGTCCCGGTGGTGAACGGCGACGTCCACAGCCACGCGCTGACGCCAAATTTAATCGGACGGGTGGGGTTCATCGCCGCAAGAGTTGAACGACGCAGCGCCGGTCGCCTCGCCTTGTTGTCCTCACGCCGGCTTGCCGAGCTGGGCACGCAGGTTGCGCACGCTCTTCAACTCCTTGAGCCGCCCGACCATCGCGATAAGTTGATCGGCGCGCACCCCGCCCATGATGGGAGCGAGGATTTCGCCCCACTTGGCCTCGACTTGCGAGGGCGTCATCGGGTTTTGCGCGGTGCCGGGCGGCGTCGACCTACCCCGTGCGCGTCGTGCCGTCGTTGAGCGTCACGGTCACGCCCGCGGTGCGCGATGCCTCGGCCGCCGTAGCGCGGCATCCTCGACCATCGTGCGCCGGCACTTCATCGCCAGGAATGCGGGGCTGCTCATGCGCGGAAAATCGCGCGCGGCCGCAAACGTCAGCTTGCCGGACGGCTCGTGCGAGTCGTCGATTTCATCGGCGTGAGCCATCGCCGCGAAGCCGCTTCCGGGAGCGGGGTAAGGCCGATCCCGGCGCTGGAACGTTTGAGAAACGGGCGACGCGCGAGATCGGGAGGATTCATGGCGGTGAGGGGAAACAACGCGGATACGTGGCGGGGAACGGCCGAAACAACGCCGGAATAATTCACGTTGCCTCGTTGCGGACACGGCCGCCGGCGGATCAAAAAAAATCGGCCGAACGATGTCGGCCGATTGAAACGGTTGAAGAATTTTGTTTCCCGATAATTGCACCGGCATCGACTGTCGCTCTACGCCCGAAACAGCCGCAGATAATTCAATAACGGAAAACGACGAATAATACTCCTGCACTTCTCGGAAAACACCTCCTGCACGGTTTTTCGACCCTGACCGGAGCCTCATCATTCGAAGACCCTGTTCGCCGCGTCGAGGGCCTATTCGGGAGGCTTCGGGACGTGATGTTCAAGCCGGACCGCCCTTTAACCTCACCTCTGGCAGTGGCGACGGGACGACTATCTCCGTGTTGGCTCGCGCAGGCGCCATTTCACTTTCTCAACAACCGAATCGAGGAACGGTCGAAGTTGAGCGTGGATCGGTCCGACAAATTCATGGGAGTCGACAGAGTGGAATCCACTCGGAGTGGGCCCACGCACACCGATCAAGCACCGCCGCCAATTGGTCGGGATTGAGTTCGGCTCCTTTCGGGATCTCACTCAGTTCTGAGGGCTTCACGAGCTGGGTCGTCGCAGTGTTCATACCAGCCTCGTCCTGCCCGGTGAGGAGTTCCTGCATCATGCCTTGCTTGAGGGCGCGGGTCTTGGCCTGCCGCTGCTCCAGCACCGCCAGCTCCGCGTCCATGTCCGTCAGCACGGCGGCGATGGCGGTTTGTTCGGGGACTGAAGGAACAGGGAGCGTCAATTTTGGAATGTTCGGACTTGCTGATGCCAGAGACCTTCGTGCCCACGCCGTAGAAAAGGAACTGTTGCCGGAGGGCCGCAGTTTGAAAGCAGTCGTGCCGATACCCGGCTGATCTGAACCTTGCCTGAGCAGAAAGACTCTATCGTCGACGGCGATGCCGTTGCTAAGGCCCGTGCTCCATTGGCCGGCTTAACGCTCGATTGGCGGAGACTTCGCGAAGGATCACAACGTGGCCGAAAACCTCGCCGGCCTCATCGCGCAGGGCCGTAACGGTCGTGTCCACGTCGCAGCTTGTGCCGTCTTTCCGGATGCGAATACCACGGTGGGCGTCATTCGTCGGATCCCGGCGAAGGCCCATGGGCACACCATCGCACACGTTATTCCTGAAAAACAGGCGCTCCTCGGCCTCGCCCAGAATCTCCGCTGCGGTATATCCCAGCAGGCGAGTCATCGCGTCGTTCCACACGAGAATCCGGCCGTCCGGATCCGCGATATAGAAGGCATTGTCCTCCCTGATGGTCTGGACGAAAAGGTGGAGTCGCTTGTCCGCCGCCTTCGCGAGCTTCGACGCCAACGACAGCGACGCCGCGGCCACCCTCTGCCGCGACTCAGTTCCGGTTCCCAGCGCCCGGACAATGGTCGGCACCAAGCTGCCGAGTTTGTCCTTGTCGAGGACATCCTTTGCGCCCTCACGCAGGGCTCTCGTAATTTCCAGCGGCGCCATGGCGCCGGAAAGAAAAATGAAGGGAACGTTGGGACACCGGAGCTGCGCGATACCCAGGGCCTCAAACCCGTCAAACGATGGCAAACCATGATCGGAGATGAACATTTCCGGCGGGTTTTCGTGGATATGGCGCATGAAACTCTCGCGCGACTGCACCCGCGCGACGGGGAGATGAAATCCCCCGGCGGCGAGGGCCTTCATGATGAGTATCACGTCCCGGTCGGAATCCTCCAGCAGGAGCACATAGGGGCTGGGTTGGGCGCTCGTGGCGTCGGCGCGCCCGGAGCTGATGGCATGCGTGCTCACAGGCAAAAGGGGGCGCCCCCGGCGGCGCGCAAATCGAGGCTGTTTCCCAGTCGCGCGCGCTGTAATGGAGGACTTTTCAATTCAGGAAATAGGGGCATTGGGCAATCTGTGATGGTTAATGGTTTTTTGGACGGGAGACGCGTGGGACGCACACCACTGGCAAATCCGTGGGTGTGCAACTCCAACTCTCGCCGTCATAGACCCGGCCGAAGCCCGTTTGTGCGACCCGGTGATCGCCCCTGTGGGTTATTAGGTAGCTTGACCGCCAACAACCAGTTCAGGCCCATCTCTTAGCAGAGAGTTCGAGGGCAACAGTAGCCCCTGCCCGGGAGTCGCGCGCGCGCGTTCGGCGTCGTCGTTGGATTCCGTGTCGTTCATCGGGATAGTGGCCAAATTCAATGTGACCGATCCCGGCACGCCGTGCGAGCGCGTTTGCGTGTGACTTCCAGCTCAAGGGTAGACCGAAAATCTCCCACGACTGGCAGGCCCGACACAATGGGTCTACGGAAGTAGAGGCGCCGTCGGTCCAATCGGGGAAAACGAGAACACAGTGAAATCGAAAATTCGGGCATATATCGCTCCGACCATACCAAGATGGCGGGTCTGCACGGGGCGACCCGTAAAATCAAAAAGCGCCCAACCAGTTATTTTCCGGAAGGGCGCTTTGTGCAGGCATGTTCTGCTGAATGCCGGCGTGTTATTCGGAAGTGCAGGCGGTATTATTTGTCACCAAATTTCATGCGCGCTTAGCTTGCGATCTGCGGCCGGCCTTTTTCCGGCCAGTCGATGTGGAAGAATTTTCCGCGCGGCTGATCGGTGCGCTCGTAGGTGTGCGCGCCGAAGAAGTCGCGTTGACCCTGCAGGAGATTCGCCGGCAGGCGCGCCGAGCGATAGCTGTCGTAGTAGGAAAGCGCCGAGCTAAACGTCGGCGCCGGCACCCCGCACTCGGCGGCGAGCGCGACGACCTTGCGCCAGTTCTCCTGCGCCTTCTTCACCGTCTTGTTGAAATACGGATCGAGGAGGAGGTTCGCGAGGTCCGGCTTGTTCGCGTAGGCTTCGGTGATCTTCTGGAGGAAGGTCGCCCGGATGATGCAGCCACCCCGCCAGATCTGCGCGATCTCGCCGAAGTTGAGCTTCCACTTGTATTCCTTCTGCGCCTCACGCATGAGCTGAAAGCCCTGCGCGTAGGAGCAGATCTTCGAGCAGTAGAGAGCGTCGTGGATGGCGGCGATGAGTGCTTTCTTCGAACCCTTGTATTTTTTCGACGGGCCTTTGAGAATCTTCGAGGCGGCGACGCGTTCTTCCTTCACAGCGCTGATGCAGCGGGCGAAAACGGATTCCGCGATCGTCGGGGCCGGCACGCCCATATCGAGCGCGTTGACGGAGGTCCATTTGCCCGTGCCTTTCTGGCCGGCGGTGTCGAGGACGATGTCGACGAAGGGTTTCTTCGTGACGGGATCCTTTTGCTTGAGGATGTCGGCGGTGATTTCGATCAGGAAACTGCCGAGCATACCGGAATTCCACTCGGTGAAAATCGCGCCCATCTCGGGGGCTTTCATTTTGAGCAGGCCCTGCATCAACGCATAGGCCTCACAGATCATCTGCATGTCGCCGTATTCGATCCCGTTGTGAACCATCTTCACGTAATGGCCGGCGCCGTTCTCCCCGATGTAGGTGGAGCAGGGCACGCCGCCCACGATCGGCTTGCCGGGTGAGGCGCCCTCAAGCGGGCGGCCGGTCTTCGCGTCGACCTTGGCGGCGACGGCGTTCCAAATTGGTTCGAGTTCCTTGTAGGCCGCATGATCGCCACCGGGCATGAGCGCGGGGCCGAAGCGGGCGCCTTCTTCACCGCCGGAGACGCCGGAGCCGATGAAGCGCAGGCCTTTTTCCTTGAGCGCTTTTTCGCGGCGGATCGTGTCGGTCCAGAGGGCGTTGCCGCCGTCGATGATGATGTCGTTTGCTTCGAAGAGCGGGACGAGGCTGTCGATCACGGCGTCGGTGGCCTTGCCGGCTTGGACGAGGATGACGACCTTGCGCGGCTTCGCGAGGGAGCCGACGAATTCTTCGAGCGTCTTCGCGCCAAATACCCCACCGGGGGTGTGCGGGTTTTCGGCGACGAATTTCTCCGTCTTTTCCGTCGTGCGGTTGTAAACCGAAATGCGAAAACCGTGATCGGCGATGTTGAGGGCGAGGTTTTGACCCATCACGGCGAGGCCGATGAGTCCGATATCAGATTGGTTTTTGGCCATGGCGGAGGGCGGTTTTATTCCGCTTCGGCCGGGAAAACCAACCTGATTTTTGTCATGCCGCGGAAAAACCGCGGATCGACCGCCCCTTACTCGTATTTTTGGGCCAACGAGGAGGGTTTCTTCGCCGGCGGGCCCTTGGTGGGGAAAAAGCCGGCGAGAAAGTTGACGACCGGCGAGGCCCACTCGGGCTCGGTGCGTTCGTAAACCCAATTGAAGCCCACCACGGTCACGATGAGAAACGTCACGACCGCCAAGACCACCTTGTTCATCTTCGCCACCTTACGGAGGAAAAACACGATGGCGATGACCACGAGCACGGCGAGGCCAAGTCGCATCCAAAATTCCACCGGAATATCCTTCAGCTTGTCCAAAGTGGTCGCAGGGACCTTTGCAGCGCTGGTGACGGCGAGCAGTAACATGTTCGCAGTATAACGTCCGGACACCCCAATGACACGAGGTGAAACCCTACCCGCACCTGAGTTTGCCAAGTTTTTAACCGACCGGCCGGATTGCGTCAGCGTGGTCGCCGCGCGTCGCACAATTAATCCAAGCCGTTGCTCCGCCAGCGTAATGTTCCTTTTTCCAAATCGGCACGCGGGCCTTCGCTTCATCGATAATATAGCGGCAGGCGTCAAACGCCGCACCGCGATGCTCCGCCGTCACGGCCACCCACACGGCCAGCTCGCCCAGCGGGAGGTGCCCGACGCGATGGACGCAATGCGCCGCGAGCACCGCGAATTTCATCCGAGCCTCCGCGACGATCTTCGCCCCTTCTTTTTCAGCGAGCAAAGCGTAAGCCTCGTAGTCGAGCGCCAGCACGGCCTGGCCTTCGTTGCGGTTGCGCACCCACCCCTCAAAGGTTACGCACGCGCCCGCGCGCACGTCGACCAGCGCGCGTTGCAATGCAGCTGGATCGAGCGGGGTGGCGGAAAGGCGGAACGACATGGCGCGCGAAAAAACGGTTCAGCCGCCCGCCACCGGCGGGATGAACACCACGCGATCGCCGTCGCGCAAGGTCGCGGTCGCGGCGACGAATTCGTCGTTCACCGCCGCGCGCACGCGATCGGCGGGGAGCGTGAGGTGGTGGCGCGCGCGCAGTTCGTCGTAGAGCGCCGTGGGCGTGGTGGCGCGCGTGGTGAGTTTCTCCTCCGTCAGGCCGCGCTGCTCACGCAGGATCGCAAAGTAGTGCACCGTGAGGGAAATCATGGGCTCAGGAACTCGCGCGGTAATCACGCTTGCCGCCGCTTTTTTCGAGCAGCCGGACTTCTTTGATCACGATGCCGTGGGAGACGGCCTTCGCCATGTCGTAGATCGTGAGCGCCGCGACGGTCGCCCCCGTGAGCGCCTCCATCTCGACGCCGGTCCTTCCGTGCGTTTGCACGCGGCAATGAATCGCGATCTCCGCCCGCGCGGCGTCGGGCTTAATCTCGATCTGGCAGTCGTCCAGCGCGAGCGGGTGGCAGAGCGGGATGAGTTCGCTGGTTTTTTTCGCCCCCATCACCCCGGCCAGGATCGCCGCGTGAAAAATCGGGCCTTTCTTCGTCGTAATTTCCCCGTCGCGCAGCAACGCCGTCAGCTCCGGCGGCAGCGACACGCAGGCGACGGCGTGGGCCGTGCGCTTGGTCACCGGCTTGTCGCCGACGTTGACCATCGCGGGACGATTTTGCGCGTCGAGGTGCGAAAACATGCGCCCACTCTCAACTCCCGGCCGCCAACTCTCAACTCCGATCACACCCACGCGCGAAAGGGCGCGAGCGTGCCGGCGGGAAATTCGGCCGGGCCCGGCGGCAGCTCGACAAAGCCATCCGAGCCCACCAGCCCGACGAAATCACCCGAGGTGTTGCTCGGATCGGGCGTGGCGAGCCGTTCGCCGCGCGGGCCCGCCGACAATTTCACGGGGAGAAAATACGTGAGCGGCGCCTTGAACGTCACCGGCGCCGCGTGAACCACCAGCGGCGGCGGCTCGGGGGCGCGGCCCGCCGCGTGCGCGAGCGCCGGCAGCACGTAGCGATGCAGGCAGGTGTAGGACGAGACGGGATTGCCCGGCAGCGCGAAGACCGGCGTCTGCCTCACGCTGAGTCCAAACCAAAACGGTTTGCCCGGACGCTGCGCGACGCCCTGAAAAATCTTCTGCACTTGCTGCCGCTCGAGTTCGGCCGGGAGGAAGTCGAACTTCCCTTTCGAGATCCCGCCCGCGATCAGCACGACGTCGAACTCCGCCAGGATGTGCCAGAGCATGTGCTCGATTTCCTGGCGCACATCGCGGAAGTGAAAGCGCTCGACGAGCGGCCAGCCGGCCAGCCCCAGCGCCGCCCGCAGCGCGTAGTCGTTGCTGCGGCGGATTTGGTGCGCCGCCACCGGCGCGTCGACCTCCACGAGTTCGTCGCCCGTCGCCACAATCGCGATCTTCGGCTGCTGGCTCACGGTCAGCGTGGCGTAGCCGCAGGCGGCGGCGACCGCGATTTCGCGGCCGGTGAGCCGCGTGCCCGCGCGCACCATCACGCCACCCGCGCGCTGATCGCTCCCGTGGTGGTGAATCGCGTTGCCCGCGGCGAGTTTCATTCCGACCGGGGAAACCACGATGGTGTCGCCGTCGCGCGTTGTCTCTTCGTAGGGCACCACGCCATCCGCCCCCGTCGGCAACACCGCTCCCGTCATGATCTCGATGCAGGCGCCGGCCGCGGCCGAAAGTTGAAACGGTCGCATGCCCGCCGCCTGCACGCCTTCGACGCGAAATTTATTTTGCCCCGCCGCGAGGTCCATCACGCGCAGCGCGTAGCCATCCATCGTCACGCGATCGAACGGCGGCAGATCGCGATCGGCGCAGAGCTGGGTGCGCAAGATGCGGCCCTGCGCGCTGCCGAGCGGGCAATCCTCGCGGTGAAACGGCACAATGTTTTCAAAAATGAGCCTTTCGGCTTCGGCGGGGGTCAACATGGGAAACTGGAGGTGCGGCTTTACGTCGCGGCGAAATGAGCTTCATCTCTTCACCCCGCGGCGTAAAGCCGCTCTTACATGACGCCTGTCCGCGACCAGTTCAACCGCTCCCTGCACGACCTCCGCATCTCGGTCACCGACCGCTGCAATTTCCGCTGCCCGTATTGCATGCCCAAGGAAGTCTTCGGCCCCGGCTATCCGTTCCTGCACGATCCGCAGCTGATGAAACTGGACGAACTCACTAAGATCGTCGCGGCGTTTCGCGCGCTGGGCGTCGAGAAGGTCCGCATCACCGGCGGTGAACCGTTGCTGCGCGCCGATGTGCCGGAGTTGATTCGCCGGCTGAAACAGGAGCTGCGCGTGCCGGATGTCGCCCTCACCACCAACGGGTGGCTTCTCGAAAAACTCGCGCCCACCCTCCGCGCCGCCGGACTCGACCGCCTCAACGTCTCCGTGGATTCGCTCAACGACGAGACGGCCGGAAAACTCAACGGCCTCGGCTTCAGCGTCGCGCGCGTGCTGCGCGGCATCGACGCGGCCGCCGCGCTCGGGCTGCCGATCAAAATCAACTGCGTCGTCCAGCGGGGCGTGAACGACCAGGAGCTGCCGGCGCTCTGCGATTATTTCCGCGCGCGCGGGCATACGCTGCGGTTCATCGAGTTCATGGACGTCGGCAATACGAACCACTGGACCGCCGAACGGGTCATCCCCGCGAAAGAGATTGTCGAAAAGATCGGCGCGGTCTGGCCGCTTGAGGCCGTCGGTCCGGCCTATCGCGGCGAAGTCGCTTCGCGCTACCGCTATCGCGATGGCCGCGGCGAAATCGGTTTAATCAGCTCGGTGACCGAGCCGTTCTGCCGCGACTGCCATCGTGCGCGGCTCTCGGCGGACGGAAAACTCTACACCTGTCTTTTCGCGTCGCTCGGGTGGGATGTGCTCGGTGCGCTGCGCGCCGGCGCCGAGGGCGTGGAGCTGGAAAAATTTCTCGCGCGCATCTGGAACGGCCGCCTCGATCGCTACAGCGACGAACGCGCCGGGTTGCTCGCGGCCGGCGAGTCGCGCGCGAAGGTGGAGATGAGCTACATCGGCGGATGACTAGGGAGCAATGAGCGGAAGACGCTCATTGCGATGGCGCCGGTAAATCCGGAAGTCGGTGCCGTCGGTCGTGAGCACGCGACAATTCCGATGAAGTTCACTCAGGCGGACGACGCAGGCATCGGCGAGTTGCGCGCGACTGCCATAGCGCGCCATGAACCCGCGGATTTTAGGGGTTTCGCGTGGCAACAACGGCACCACCTCGAGCGCGCCGAGTTCGATCATTTCAAAAAGCTGATCGACGGCGGAACCGCCTCCGAGCAAGTAAGTCGCTTCCGAAAGCACGGCTTCGCAGGTGAGCATCGGACTGGGCAACTCGAGAAACCGCGCGAGCGACCAAGTGTGCCATTGGTCGCTGGCGTCGAGAAACCCGACGAGCGGACCCGTATCGAGAATAACGCTAGGCGCGGCCATAGCCGGCGAGCGTTTTTACGCGATGACCGGTGCGCACGCTACCCGCGAGATGACCCACATGGTCCGCCATCGTGCGGGCCGGCGCGGCGACCCGCTTGAAGACATAAACGGTGCCGGCACTGTCTTGCACCAAAATCTCGCGCCCATTGGCCGCAGCGCGACGGTGGCGCCCAAGGTTACGGCTGAATTCACGCAGCGTAGTGGTCATGTCCGACAGGGGTGTCAGACAAGACTCCCTGCGTCAAATCGGTTTTACGATTTTACCCTCACTCATACCGCGCCGCCCGGCCGAGGTAGTTGAGCATCCAAATTTCCTTCCAGACGCGATAGCGGCCCTCGTGCGTAATTTTGCCGAGATCCTCGCGCTCGTGGTGCGGATGCAGGAAACCGAGCTCAGTGTTGAGCTGGTCGAGCTCGTGCTGCGCGTTGTTCAGATCCGCGAGCGGTTCGACGGCGAAGGGCACCGGGCTGACTTGGGCCGCGGCCAGCCGCGCGCGATGGCGGGCGATCAAGCGTGGCAGTGAGCGGCGCCACGGTGCGCGCTCAACAAACCAGTTTTCCGGAAAAAATCCCCCGAAAGGAATGTAGAGATTGTCGGTGACGTAACGCGCGCCGTCCTCGGTGACTGACGTCACGGCGAAGCAGAACGACATCGCGCCGTTGGCCTGCGGGATGAAGACCACCTGCACCCGGACGGTCGCGAGGGCGTCCTGGTAAACCGACACGCGCAGGTAAATGCCGCCGCCGATTTCCGCCTTGAGCGCCTGCGTCTGCCGAAATCCCTGTGCGCGCAGCCATTCGCGGATTTTCAGGAAGCGCGGCTGCATCGGCCATTCCTCGCCGCTGGCGTTGATCGCGTAGCGCGGGAACAGCGGCAGCGGGCTCACACTCAGCGCGGAGATGGCGAGCCAGTTGTAGAGCGTCTCGCCCATAAACCAGAGCAGGAAAAATACCGCGGCCAGCACCCCGAACGGCCGGTCGATCCACTCGAAGTCGCGGCACATTTGTGCGGCACCGAAGGCAAACACGAACCACCGCAGCCACCGGTCCCCGATCGCGAGCAGCGGCGACGCGATCCGCTGGTTGACCTGCATCAACACGAGCGAAACGACAATGGCGGCAAGAATGAGATAAGGCGGCTCCATGACCTGAACAGCGGCGGCGATGGGGGATCGCCGCCTACTTTACGCAGAAATCGCGGCGCGCATAGGCCGCCGCGCTAAAAAATTCCTCAACTCAGCCGAACCGGCATGATGACGCAAACGAAGCTTTCGAGCGTCTTGAACACGCCGGGGCTCACTTCGTCCTTCACCTCGAAAAACACCTCGTCCTTCGCCAGCGCGCGGAGGGGATCCATGATGAAGGCCGGGTTGAACGCGACCTGCAGATCCGGGCCGCTGTAGCCGATGGCCATCGATTCGTGCGCTTCGCCGAAATCCGGGCTCTGCGCGGTGATTTCGAGCAGGTTGCTCGAGAGTTTGATTTTGACGGAGTTGGATTTCTCCGAGCAGACAAGCGCGGCGCGGTGCACGCATTGCAGGAACAGCTCGCGCTCCAGCTTGATGCGTTGGTGCGTCTCCTTCGGGATCACCTGCTGGTAATTCGGGTAGTTGCCCTCGACGACCTTCGAGTAGAGGTAAACGTGATCGATGAGCCCGCTGGTGTCCTTGTCGGTCGCGATCTGGAACGCGGCGCGGCGATCGTTGAAGTTGATTTTCACTTTGGCGCCCTTGTCGAGGAGGCGGGTGAGCTCGCTGACGGTCTTCGCCGGCAGGATGATGGCGCCGGCGCCACTTGCGGGAATTTCCATTTCCTTCGCAATCAGCGCGAGCCGGCGGCCGTCGGTCGCGACGAGCGAGAGCTTGCCGTCTTTGAAATTGAAATAGACCCCGTTGAGGATGTAGCGCGTTTCATCGCTGGACTGCGCGTAAGCGACGCTCTTGAGCATCGTCGAAAGCTCGGATTGTTCGAGCGCGTGGGCCTTCTCGTCGCCGAACTCCGGGAGCGGCGGAAACTCTTCCTTGCCGATGCCCATGATGCGAAAGGTCGAACCGCCCGAAGTGAGCTTCACCTGGTGAGTGGGCGAGGCGTCCAGGGTAACGTCTACATTGGGCAATTCCCGGACGATCCCGGCCAGCCGTTTGACCGGGAGGGTGACGGAGCCCGTTTCCTTCACCTCGGCCTTGATTTTGCAGCGAATGCCGAGATCGAGATTGGTCGTCGTGAGGGAAATCTGATCCTTTTCGGCCTCGATGAGGACGTTGCTGAGGATCGGCATCGTGGCTTTCGATCCAACGACGTTCAGGACCTGCGCGAGGCCGTTGGCGAAATGATCACGGTTGATTTTGAATTTCATGAGGGGGTCGGCGCGGACGCGCTTTTTCGAGAAGCTAACAAAGTCTAAAAGAATAGAGGTTCAATAAGGAATTATATCAGTATTATTATGGCCTGCGAACAAGCCCAGTAACCGGCGCTTTTCCCTCGGGGCCGCGATCGTTTTTGACGGCGAAGAACTTTTTTCCTGAGGCGGACAAGGCAAGGGTTATTCAGATCGGGAAAGTTGCTCGGCAGGGGCGCGCAGGTTGCTCACAGACTGTTCGGAGCGGTCGGCGCGGATGATTTGGGCTTGGAGGGTGCACGCGGGCGGCGCCAGTGGCGAATGAGGCCAAAGAAAATGTAGCCGAGGAACGCGATGACCACGGCGATCTCCTTGTAGAGCAACAGGAGGCCGACGAAAATGAGGAAGCCGACGAAAGTATGCAGCCGCGTCTGCGTCTGCAGGTCGACGTTCTTGCCGCTCGGGTAACGCACCGTGCTCATCATCAGGAATGCGATGAGCAGCATCAGGAAGGGCAGCGCGAGCGCCCAAGACTTGAGCGACTTATCCGCGTCGGCGAGTTTGAGCAGGAAGAGCACGAGCGACGCCACGGTGCCCGCCGCCGCCGGCACCGGCAGACCGATGAAGTCCTTCGAGGAATCCTTTTTGCCGCGATAGAGCAGGGGATTGGTGATGACGTTGAAGCGCGCCAGCCGCATCGCCGCGCACAGCAGGAAGACGAAGCCGACGAACCAGCCGATGTTTCGAAACCAGAGGATGCCCTGCGTGGGCGACAGGATGAAATAAAACATCAACAACGCCGGCGCGACGCCGAACGACACGACGTCCGCGAGAGAGTCGAATTCCGCGCCAAACAGCGATTCGCGCCCACCCATGCGCGCCAGCCGGCCGTCGAGCGTGTCGAAGGCCGCTGCGCCGAAAATGAACCAGACGGCGTAGCGGTAATGATCCGCGGTAGTGGCGCCCAGATACTCGCCAGTGATGGCGGTTTCGGCGAGGCGCGCCTGGATGCAGTTCACGATCGCCATGAAGCCGCAGAACAGATTGCCCGCGGTCATCAGATTGGGCAGGAAGTAAATCCGGCTGGCCTGGGTGACGTTGTAAGGGTCTTCGCGCGAGGCGAGGTCGTCGGTGCGTTCGGGGCGGCGGCGGAAATTCATCATTTCGTCAGGCTCTCGAGGTATTTCCAAAACTTGGAATGCTGCTCGATCAGTTGCTGCTCGGACACGGGGAGCTTGTTGCGGAGCAGGAAGTCTTCGAGGGAATTCTTGTGCAGGATGTAGTCGACGTGGAGCGTGTCGCCCCGCACGTCGAAGTAGAACCGGAAGTCGCCGGCCCGCAGCCGGTAAAACTCCTTCTCGCCGCGGTGAAACCGGCCCAGCGGCTCGCGCGGATGGGCAATCTGCTCCGGGCGGAGGCTGCTGATGGGATCGAGGGCTTCGAGCTGGGCCAGTTGGTCGAGCCGGTTCAGCTCGCGCATGGCTTGCTCGGAGAACGTGACCTGATACATGGTGCTCCTCAGCCGCGGGCGTAACCGCCCGAAGCTGCGCGCGTCATGCCCGCAGTCCGGCTGCGCCACGAATTTGCCGTCAAGTCACCCATGAAACGCCAAGGTCTAACCCCGCTGCTTCTCTCGGCAACGCTATTCCTTGCCGCCGGCCTCCGCGCCGCGGAGGAAGTCAAATCTGCTGCGCCCAGCGCGCCCGCCGCCCCGCCGCCCGCGATGATGAAGCCCGCGCGATCCGAGGAATTGTTGAAGCGCTTTGACACCAATCATGACGGCAAACTCGACGAGGACGAGGTCGCTGCCGCCCACGAGACGATGCTCCGCGAGCAAATGGATCGGCAGGCCAAGGTCGCGGCGGCGCCAGCCGGCGAAAAATTCCGTCAGCGCATGCTGGAGCTGTTCGACAAGAATCACGACGGCCGCCTGGACGACGACGAGCGCGTCGAAATGCGCAAATACGCCGAGGAACATGGCCTCGGCCCCGACGGCGAGGTTCGCGAGGAACTGCTCAAGCGCTTCGACAAAAACGCCAACGGCAAAATCGACGAAGCGGAGCAGCCCGAGCTGGACAAATTTCTCCAGGAACGCCGCGCGCAAACCGCGAACATGCGCGAATTCCTCCTCCGTCAGTTCGATCGCAACGGTAACGGGAAGATCGATGATGCGGAATTGCCCGAGCTGGAAAAAACCATGCGCGTGCGCATGGAGTCCAACCCGCAGCAACTCGCCCGCTACGACAAAAACAGCGACGGGAAATTCGACGACGCCGAATGGGCCGCCGCCCGCGAGCAACTTCTGCGGATGCTGAACAATCCGCCCCCGGCCGCTGCAGACGCCGACGGGAAGCCCGCGGTGGCCGCGACTGCGGTGACCGAGCAGGCCAAGCTCGACAACATTGCCGCGGAAGTGGCAAAGCGCCGGGCTGAACGCTTGGAGCGCGAGCAAGCGGCGAAGGCGGGGCCCAAGGGCGACGCCAAGCCGCAGCCCTGAGCGCACCGCAGGTTCGGTCTCCTCCTGTTTTATTTTCGAAACCGGCTTGGGGTGTGGCGGGGTTTACCTCCGCCATGTCTTAGCGAACATAACGTTCCCCCATCCTTTCGAACACGCCGACATTCCTCAGCGGACGGGGCGCGCCGTTTTCTTGTTCGCGCGGCGTCGGGATTCGCGCACGCTCGCGGCATGTCCGTCACGCTTGCCGACATTCGCGCCGCGCAGCGCCGCATCGCGAGCGGTGTGTGCGTCACACCCTGCGCCGAATCGATCCCGCTGAGTGAAATCACGGGCGTGCGCGTCTTCTGCAAACTCGACAATTTTCAGCGCACCGGATCGTTCAAGGAACGCGGGGCGCGCAACGCCCTGTTGCAACTGCCGCCGGCGCGAAAACAGCGCGGGGTGATCGCCGCCAGCGCCGGCAACCACGCGCTCGGGCTCGCTTATCACGGACGCCTGCTCGGCATCCCGGTCACTGTCGTGATGCCGGACTACGCGCCGCTGATTAAAATCACCACGTGCCAGCGGCTCGGAGCGCGCGTGCTGCTGCGCGGCCGCGATTTTGCCGAAGCCCGCGCGGTGGCCGATGCGCTGGTCGCGAGCGAGGGCCTTACCTACGTCCACGGCTTCGACGATCCCGCCATCATCGCCGGGCAGGGCACGATCGCGCTCGAGATCTTGCAGCAAGTTTCCAGCCTCGACGCCATCGTGTGTCCGATCGGCGGCGGCGGGCTCATTGCGGGAATTTCCGTCGCGGTGAAAGCGCTCCGGCCCAAAATAAAAATCATCGGCGTGGAGAGCACGCACACCGGAAATTTCGCCGCCGCGCTGCGCGCGGGAAAACCGACCACCGTGGCGCGGCGCGCGACCCTCGCGGACGGCCTTGCCACGCTGACGGTCGGCGCCAATGCCTTTGCGCTCGCGCGCCGCCGCGTCGACGAAGTCGTGAGCGTTTCCGAGGACTGGATCGCGCTCGCGATTCTCCGCATGGTTGAGCTGGAGAAAACCGTCGTCGAGGGCGCGGCCGCCGCCCCGCTCGCGGCGTTGATGGCCGGAAAACTCCCGCGGCTCGCCGGCCAGCGCGTCGCGCTCGTCGTCTGCGGCGGCAACATCGATCCCGCGATCCTCAGCCGCGTGATCGAGAAGGGCCTCGTGCACGATGGCCGGCTTACGCGCTTCACCGCGAAGATCAGCGATCGGCCGGGCGGGCTGGCGGAACTCAGCCGCGTGATCGCGGTGGCGGGCGCGAGCATCAAGGATATCGAGCACGATCGCGCGTTCAGTGGCGCGGACGTGAGCGCGGTGAATGTGATCTGCACCGTCGAGACGCGCGATCGCGGGCATGTGGCGGCGCTGCATCGCGCGTTGAAGAAAAATGGCTTTCCGCTCGTGGTGGCGCGATAACCGGACCGCGGATGAATGAGACACCAAACCCGGCGGACTGTGGCGCTACGTGCGGCTGCCGGCCCGCGGCGTTGCCCCGGCGGGATTTCATCCGGCTCTCGGCGGTCGGGGCGACGGCGGTGTTATCCGGTCAACTGCCCGCGATGGCCGGGCCATTCACCGCGCAGGATTTCGAGCGGCTCGTGCCCGCGGATAAGAAACTGGATCCGGCGTGGGTGAAATCGCTTTTTGCCCGCGGCGCGCCGGCCGTGTTGCGTGGGCCCGAACTCGCGTTCGTCGGTATGCCAATCGGCGGGATCACCTGCGGGCAGCTTTACCTGGGCGGTGATGGGCGACTCTGGCACTGGGATATTTTTAACTGCACGGCCGCCACCGGCGCCGAGCACTACGCGAAACCGCTGCAGCCCGCGTCGCCGATCGAACAGGGGTTTACGTTGAAGATCGGCGCGGCCACCCGGCCGCTCGATCACACGGGATTTTCGGACATCAGTTTTCGAGGCGAATATCCCATCGGCATCGTCGAGTATCGCGACGCGGCGTCGCCCGTGGCTGTGACGCTCGAAGCGTTTTCTCCGTTCATCCCGCTCAACGTCGAGGATTCGAGCCTGCCGGCCACCGTGATGCACGTTACGGTGCGCAACACGTCGTCGGCCGCGCTCGAGGCCACGCTGATCGGCTCCTTGGCGAACGCCGTCTGCCATCGCTCGCGGCCGGCCGCGGGTCGCCGATGCAACACGCTCACGAGCGCGCCGGACCTGACGCGGCTCGACTGCTCCGTGGAGCCCGCGCCCGAATGGTCGCTGGCGAACTTGCCCGACTTCGGCTCGATGGCGCTGGCGCTGTTGGGCGCACCTGCCGAGCACACGGCCGGGGGCGGCAGTGTGCCGGTGACGGAGAAAATCACGGGCGAGATCGGCCGCGCGCTGCAGCTGGCCCCGGGCGCGAGCGCGACGGTGACGTTTGTGATCGCGTGGCATTTCCCCAATTTCTTTCACGATCGTTTCAAGCGCGTGGTCGGCCACCATTATGCGACGCGGTTCCCGTCAGCGGCCGCGGTCGTGGATTACGTCGGGAAGAATTTCGATCGGCTGCACCGCGAGACGCGGCGGTGGCGCGACACGTGGTATGATTCGACGCTGCCGTTCTGGCTGCTCGATCGCACCATGCTCAACACCTCGATCCTCGCCACGTCGACGAGCCTGCGTTTTGCCGACGGACGGTTCTGGGGCTGGGAGGGCGTCGGATGCTGCTCCGGCACCTGCACGCATGTGTGGGGCTATGCCCAGGCGATGGGTCGGTTGTTTCCGGCGCTCGAGCGCGATCTGCGCGAACGGGTGGACTACGGCCTCGCGTTCGATGCCAGCGGCCGGGTGGGTTTTCGCGGGGAGTTTTCGACCGCAGAGGGCGCGGACGGCTGGGCCGTCGATGGCCAGGCGATGATCATCCTGCGAACGTGGCGCGAGCACCTGTGCTCCCGGGATGATGCCTTCCTGCGGCGGGTGTGGCCGCACGCCAAAAAGGCGCTCGACGCCTTGATCGCGCGCGATCCGGATGGGGACGGCATCCTCGACGGCGCGCAGCACAACACCCTCGATGCGGCCTGGTTTGGGCGCATCGCGTGGCTCAGTGGACTTTATGTTGCGGCGTTACGTGCCGGCGCGGCGATGGCCGACGATCTGCGCGAGACCGACTATGCGGCCCGCGTGCGCGGGATCGCGGCCCAGGGGAGCGACCAGATCGTGCGCGAGCTGTTCGACGGCGACTACTTCATCAACCAGCCGGACCCGGCCCATCCGGCGGCAATCAACAGCGGCACGGGCTGTCACATCGATCAACTGCTGGGCCAGAGCTGGGCGTGGCAGGTCGGGCTCGGGCGCATCGTGCCGGAAAACGAAACGCGCACCGCGCTGCGCTCGCTCTGGCGCTACAATTTCTCGCCCGACGTCGGCCCGTATCGCGCAGTCAATAAACCGGGCCGCTGGTATGCGATGCCCGGCGAGGCGGGGCTGTTGATGACGACGTTTCCCCGCACCGACTGGGATTACGCAAAGGCGGGCGGAGATCAGCGGCAGGCTTCCCTCACCGGCTACTTCAACGAGTGCATGAACGGTTTTGAGTATCAGGTGGCGGGTCACATGATGTGGGAAGGCCTCGTGCTCGAGGGCCTCGCGATCACGCGCGCCGTGCACGATCGCTACGCGCCGCTGCGCCGGAACCCGTGGAATGAAGTCGAGTGCGGCGATCATTATGCGCGCTCGATGGCGAGCTATGGCGTCTACCTCGCGGCCTGCGGCTTTGAATATCACGGGCCGCAGGGCCATCTCGGATTTTCGCCGCGGTTGACGCCGGATGATTTTCGCGCGGCCTTCACGGCGGCGGAAGGCTGGGGCACCTTTTCCCAAAAGGCCGAGTCGACCGGCTGGACGGCGCGGGTGGAATTGAAATGGGGCGCCTTGCGGTTGAAAACAATCTCGGTCGACGCGCCCGCCGGAAAGGTCACGGCGCAGGTCGCGGGAAGAGCGCGACCACTCGTGGCATCGTCGACGCCCGGCCGTCCGCGTTTCTCCTTCGGCGAGGAGCTGATTTTGCAAGCCGGCGAGACCTTGGTGCTCCGTGTTGGTTAAATCCAATGAACAGCGGCGGCCGCGAACATTTCGCCGGCGCGCTCTAATTGGATTATGACGCGAGGCAGTTGCGCGCGTGCATCGGGTCTTGAAGAAGAATAAATTTCCGCTCGTAGTGGGGTGGTGAGTTGCCCGCGTGCGGCGCGGCTGCGGCGCCGTGCGGGGGGAGGAGACTCACGCTCGTCATGACGTCTTCTGCGCCTATTTCGCACCCGTTTGTCCGCCGCCGCACGTGGATTGCGGTCGCGGTGTTGCTCGCGCTTTACGCGGTGCAGGCGCTGTGGTTTTCGCGGGTCAAGGGCACGTCGTTCGACGAGGGCGAGGAGCTTTTCACCGGCTACAATATCTGGCTGCGTGGCGATTTTCGGATGGAGGGAGCCAACGGCGACTTCGTGAAGCGATGGGCCACCCTGCCGCTGTTGGTGACGCGACCCAACATGGTCAGCACGGCCGACCCGGCCTGGCGCGCGGGCGATCCGTATTGGGCTGGCTTCAAGTTTCTCTTCGAGAGCGGCAACGATGCCGACCGGATCCTCCTCCAAGGGCGCGCGATGATCGTGGTGCTGGGCCTCGCCACCGGCTGGCTGGTGTATCGGTGCGCGCGACAGCTTTTCGGGCGCGCCGGCGGGGTCGTCGCACTCGCGATGTTCGTGTTCAGCCCGAACCTGCTCGCGTTTGGCGGGCTCGTCTCGACGGAGATGTCGCTGTGCTTCGCGCTGCTCGGCTCGACGTGGTGCATCTGGCATTTGTTGCATCGCGTCACTTGGGCTCGAATCGCGGCGAGTCTGGGTTTTTTCGCCTTGCTCGTGCTCTCGAAGCCGACGGCCGCCCTGATCCTCCCGATGACTGCGGTCTTGATCGTCGTGCGGATGGTGGTGGGACGGCCGCTCCTGATCGCGCTGCGGGGCGCGCCCCGCCAGGAATACCGGCGCCGCCGCCAGATGACGTGGTTCCTCGCCTTGATCGCGGCGCATGCCGTGGTCGGCTACACCGCGATTTGGGCGCACTATGATTTTCGGTTCGCATCGAGCCCCGACCCGGCCGACAACGCCATCACCCGCGTCGTCAACGCCCAGCGCGATCCGATCGCGCCGGAAATCCTGGTGGCGCTCGGCTTCACCGAGGATCACCACCTGTTGCCGGAGAGCTTTATCCGCGGCGTGCGCTATTTGCTCGGGCACGACGAGTCGCGTCACGCGTTCAAAGGCGGACAATGGACCTACGGCGGCTGGCGCGAGTTTTTTCTGCAAGCCGCCGTCGCGAAAACTCCGCCGACCACCTTCGTGCTCTGCGTGCTGGCGGTGAGCTGGTGGATTTGGCGGAGCCGGAAGGAAAATCGCGAGATCCCTGGCGCGCGACCGTTACCCGCGCTTTATGCCGCCGTGCCCTACGTTGTCTTCTTCGTGACCTATTTGCTGGTGGCGGTGAACCAGGATCTGAACATCGGTCACCGCCATATCCTGCCGCTCTACCCGGTCGCCTTCGTGTTGACGGGTGCGCTCGCGTTGTGGTGGCGCGAGGCTGGCCGGTGGACGCGGACACTGCTCGTGGTCCTCGGCCTCGGCACGGTGACGGAGACGATGCTGATCGCCCCGCACTATCTCGCCTATTTCAGCCCGCTGGTGGGCGGACCGAAGAAAGGCTACACGGAGTTGGTGGACAGCTCGCTCGGCTGGGGCACGAATCTGCCGGGGCTCAAGCGCTGGCTCGACGAGCACAACCCGGGCAACCGCGAGCCGGTTTATCTGTCCTATTTTGGCACCGATAGTCCCGACTACCGTGGAATCACGTGTCACCGCCTGCCGGGATTTTTCGACTGGGGCCGCACGGAGCACGTGCCGCTCACGCCGGGCATCTATGCGGTGAGCGCCACGATCCTGCAGACCGTTTATACGCGCACCTTCGGTCCCTGGAACCGGATCTACGAACGCGACTATCAGGATATGGTCAGGAATCTGCAGCGGTTTGAAACCACGGCCAACGATCCGGCGGCGCGAGCCGCGTTGCTGCGCGAACATTCGGTCGAAGAATGGCAGAGAGTCTACGAGGCGTTCGAGCACCTGCGCCTGGGACGGTTGTGCGCCTGGCTGCGGCATCATCGCCCGCCGGACGACATGGTTGGTTACGCGATGCTGATCTGGCGCCTGAGCGAGGCGGACCTGCGCGACGCCCTGCTGGGCCCGCCGGCTGAGCTGGCGGCGGCGCCGGTCAAGCCTTGAGCGTGGAGGAGAGGCCGCGCGCCGTTTTTTGTAACTTCCGGGCTTGGTTTAGTGTAAGACGGAAACACCTTTCAGCTTCCGCTCCTCCTTGAACGCCTCCGCCCCCGTCACCACCCCGGCTGCTCCGTCCCGCCGCGCCGCCGATCAATTCATCATTGAGGCGTCGGGGTTAGGCAAAACCTACGGTTCGCATTGCGCGCTCCAGGACGTGACCGTGCAAGTGCCGCCCGGCACCATCGGGTTGCTCGGGCCGAACGGCGCGGGCAAGAGCACGTTCATCAAGTGCCTGCTGAATCTTGAGACGCCCACGACGGGCTCCGCGAAAGTGCTCGGCGTCGACATCCGCGCGCGCAACCGCGCCTCGCGCGAAAAAGTCGGCTATAGTCCCGAGCTTGACTGCCAGATCGCCGCGATGGCGGGCTGCGAATACGTGACCTACTGCGGCCAGCTTTCCGGCATGCCGTTTCGCAAGGCGCGCCAGCGCACCCACGAGATTCTCGATCTCGTCGGCATGGGTCAGGAGCGCTACCGGCTCGTCGACACGTATTCGACCGGCATGAAGCAGCGCGTGAAACTCGCGCAGGCGCTCGTGCACGATCCGGAAATCGTGTTTCTCGACGAACCGACCAACGGCCTCGATCCCTCGGGCCGCGAACACATTCTCCAGCTCATCGGTTCGCTGTGGAAGGATCTCGGGATCAGCGTGGTGATGTGCTCGCACTTGCTGCGCGACATCGAGCGGGTGTGCGATCGCGTGATGATCATCGGGCATGGCCGGCTGCTGGAGCACGACAGCATCGCGGGACTGAAAAGCCGCCACCGGCGCATCGTCGAGATCGCGCCGGCGGCCGAGACGGAGCGTTTTCAAACTGTGCTCACGCAAGCAGGCTTCGCGGTCGTGAAACTTTCCAACGGCAAACTCCGCGTTGAGTCCGCGAGTGACTCGATTGAGTGGGTGCTCGAATTGATGCGCGCGCACAACCTGCCGCCCGCGGAGATCGTGTCGAATCCCGATGCGCTGCACGAATTGTTCATCAAATCGATTTCCGCCGACCATGGATAGCAGCCTCGATCTCAGCCGCTGGCGCGAAGTGCCGCGCGGAGTCGCCTACCGGCGGTGGAGCATTGTGTCCACCGGGCTGCGGCAGTTGCTGCGCACGCGGTTTTTTAAAACCCTGCTCAGCGCTGCGTGGGGCGGCGGATTTATGATCGCGGTGGGAGGTTTTGTGTTCAGCCAATCGCTCGCGGACGGTGGCTGGCTGCAAAACCTGGCGACGCGGATGGGCCCGCGGGCTGAGGCGGTGTTCACGGTGGTGACGGGTTTGGTGGCGATGTTTCCGGACATCGTGGTGCACGGCGTCTTCACGCTGATTTTTTGGGCGCACTCGTTTCTCGGGCTGTGGCTCAGCCTGCTCGCCCTGACCGTCGTCGTGCCGCAGCTCATCACGCGGGATCGCGGCAGCAACGCGCTCATCGTCTATCTCTCGCGGCCGCTGACCTCGACCGACTACCTGCTCGGCAAACTCGGCATCATCGTCGGCGTGCTCGCGCTCGTGTGGACCGGCCCGTTGATCTTCGGGTGGCTGCTCAGCATGCTGTTCGCGACCGATCGTGACTTCATTGTCTATTCGTTTTCGCCGCTGCTGCGGGCGCTGGCGTTCAACGGCCTCAGCCTCGTGGTGCTCGCGTCCCTGGCGCTGGGGGTGTCCGCGCTCGGGCGCAATTCGCGCATCACGACGGTGGTCTGGATGGGATTGTGGCTGATGATGGGCGTGATTTCGACGCCGCCGCACGCGCCGGACTGGTTCAAACGCGCCAGCTTCACCCACGACCTGAGTGAGGTGAGGCAGGAGATTTTCCGCCTCGACAGCGCCCTCAGCGCTGCGGCCGCCCAGCTCCCGCTGCTCGACCAGCGGTTCGTCGGCAATCTCGCCGCCGCCGGCAAAAGAGCCGAGGCGACGGATTTCAACGGCGCACTGCTGGGCCTCAGCATTTTTGTCGCAGCCTCGTCGTTCGTGTTTTTCCGGCGGCTCCGACCCGAATGAGCGCCATGGTTCAGGCCGAAAACCTCAGCCGGTTCTACGGGATGATTCTTGGGCTGAACAACGTGTCCTTCACGATCCGTCCCGGTATTACCGGCGTTGTCGGACCGAATGGCGCGGGCAAGACGACGTTCTTCCGCCTGCTGCTCGGACAAATTCAGCCGAGCTCCGGCGACCTCACGGTCTTTGGCGAGCGGCCGTGGAATAATCCCGCAGTGCAGGCGCGCCTCGCGTATTGTCCCGAAAGCGAAGTGATGCCCGCGGGTCTGCGTCCGCTCGAGTGGCTGACCGGACTCGGGATGATTTCCGGTCTGTCCGCGCGTGACGCCGACACCCGCGCGCGCGCCGCGCTCAATCGCGTGAAGCTCCTGCCGGAACACTGGAAGAAACGCGTGACGGCCTATTCCAAGGGCATGAAGCAGCGGGTAAAACTCGCGCAATGCCTGCTGCACGAGCCGCAGCTCATCATCCTCGACGAGCCGATGAATGGCCTCGATCCGATGGGCCGCGAGGACATCGCGGTCATCCTCCGCTCGCTCGCGGAGAACGGCGTGAGCGTGCTCATCTCGAGCCACATTCTCCACGATCTCGAGGCGTTGTGCGCGGACTTCATCTTGTTGCGTTGGGGCCGCATTCCGCGCTCGCTCAACGAGGCGGCATCGACGGAGGCGCGCGCCCGCTGGCCGGAGGCGACGACCTTCCGCTGCGACGCGCCGGAAAAACTCGCCCGCTTTCTCTTCGAGCGCGACCTGCTGCGCGGCTGCGACGTCGCCCCCGAAACCGGGACGCTCCACGCGCGCTGGCGCGACCCGGAAAAGTTTTTTGGTGCGTATCATCAACTGCTGCTCGAAAGCGGCGTGCGCATTTTCGAGGTGCAGGACACGGCGTCCTTTCTCGAGAAGGCCATCGACCCCACGCTGCACACATGAACGCGAACTTCCCTTTCCCGGCGGCGCGCGTCGCGCCGAATCTGGCGCATGCTTGGGGCGGCATCTGGCGGCTCACGTTTCGCCGGCTCCTGTTGCCCAGTCACTGGCTGACGCTCGGGATCGGGATCGCGGTGCTGACGCTGATGTTCATCGGGGGGGTGCACGGCGGCGGCCCCGAGCGGTTTCTGGAGTGGGCGAGCAGTTTTTATGTCGCGTTCCTCGTGCCGGCGCTGGCGTTCATGGGGGCGGGCGGCGTGATGCGGGACGAAATGAAATCCGGCAACGTCGACTACGTGCTCACGCGGCCGGTGCCGCGGCCCGCCTTCGTCGGTTTCAAATTTTTGGCCCACCTGATCTGCACGCAGATCGATTTTCTCGTCGCGTTTGGGTTGGTCATGGCCTTCGGCATCACGCGGCACGTCCCGGACCTCCCGGCGACCGCGCTGAAGCTGCTCGGCGGCCAGATGCTGATGATCACCGGCTTTAGCGCCTTTGGTTTTCTCTGCGGCACGATCACTTCGCGCTACGTGGTCATCGGGCTCGCCTACGCCGGCATCATCGAGGTCGGGATTGGTCAAATTCCCACGCAGATCAGCCGGCTGTCGATGACGCACCAAGTGCGAGGGGTGTTGAGTCCGCTGTGGGATCGCAACGTGGAACTGGCCACCGTCCCGGGCTGGCCGATGACGATTGCCATGCTGATCTTGTTTTCCGTCGTGATGCTGGGCGCGGCGGCCGGGGTTTTCACGCGGCGCGAACTTTCCGGCCCCGCCGATTCCTGAGCCGCCGCAGCTACTTCACTTCATACACCTCGGCCAACGCCACGCCGACGGTGCCGTTGGCGCCGACGATTTGAGCAGTGTAAGCGCCGGGCGGCAGCGTGGCCACGAGGGCGCTGTCGGTGGAACCGGCGTCGAGCGCGAACGCGCCAACTTGGGCGGCGGTCGCGGCCAGCGCGGGATCGTTGGCCCAACCGCTGTTGATCGCCACCACCTGACCGTCGCTCGCGATCAGTTTTAGTTGCGGACTTACCAGGACTCCGGTGACACCAAATTTTTCCAAGCCACGGCCGACGGCCCGAAGAAGAATTTTGAGCGGCGTGGTGCCAGTCACAACGAACCCCACCGAGAGGATGTCCGCGCCCGTGCCGACCTGCGTCCGCGCCGAAAGATTCAACAGGCGCGATTGGGCGGCCGTGTAGGCGCCCGTGGACGCATCGTAGACTTCCACGAGTGCGTTCCCCGAGCTGCCGCCGCTCCCGGTGACCGCGGCCGAATAAGGTTGGGGGCTGTAGGTCGCCACGAGCGCGGCGTCCTTGCTCGCGGAGTCGGCGATCGGAAACGCGCCAACGGCGGTGCCGGTCGCGGAAACCTGCGCGGCGTTCGCGCCCCAGTTGTCGTTCGCACCGACGACGGTCGCGCCTTGATACACGGTCAAAATTGGATCGGGCAGAACTCCGGTCACACCGAACACCTGCAGGCCGGGTCCCGTGGCGCGAATTAACACCGGCAGGCTCGCCGACGTGGTGCCGCCGCCAATGACAAAGCCCAACGCGAGCGTCTGGCTGCCAGTGCCCGCATTCGATCGCACGGACACGTTGATCAAACGCGAGGTCGGGGGGGGCGTCACCGCCCCGGAGACCGTGGTCGTGATGACCGCGCCCTGGCTTCCGTTGAAATAAGAACCACTCGGAGTGGTTTCCAGTTTCACGGCGCGCACCATGTAGGAATTGGCGCCGGCGGGCGCGGTGGAATCGGTAAACGAGGTCTGCGTGACCGGCGTGGTCGTGAGGCGGGTGAAGGGACCGCTCGCGGAACTCGCACGATAAATATGATAGCCCGTGGTAGCCGCGTCTGACGAGGCAACCCAGTTGAGATTAACCGTGGCGGCGGCGGCGGACGTGCCGCTCAGCGTCGTCACGGGTGCGACGGGATTCAGCCGCAACGTGGGATCGCCCATCAGAGCGATGTGCACCTCGCGCGCCGAGAGATTCACTTGGGTCAGATAGAGTCCTGGGTTGGCGTTGTTTTGCGTCAGCCGCGCGCAATAACCGAGCGTTTCGCCGAGACCCATCGGGTGCAAAAACCAATGCGGCACGCCCGTATACATCGCGGCCAAGCCGTAGGTCGGCGTGGCGAGCACGGAGCGGAGGATGTTGTCCTGACTGTCCCAATCGCCGTTCCAGCTGCCGAACAGCATCACGAAGACCGCGCGAATATCGTTGGAGACGAGATCGGTGGAGGAGGCATCGGAGTAGGGTCCGCGGGTGCCGATGCCGGACACCGTGCTGTAGGAGCCCGCGCCGCAGCCCAGTGCGAACAGATAGTCGTTGGTCTTGAGTGTGGGAAGCCAGACACCGGGAGCGTCGTTGTTCAGGATGTTGAGATTGGTGATGTTTGGTTCGCCGACGATCGGGGAAAAACTCCGGAAGCCGGACGCGGCGGGGGCGATGCCGTCTTTGTCTCCGCTGTAGTCGCCCATGAGCGCGCGGCGGCGGACGTTGAGGAGCCCGTGACGAAAATTGTGGTCCTTGTTGAGATAGTTGCGGAGCAACTCCGTTTCACTCGGGAAAGACGGGTTGCTTTGATACTGCAGAAAGCCCGGCATGTTCGAGAGATCGACGCGTCCGACTTGGAGTTTCACCGTGCCGGGAACGGTCGACTGATCGAATTTTCCGTCGCCGGGGACGTTCCGAAGCCGGGCCACATCGGCCGGATCGCTGTTTTCGCCAGGCGCGGGTGCGGCGGTCACAGTGCTATCCGTCCACTGGCCATCCAGATCACCATAGTAAACATCCGCCGGCCACGCGCCCATATGACCGGGATGGCCGTCGGGAGCGATGGCACCCGAATACGGCACCGGCACATGACCGAAGAGAAAAACGGTGTTCACCTTCGTGGGATCGGCCAGGTAGTCCGCGCGAATGAGATTTTTGACGCTCGAAGGGGAGTCGCCCCGGCCGACTTCGTGACGAATCACGAACCAGCCGTCGCCCACCATATCCTGGATCAGGCGCTGCAGCTCAGGCCCGATGCTTCCAGAGGTCGCGTTGTCGACGATGAGAACCACTGTGCCGCGGCTGTCCGCCAGCGGCGCGTTGACGGCGGCTTGGACGTAGCCGTAGCCCCGGTAACCGCGCGCGGCGCTAAAGTCTTTGACGATTTGATATTCGTAGACGGTGCCGACCGTGACCGCGTTGTCGTTGTAAGTCGTGATGCTGCCCGACACCGTGGCGAGGGGAGTTCCCCAGTCGGTCGCGGTCGGGGCCTTGCGATAGAGGATGTAGTTGGCCGGTGCGCCGTTCGTATCTTGAGCCCAGCTTAATCGGATTTGCGCGGGAGAAGCTTGGACCGTCACACCGATCTCGACGGTGTAATTCCACGTCGCATCGATCGCGCGAAGCCCAGACGTCAGGAACAGGAGAAAGCTCGCCGCCACGGCAAGAAACCGGTGATTCATCATCCCTTTCCGACAGTTCGTAAGGGGGGATGGGGTGGAGGGCTTTGCCTCTTTTTCGGCGGGTATACACCTACCGTGGGGCGCCGAGAGGACGGCCGCCCGGAGAGATGCAGCTTGAGGGGCGGAATTGAGCCACTTTTAGTCCTCGAAAAGGATTTGTAACCGAGGGGCGGTCCCCGGTGTAGAACAGGCAACAACTCGTCCCTTTCTCATGAACAAACGCCTCCTCTTTCTCACCGCCCTCGCGTTCCCGCTTTTATCCGCGGCTCGCGCCGGCGCCACCGTCAACCCCGCGACCGTCTCGGCCGACGCCAAATGGCTGGTTTACGCCGATCTCAACGCCCTCCGCGGCAGCGCCATCGGCAAGGAGCTGATCGGGATGGCCGAAAAGGCCCAGCTCGACACCGGCAACGGCAAGATCGGCGTCGACTGGCAGAAACTCCTCGCGACCATCGGCTCGGCGACGGCCTACGGCAGCAGTATTTCGCAGGACCCGAAACAAATCGATGGCGCGCTCGTGATTCAGGGCACCGCCGATCTGCGGAAGATCGCCGAGAGCTTTTTGATTCAGGCTAATCTCGCGCATCCCGAGGACGTCACCGAGCTGACCGATCTGCCGTTTCCGGCCTATGCGCTGAAGAATGCCGGCGCGAAACCCGCCGCGAAAGAAACGCCCGACGCCAAGAAAGCGAAACCCGCCGAGGCCCTCGAGGTCGTCATCGCGTTTCCGCCCGAGCCCATCGTCGTCGTCAGCAAATCGAAGCCGCAGATTTTGAAGGCGCGCGACGTGTTCCGCGGCGCCGCGCCCTCGCTCGCGAAAACGCCGTCCTCGCCCCTCGCGAAATTTGTCCACGCCTCCGACGGCGCCTATCTGTTTGCCGCGAGCACCGTGCCCGCCGAAAAGTTTTTTCCGGACGACGCGCCGCAGGCCCGCATCGTCAAGATGGCGAACGCCGGTTCAATGGCCTTGGGCGAGCGCGGGGAAAGCACCTTTATCCACAGCGAACTCACCGCCAGCTCCGATCAGATGGCGGAAAAGCTGATGAAAATTTTGCAGGGCATGACCGCGATGATGTCGCTGGCTGAGACGAGCGACAAACAGCTCGCCGAATTCCTGAATTCCGCCGCCGTCAGCCGCAACCGCGACATCGTCACACTCGACCTCGCGTATTCCAGCGCGCGCCTGGCGACGATGGTCAAGAGCCTGCAGCAGCAGCAACAACAGCAGCAGGGCGGTCCGCCGAATCGCACCGCACAGATGCTGAACGGCAAGGCGATCGCCGAATGGAAAGCCGAACTTTCCGCCCCTTATGCCGAGGGCAGCCCCGCCCCGATCACGGTCCGCACCGTCGAGAATGTCACACTCAAGAACGGCGCACTGCTCACGCTGGCCCGCCTCAGCAATGGCGGGAAGAGCGTCCGCTACGATCACATCGAAGTGATGGCAGCGGACGGCGCCAGCGCGCCGCTCACCTTCCGCCCCGGCTTTATGCGCATCGGCGGCCCGCGCGGCAACTGGCAGCAATTTGAGTTTCCCGGCGCCGACGGCACTTACACGTTGAAAATTTTCTACGTGAACGATCCCGATGGCAAAGCCACCTTCGCCGTCAGCGCAAAGGATCCGCACTCGGACACGCCCGATGCGGCGCCCGCGCCGTCACGCAGCCCGCTCATGCCGCAACCGAAAAGCTCTAAATGATGACCCTCGCCCCGGAGCCCCGCGCTGCCGGACCCCTCGCGGGCCCGAGCGACGCGTCGTGCGACGAGGCGTCGCTCATCCGTGAGGCCGCTGCCGGCGACACCCGCGCTTTCGGCGAACTCGTCCGCTCCCACCACCGCCGCGTTTTCAATTTTCTCAGCCACCTGGCGCGGCACCACCACGATGCCGAGGACCTCACGCAGCAAACCTTTCTCAAGGCGTTTCACCACCTCGCGCGTTTTGATCAACAGCGGCCGCTCATCAACTGGCTCCTCACCATCGCGCGCAACACCGCCCTCAACCACTTTCGCGATGTGAAAAAATGGGAGGAAATGCCGGTCGACGCCGCCAGCGCCGATCCCTCGCCCGCCCGCCAGACCGAGCAAAAGGAACAGGCGGACAATCTGTGGGCGCGTGCCCGCGAATTACTTTCCCCGCGTGAATTCGAAGTCCTCTGGCTCCGGTTTGCCGAGGAGATGTCCACGCGCGAAACGGCGGCCGTCGTCGGTTTGACCGAAACGCATGTCAAGGTGGTGGTGTTCCGCGCGCGCCAGGCGCTCTTAAAAGGAGTGAAGTCCCCATGAAAAATTCCCCAACCGATCAACCCCGCTTTACCTGCCGCCTCGTGCGCGGCGGCATCTCCATTTTCGGCGACACCACGGGTGGAGAACCGCGCGGCCCTGGCACCTCGCACGTCGCCACCTGCGCCGACTGCCAGCAGTTTTTCGGCGCGTGCGATGAGCTCACGCTGGCCCTCAAGCGCGCT
This sequence comes from Opitutales bacterium, assembly GCA_038231575.1. Taxonomy (GTDB): domain Bacteria; phylum Verrucomicrobiota; class Verrucomicrobiia; order Opitutales; family Opitutaceae; genus CAITWF01. The sequence continues at coordinate 7,679 of JBBRLB010000014.1, read as the reverse complement.
GCCGTTCGGGAATGGCGCGAAGCGCCCTCCAACCTCGAGCAAAATATCATGCGCGCGGTGAATCTTTCCCCGCGCGAGCCCGCGCCGGTCGCGCGCGCCGTGTGGATGTCGTGGGCGGCGGCGGCCGCCTGCGCCGTGGCCGTGGTGCTGGTCTATCCATCTCGCACGCAAACCGGGTCGCCGCCCGGGTCAGGAACGAACGTGGCCGCCCACGTCGATCCGGGCGCGCTCGCAGCCGTCCGCGAGATCATCGCCGCGGTTCCCGGCGATCTCCTTGCCCAGATGCAGCCGAAGGCGCAGGAAATTCTGCAACAGGATCCGCTGCAGAACGAAGTCGACGCGATCGCTTCCGATGCGCGCAAGGCCGTCAGTTTTCTGGCGCGGAATTTTCTGCCGACTCCGACTGGCCAGCCAGCGAGCGGCGAATAAGCGGGCGGCAAAATACGTCGCATCGGCGGGAGCGGACCGTTAATTCCGGTGGGCAAAAACCATGCCTTCGCTCTGCCGGCCCGTTCTCCTCCTTGTTCTGCTTTCGCTCTGGTCCGCGCGGGCCGCGGACTATTTTCCGCCGCGCGGCACGTGGGAACACCGGCGCCCCGAGGCGGCCGGCTTCGATTCCGCGAAGCTGCAGCAGACGATCGCATTTTCGGTCGCGAACGAAAATCCCGCCGGGAGGGACATCGCCGAGGAATTGAAAAACACCTTTGGCGCGCGCGAACCGAACTTCAAGCTGCTCGGCCCCACCCAAATGCGCGCCGCGCTCAGCGGCATCGTGATCCATCACGGTTATGTGGCGGCGGAGTGGGGCGACGTGAACCGCGCGGATATGACGCACAGCGTGACGAAAACTTTTCTCACGACCGTCGTCGGCCTCGCGTGGCAGCGCGGTCTCATCCGCGATCTCGCCGATCATCCGGGCGACTATCTGCCGACAAAGGATCGCGAACAGCTCTTTAGCGGTGAGCACAACGCGAAGATTACCTGGGAGCACCTGCTGCGGCAGACCAGCGACTGGAGTGGCACGCTTTGGGGCGTGCCCGACTGGGCGGATCGGCCCGTGGGTGCAACGCCCGCCGACTATCCGAACCGTGCGTTGCACGAGCCGGGGGCGTTTTTCAAATACAACGATGTCCGCGTAAATCTCATGGCGCTTTGCGCGCTGCATGTCTGGCGGCGGCCGCTCCCGCAGGTGCTCCGCGAGGAAATCATGGACCCGATCGGCGCCTCGAGCACGTGACGCTGGCACGGCTACGAAAATTCCTGGATCACGATCGATGGGGAGTCGATGCAGTCGGTCAGCGGCGGCGGCCACCTGGGCGGCGGAATGTTCATCAACGCGTGGGACATGGCGCGCTTTGGCTATTTGTTTTTGCACGGCGGCAAATGGGCCGGCCGCGAACTCGTTGCCGAAAAATGGATCGCGCTGGCGCGGACGCCGGGGCCGGCGAATGCGAACTACGGTTTCGCGAACTGGTATCTCAACACCGATCGAAAACCGCTGCCCGCCGTGCCAGCCTCAGCGGTGCGCTTCGTCGGCAACGGCTCGAACATCATCTTCATCGATTGGGAACACGACCTCGTGGTCGTCGTCCGCTGGATCAGAAACGATGCGGCGCTGAACACCTTTCTCGGCGGAGTGATCGGTGCGCTGACGGACGCGGGGAAATAATCCGCGCGGAAGCGGTCCCGAGGGTGAGCGAGTGGACCCCAGGGCGAATTAGCCTCCTTTGATTCCCCGCGCTCGCTCGCGGGGAGTGAGCCCGACGGTCATTTGCACCGCGGCTACTCGAGCTCCGCGGCGGATTTCTTAAACGCATCCTTCTCCTCGTCCTTCTCGAGGTAAGGAATGCCCTTCTCCATCCACGCGGGCGCGGGCGCGCCTGTGAGGAAGTGATCGAAGAACTGGCGCAGGCGCAGCGCGTAGTCGCGCTGATCGGCCCGGCGGCGGAGGCCGTGGAATTCGCCGTTGTAGCTGAAGAGCCACGCCGGCTTGTCGTAGTGGCGCAGCGCGAGAAAATACTCGATGCCTTGATACCACGGCACGGCGTCGTCGTTGTCGTTCGAGAGAATCAGGACCGGGGTATGCACGTCCTTGATGTGGAAAATTGCGGAGTTTTCGAGATAGAGCTCGGGCGCTTCCTGCAGCGTCTTGCCGATGCGGCTCTGGCCGAGTTCGTATTGGATCTGCCGCACCTGGCCACTGCCCCAGCGGATGCCGGAGTAGGCGCTGGTCATGTTACCGACGGGCGCACCTGCCTCGGCCGCGACGAACCGATTGGTTTTCGTCAGCATGTAGGCGATTTGGTAGCCACCCCAGGAATGACCCTGGATGCCGACGGCTTTTTCGTCGACGAAGCCCTGCTTCACGACGGCGTCGAGCGCGGGCAACACGCACTTCAGCGCGCTCTGGCCGGGCTGACCGGTCGTGTAAACGATGTCGGGCGTGAGGACGCAGTAGCCGTTGCTCGTGTAGAGCGCGAAGTTGATGTTGTGGCTCGGTGTCGGGTTGACAAAACTGTTCACGTTCTGCGAGAGCCGCTCGTAGAGATAAACAATCAGCGGATATTTTTTCTTCGGATCGAAATTGGCGGGCTTGTAGAGCGCGGCTTGCAGCGCGACGCCGTCGGCGTTCTGGAACGGCACGAGTTCGCCGCGGCCCCACAGAAACGCCAACTGCTGCGCCGCGCCGTCGCTGACTTTGGCGGGCGCCGCGAAGGATGAATTCGTGGTGTGGACATCGGGAAACGTGTCGAAGCGCGACACCGTCACGAGCAGCACGTCGGCCTCGAGCGCGCGGCCGGCATAGCGGAAACTCTTGTCGCCCCACAGCAGTTTTTCGGGCGCGCCACTCGCGCTGAACGTCGTGCGGAAAAACCCGGTCGCACGGGTCTCTTCGCTCTCGCCGCGCAGCACCAGCGGCTTCGCTGGATCGAGGCCGCGCTCCTCATCGTCCTCTTCGACCGGCTCGATGCGCTGCACGCGCAGCGCGATCTTTTGGGCGCGACCGGTGCCAGCCGTGAGGTTTTTCCCGGCCCGGCCGCCGGGAAAAAGCTGCCAGACATCGAACCGATCATAGGCGAGAAAGGACGCACTGTCCTTGGTCCAGCCGGCGGCGCCGTAGGCGGTCGGCGGCTCGGGGCGATCGTCCTGTTCGTTCCAGAAGCCGGTTTTCACTTTGGCGGTCAGGTTGAGTTCTTCGCCGGTCGCGGTGTTGAGCGCGTGCCAGTGTTTGTCTTGGAAATAAGCGGCCCACTTGCCGTCGGGCGACCATTGCACGGCACCGCCGGCACCGGATTCGTTGCGCTGTTGCTTGAGCACCGGCTTCCGCGCGCCGGTCGTCACATCCACGAGATAATAGTCGGCGAACCGTCCGGCGAAATCGCTCTTCTGTCGGTAGGCTCGATCGTCGATACCGATGACGCGGGTGCCGTCGTCGCTGACCGAAACCTGCGGCAGCGTGGGGTCGGCGAGCTGCGTGTAGTGCTTGGTCGCGAAATCGAATTCAGCGCGATAGGTGCGGTTGCGCTCGGCGGCGGCGCGAACTTTCTGCATCGGCTGCACGTAGTCGTCGTTCCAGCGCCAGAGATCGGCGGAGACTCTGTCTTCATCGGCCGGGGCGGCGCTCGCGGGGCGGTGAGCCTTCGGCGGCAGCGCGGTTGGCAGATAAAGTTTTTTGCCGTCGCGCGAGAAGGCGAGGGCGCCCTTGTCGCTCGGCACGAGATCTCCGACGGGGCCCGCGCGATCACTCGCCACGACTTCGGCGGCCGCGCCGCCGCCGCGCGTCCAAAGGTAGGGCTTGAACTTGGGCGCGCGCGCCGCGGCGTCATCACGATCGCTCACAAACGCGAGGTTCGTCTGGTCGCGATTCCAGGTGAGCTTGGAATATTTGCCCTTGCCCGCGAGGAGCACGGCCGGTGCGGCAGCGGCGTTCGGCGTCACCGCGTAGAGGCCGTTTTCCGTTTCGGTTTTGGCGGAGACCGTGAAGAGAAGGTTTTTGCCATCGCGCGCGAAGGTGTAATCCACCGCATTGGAAAAAACGCGCTGCGAACTGGCGGCCAAGTCCCGCAGCACGAGATCAGTGCCGTAAACTTTTACCGCGCTGGTGCTGGTGGTCGCCGCGCCGCCCCGGGCCGCGCCGCCGCGCTGCTGGTCGAATTCATCATCCGCCCGATCGTCGGAATCGCCGGGCTCGATAGGTTTCTCGTCAGCCGCGGCAGGCTTCTTCTCCTCGGGCTTCGCTTCCTTCAAATAAGCGAGCCACGAACCGCCCTTGGCCGGCACGGAAAAACTTTTCACGTCGGCGATGCGCGTGGCTTCACCCGTCGCCAGGTTGATGATGACGATGCCGTCCTTCGGCATCTCCTCCGGTTTCTTCTTCGCCTTGCGCGCGGCGACGACGTCGGCCTTTGGGGGATGAGTGTTCGCGACCACGAAGCGGTTGTCGCTCGTGATCAGGATGCGGATGCTGCGCGGCGTGGGCGGCGCCTCGGGATTGGTGTTCTCGTCGGCCGGCGGGATGGCCGGGGGCGGCAGGGTGCCGAGCGGCACGCGCTGTTCGCGCCCAGTGGCGAGTTCGCGCACCACAAGATCGCCATCGGCGTCGAGCGGCATGAACGAGTAGGCCAGCCAGTGGCCGTCGCGCGACACCATCGGCGTCCCGATCGTGCGCCATGTATCAAAGTCGCTGTGCTTGAGCGGGCGCTTCGCCTCTTGGGCCGCAGGCGAAAGCGCGGTGAGAAAAAGCGCGGCGAACACGCCGGCAGAACGGAGAAGGCGCAGATTCATGGAAAAATCAGAGGGGGAATGAACGCGAGGACAGCGAAGCAAAGCAGGAAGCTAGCCGCGAAGGGGGGCGTGACGGCAAGCTGTTTGGCATTGTCGGCGCGGCGCCGGTTGCGCTGAGTCGCCGCGTGTCCTCCGTCGCCCCTCCGGCCTTCACGCTCGCCTCGCGCGAGACCGGCACCGTTTACTCCATTTTTTTGGAAACGCCGCCGGCCCCGGAGGCCGGTCCCCAGGTGGCCGTGCTCTTCCTGGACGGTGACGATCAATTCAAATTTGCGGTCGCGGCTTATCGCCACGCGCGGGCGGCGGGCGAAGTGCCCCCGCTGGTCCTCGCGGGCGTGGGCTACGGCGCGAGTTACCGCAGCCCGGCGAACAAGCGGCTCCGCGACTACACCGCGACAGCCATGGCGACCGAGGCGGGCAGCGGCGGCGCGGACGCGTTTCTGAAATTTCTCACCGACACGCTCTGGCCCGAGCTCGCGCGGCGCACCCCGCTGCGTGACGACGTGCGGGGCATCGCAGGCCATTCGCTGGGTTCGCTGGCGGCGATGCACGCGGGGTTTCAACACCGACCGTTTTTCAATCGCGTGCTCGCGAGCGCGCCCTCGCTCTGGTGGGACAATCGCGCACCGCTCTGTGCCGCGCAAAATCTCCAGCGCACCGGCGTGGCGCTGCCCGCGAAACTCTTCCTCAGCGTCGGCGAAAACGACACACCGTCGATGACCGGCGACCTGACGCTGCTGGAGGATCAGCTCGTGGCGCGGCCGTTTCCGAAACTGGAAGTGATTTCGCGGCGCTTCCCGCAGCGCGATCACTACAACGTGCTGCCGGATGCGTTTGGCGTGGGGCTCGTGGCGCTGTTTGGCTGAATGTTTCTCGGGGGATTAGGCGAACGTTCGTTCGCTTTTAGACCCTTGTCATCGCGAGGCGCGCGAAGAGCGCCGCAGCCATCCAGCCCCGCGACCGCGCTCGGGGCTGTGAGCTTGTGGAGCAGCTGGATGACTGCATCCTCTCACCAAGGTGTAACCCCTCGCATTGACATTCTAAATTTTAGGGGGCGTTGGTATGAGACGACGCCCACGGCGCGTTTGGTAACAGTCTTGTTACCTTTTCGTTTTCGACGCGGGTTGGCGGGGGCCGTGATCCTCGATCCTAGCAATAAGTCGATAGCGCTAATTGCTGTCGGGCATCCCATCCATGAAACTTCCGCTCCCTCCGTCGATGGTTTCTGCACCGGGTGTTGGTGTCGGACTTAATTTTGGCCTCGCCAATTTGCGGTTCGAATCGCCGAACACGGGGAGCGGGAGACGATGAAGGATTCGATTCTGCGCCTGCTCGGACGGATTGGCCTCGCGGCGGGTGTAGTCGCGACGGGGGCGTTGTTGTCGAGCATCGTGGTGAAAGCGGCGCCGGCGAAACCGGTTGTGAAAGTCGCGAAGCCGGCGACAGCCGTCGCCGCGCTCAATGATGGCGCCAGTTACATCGGCGAAGCGCGGTGCATCACGTGTCACGCGACGGAGAATAAGCAGTTCACTCACACGCAGCACGCGAGCGCGTTTCGGTTGAATCCGAAAAACGAATTGCAGCAGCGCAGTTGCGAAGCGTGCCACGGGCCGGGCTCCCTCCACGCCAGCGATCCGGAAAACAAAATCAACCGCACCTCGCTGGTCGGCTTTACCAAGGAGTGGGGCACGCCGATCGCGCAACAAAACAGCATGTGCCTGACCTGCCATCAGGGCGGCAATGCGATGTTCTGGGGAAGCTCGGCGCACAGCCAGAGCCAGCTCGGTTGCGCCGACTGCCATAACCCAATGGCGAAATTTTCCGAGACCGGCCTGCTCAAGAAACCGTCGATCAACGAAACGTGCTACACCTGCCACCAGCAGCAGCGCGCGGAGTTTGCGAAGCGTTCCCACATGCCGCTGCCCGAGGGCAAGATGTCGTGCGCCGACTGCCACAATCCCCACGGCTCGCCCACGAAAGCGATGCTCAAGACCGATTCCGTCAACGAAACGTGCTACACCTGCCACGCGGACAAGCGCGGACCGTTCCTCTGGGAACACGCGCCCGTGCGCGAGAATTGTCTGAGCTGCCACAACGCGCACGGCGCGAATCACGACAAGCTCCTGCAAGTCGCGCGGCCCTTCATGTGTCAGCAGTGCCACGGCAACACGAACCACCAATCGTCGTTCTACAACGCGGGCCAGCTCGTGGGCGGCGGTGCGGCCCCCAGCTCCCGCATGTTGGCCCGGTCGTGCCAGAACTGCCACTCGCAGATTCACGGCAGCAACGATCCGGCGGGTGCGCGCTTCCAACGATGAACGCACCCAACGCGACCAGCACCCCGCGCGGAGCGATCTCCTTTCAACCGCAACCGAGCGAGACGCCCAACTTAAAAACCCGCTCCCGGAATTTTCTGCGCACGATCGCATTCGGTGCGACGGCCGCACTGGCACCGCTGGCCGGCGCCGCGCCGTTCGCCGATTCGGCGGTCGGGACGGGGACGCTCCTCGGCAACGCGATGAACCGGTCCTCGGATCCCTCGCGCTCGCTTGACCTCGACTGGCCGAACGCAAACCACACGCCGTCGGGCCAGATGTTCAAGCTGCCGTTCGCCGTGCCGAAGCTGGCCGACCTCCACAAGGCGGCGTCGGGCTGGGAGTATTCGGGCCAGTTGGAAGTGGGCGTGATCGGCGGCGACGCCGACGAGCGCAACGCGCAGTTTCGCACGTTTCAGGACGTCGACAACGGCACCTACGTAAATAATTTTAGCCTCCTGATGACGAAGCCCGAGGGCGGCTACACCATCGAGGTCACCGGCGGCGGCGCGGGCCGGCACGATCAGTTTTACAGTCTCCAGTTCGGACGCGCCAACGACTGGAAGGTAAAAATCTTTT
>JBBRLB010000013.1:0-69191 GCA_038231575.1 Opitutales bacterium | reverse complement strand
TGTTGCCCAGCCGCGTGAAATTTCGCCCCAGAAACAAATACGCGGAGATGACGCCGAGGCCCAACACCAGCATCAGCGTGGACGCGATCAGGATCTCCGCCAAGGTGAAGCCGGAGCGGCGCCGGTTACGAGCGCTGGTAGGTCGCGGAGAGTCCATTTTTGCCGAAGTAAGTCGTGCCCTGGCGCGTGTAGGTGTGGCTCGTCCCGCTCGTCTCGGAAAAAACCTTGGCCTGCCAGGTCACGGTGAAGACGATCTTCGCCATGTCGGTCCGGCCGGTCACATAGGTCACCACCCGTTTGATGGTGAACCCGGTCGTCGCCATCTCGGATCCCACGGCGGTCTTGAACGTCACCAGCTCCGGATACCCCAGCGATCCCAACGCCCAGGTGTCCGACGTGGTGATCGCGCTCAGCGTGACGGTGTTGGTGGAGCCGACCATGCTGTTGATCGTGGTCCAACTGCACAACCGCGCTTGGTCGATCTCCGCGTGGATGATCTGTGTGGCGAGCGTCTGCTTGCGCGAAAAATCCAGCATGCGCGTGCCGGCCCCCACGATTTGAAACGCGCTGACAATCGCAAACAGCAACACTGTCGCGGCCAGGGAGACCTCGATCAGAGTGAAGGCGGCGCAACCGCGCGGAATTTTTTTTCGCTGCAACATGTCACCGCGCGCACGGGCCGGGCCCGCGTGCTCGCGCGGCTCGCAAGGTGCGATTTCCAAAAAATTCGGTCAATAGCCTTCGTCGCGCGCGGCGCGTCCCATTCGCGGGAAACGTTTTTCCCAAACGCTGCACAGGCGGGCCGGCGCGTTTTGGCCCGGAAATTTTCATCTGCACCGGCACCAAGCGTTTGCGCGCATCGCGGATCGGTGGCACGCCCATTGCAAAGGCGATGGTCAACTTACTCGCCGATGAAAAACCCCTTCACTTCCCTCGCTCTCGTGCTCGCCGTGGCGGCTCCCGCTGCGTTCATCATCGAACTTGCCGGCTTCCCCCTGCCCGCCATGGTCGATTCCGCTCATCTCTTCGCTGCGTTCATGCTTACCTTCCTGCTCAAAATCATCGCGTCCGATTACGCGCGCGCCCACCAGTCGCTGCTCGCGAATCACGCTGTGATCCTGGCCCGGCCGACGGACAACGCGGCCAAAGACTCGCTTCGGCTCGCCGCCTGATTTTCTCCTCCCCGCTTCACCTTATGCCCGACGCCCCTTCGCACCGCATCCTGATCGCCGACGATCAGCCTGACGTGCTGGAGGCGCTGCGGCTGTTGCTGAAGAGCGAGGGCTACGCGACGGAAGCGGTGAAGTCCCCCGCGGCCGTCGTCAAGGCCGTCGAGGCGCGCGATTTTTCGCTCGTGCTCATGGACCTCAACTATGCGCGTGACACCACGAGCGGACAAGAGGGCCTCGAGCTCTTGCAAAAACTCCAGGCGATCGACGCCGCGCTTCCCGTCGTCGTGATGACCGCGTGGGCCAGCGTCGACGTCGCCGTCGAGGCGATGCGCCGCGGCGCGCGCGACTTCGTCACGAAGCCATGGGACAACCCGCGCCTCCTCGCGATCGTTCGCAATCAGATCGATCTCGGCAGCGCCGTCCGCGCGTATCGCCGGCTCGAGCAGGAAAACCAATTGCTCCGCGCCGGGGGCAAAGCCGGCCCGAACCTCATCGCGCAATCGCCCGCGATGCGCCCGATCCTCGAGATGATCGCGCGCGTCGGCCCGTCGGACGCGAACGTCCTCATCACCGGCGAAAACGGCACCGGCAAGGGCCTCGTCGCGCAGGCGCTGCACGCGGTTTCCGAACGCGCCGGAAAGCCGTTCATCTCCGTCAACATGGGCGGACTGCCCGAGGGCGTGTTCGAGAGCGAGCTCTTCGGCCACGTGCGCGGCGCGTTCACCGACGCGAAAGCAGATCGCGCGGGCCGCTTCGAACTTGCGGACGGCGGCACGCTCTTCCTCGACGAAATCGGCAACATCCCGTTGTCCCAGCAGGCCAAAATTCTCCGCACGATCGAGACGGGTGAGTTCGAGCGCGTCGGCTCGTCCCGCACCTTTCGCGCGAATGTGCGCCTCGTCTCCGCCACGAATTCCGATCTGCAAGCCGAGGTCGCCGCGGGAAAATTCCGCCAGGATCTCCTTTTTCGCCTCAACACGATCCAGCTTCACCTTCCCCCGTTGCGGGAACGCCGCGAGGACATTGAGCTGCTCGCGCAGCATTTCCTGAAGCAGCACGTCAGCCGCTACAGCAAATCGATCACCGGCTTCGACGAGTCCGCGCTCGATGCGATGCGCGGCTACGCGTGGCCGGGCAACGTCCGCGAACTCGACCACGCCGTCGAACGCGGGGTATTGATGGCCCCGGGCAAAGTGATCCGCGCGCCTGATCTTGGCCTCGCCGCGGGCCTGGCCGCGCCGCGCCTCGAAGAAATGAGCATCGAGGAAGTCGAGGCTTTCCTGATCAAAAAGACCCTCGCCCGCTGCAACGGCAACGCCCGCCAGGCCGCCGAGGAACTCGGCCTGAGCCGCAGCGCGTTTTACCGGCGCCTCGAAAAATACGGGCTCTGACGCAGAGCCGGCATCGGTTTTTCGACCGCATTACCCGAATGAACGGAATTTTCGCTGAGCTCCTCTGCGCTCCAAGTCATCCTGTTCATTTTGTTGATTCTGTCTAAACCAGTCGGCTGCGATGCCTGCCCCGCGGCAAAAACTTTCCCACGATCAGCTCGTCTTCGTTTACGCGTTGCTGGCGGGATTGCCCGCAGTCGTGGTGGTGATGTGCTATCTCTGGACCGGCGAGCATACGGCGAAGGAACAGTGGACCCTCACCTTGATCGTCGTTTCGTGCTGGCTCGGGTTCGCGGCGGCGGCGCGCAACCGCGTGGTCCGGCCGTTGCAGACGATGGCCAACCTGCTCTCGGCGCTCCGCGAGGGCGACTTCGCCGTGCGGGCGCGCGGTGCGCGGCGTGACGAACCGCTCGGCGACGTGATGTTCGAAATCAACACGCTCAGCCGCACGCTCCAAGACCAGCGCCTCAGCGCGCTCGAGGCCACCGCGCTGCTCCGCACCGTGATGGAGGAGATCAATATTTCGATCTTCGCGTTCGATGCGGACAAGAAACTCCGGCTCGCCAATCACGCGGCGCAAATTCTCCTCGGCAAACCCGCGGAGCGCATCCTCGGCCGCGACGCCGCCGAGCTCGGGCTCGCCGACTGCCTCACCGGCGAACCCGCCCGCCTCCTGACGCTCACGTTTCCCGGTGGCGCTGGCCGCTGGGGCATGCGCCGCAGTCCGTTTCGCGAAGGCGGCCGCCCGCACGATCTCGTGGTCATCGCCGATCTCAGCCGGCAGTTGCGCGAGGAGGAATTGCAGGCGTGGCAACGGCTCGTCCGCGTGCTGGGCCACGAACTCAACAATTCCCTGGCCCCGATCAAATCGATCGCGGGCAGCCTCGGTGCGACGCTCCGCCGCGAACCGCGCGCGCCCGACTGGGAGGAGGACATGCGCACCGGCCTCGACATCATCGCGGCGCGCGCCGAGGGCCTCGCGCGTTTCATGGCCGCCTATGCGCGGCTCGCGCGGCTGCCCCTGCCCACCCTCGCTCCGGCCGCGCTCGCCCCACTCGTGCAGCGTGTCGTCGGCCTCGAGACACGCCTGCCCGTGGAACTATCCGGCGGCCCCGAACTCACGCTCGCGTGCGACGCCGCGCAGCTCGAACAGGTTTTGATCAACCTGCTGAAGAACGCCGTCGATGCCGCGCTCGAGCCGCGCGCGGCCGGCCGGGCCGAGGCCAGCGTCCGCGTGGCGTGGACGAAGCGTCCCGGCGCCGTCGAGATCGCAATTGAGGACGACGGGCCCGGCGTCGCGAATCCCACGAATTTGTTCGTCCCGTTTTTTACCACGAAGCGCGAGGGCAGCGGCATCGGCCTCGTGCTCTGCCGCCAGATCGCGGAGAACCACGCCGGTTCGCTCACGCTCGAAAATCGCGTGGGTGGGACCGGCTGCGTCGCGACGCTGCGGCTCCCCCTGTAAGCCCGGACGGTCGGTCGGCATCTTGCTTCCTATATAATAGAGCAATCCTGCAGCGTCCCATTCATGGGACGCCACCGTCCCGCCAGCGATGCTTCCGCGAGCGACCGCAATCGTCCCGAAAATTTTTTCCGGCTGCCTGCCAGCATTTTAGGCACCCATGGCACGCGCGGGCACAGGCGTTGCAAAAGGAGGCGCTACTCATGGACATCGCGCGCCCCGACCAGTCGAAAGCCAAACGGAAGAAACGCATCATCTACAGCGTGATCGCGGTCGCCGTGCTGGGCGGCATCACCGTTTTGCTGGCGCGCCTGAAACCCGCCGCCCCCACCGTCGAGCGCAATCTCGTCTGGATCGCCGATGTGAAACGCGGCCAGATGCTCCGCCAAGTCCGCGGTCTCGGCACGCTCGTCCCCGAGGAAATCCGCTGGATCGCCGCGCGCACGCAGGGCCGCGTCGACAAAATCATTCTTCGCCCCGGCGCCAACGTCACGCCCGACAGCATCATCCTGATGCTCGCCAATCCCGATGTGCAGCAGGCCGCCGCCGGCGCCGATTCGCAACTCGAGGCCGCCGAGGCCGAGTTTGCCAATCTCAAGGTCACTCTTCAATCCGGCGTGCTCGCCGCCGAGTCCGTCGCCGCCAGCACGAAAGCGGATTTCGAGCGCTCGAAAATCCAGGCCCGCGTCAATGAGCAGCTCGCCAAGGACGGCCTGATTTCCCCGCTTGATCTCCAGCTCTCGAGTGTCGTCGCGGAACAAAATGCCACCCGCAACGAAATCGAACAGAAGCGCCTCGCGTTCTCGCGGGAAGTCATCGCGCCGCAACTCGCCGTGAAGCAGGCCGAGGTCAACCGCCTCCGCGCTCAAGCCAAGCTCCGCCACGACGAACTCGATGCGCTCACCGTCCGCGCCCCGATGAACGGCGTGCTTTCTGCGCTGCCCGTCGAGGTCGGCGCTCAGGTGCAGCCCGGCTTCAATCTCGCCCGCGTCGCCGATCCGTCGAAGTTGAAGGCCGAAATCCGCGTCGCCGAGACGCAGGCCAAGGACATCCTCATCGGCCAGCCGGCCGAAATCGACACGCGCAACGGCGTCGTTGCCGGCCATGTGGTGCGCGTCGATCCCGCCGTCCAAAACGGCACCGTCACCGTCGACGTCCATATCACCGGCGATCTCTCGAAGACCGGCGCGCGGCCCGATCTTTCCGTCGACGGCACGATCGAACTCGAGCGGCTCAACGACGTGATCTTCGTCGGCCGGCCGGCGTTCGGCCAGGAGAAGAGCCAGGTTGGCATCTTCAAGCTCGATGCCGAAGGCAACTACGCCACGCGCACGCAGGTGAAGCTCGGCCGCAGCTCCGTCAGCACCATCGAGGTCATCAGCGGCCTCGTCCCCGGCGACAAAGTCATCCTTTCCGACATGGCCCAGTGGGATTCCAACGATCGCATCAAGCTGAACTGATCCCCTGCACCGGGCTCACGCCGACGCTGCCTCCACCGAATTCGAGTAACTCTTCCCCATCTTCCGTGTTTTCCGTGGGTTCCGCCCTTCCCGCTTCCTTTTTCCCGCCATGCTCGCTGTCACGCTCGTCCTCGCCCTCATGATCGCCTTTGTCGCCCACGATTCCTCGACCGATACCCGCTGATCCTTTTTCACCACCCACTCCTCAACCTCAAGTCCACCAACTCCCATGCCTGAATCCCTCATCAAACTCGACGGCGTCACCAAGGTCTTTCTCACCGACGAAGTGGAAACGCACGCGCTCTCCGGCATCCACCTCGACATCCGTCAGGGCGAGTATGTCGCCATCGCGGGCCCGTCGGGTTGCGGCAAGTCCACGCTGCTCTCGATCCTCGGCCTCCTCGATTCGCCGACCGACGGTTCCTACGTGCTCAACGGCCGCCCGGTGCAGAGCCTCTCGCTTCCGGAGCGCGCCCGCATCCGCAACCGCGAGATCGGATTCATTTTCCAATCGTTCAACCTCATCGGCGATCTCACCGTTTATGAGAACGTCGAGCTCCCACTCACCTACCGCGGCATGCCCGCCGCCGAGCGCAAGGCCGCCGTCACCGGCGCCCTCGAGAAAGTCGGCATGGCGCACCGCTCGAAGCATCTGCCCTCGCAGCTCTCTGGCGGTCAACAGCAGCGCGTCGCCGTCGCCCGCGCCCTCGCCGGCGCACCCGCCGTTCTACTCGCCGACGAACCGACGGGTAATCTCGACTCGAAGAACGGCGACTCCGTCATGCAGCTCCTCGCCGAGCTGCACAAGGGCGGCGCGACGATCGTGATGGTCACGCACGACACGCGTTTCGCGCGTCACGCCGATCGCACCATCCACATCTTCGACGGCCGCGTCGTCCAGGAACAGGTCGAGAGCGATCCGACGCGCTAAGGGAGCGTTGCAGCTCCTCCGCGCGTCGAGTGGCCTGATCCACCATGCTCGCCGATCTCCGTTTTGCCTTCCGCCTGCTCGCGAAGTCGCCGGGCTTTACCGTCGTCGCCGTCATCACGCTCGCGCTCGGCATCGCGACGGCGACGACGATGTTCACGTTCTTCGACGCGGTGTTGCTGCGGCCGCTGCCGTTCTTCGCCGACGAGAACCGCCTGCTCGTCCTCCGCATGGTCAGCGAAAAGGATCCGGCGCCCGGGCACGACTTCGAGTTCGCGATGCCGGATTTCTATGATGTGCGCGCACGGAGCAAGACGCTGGCCGGCGCGCTCACCAATCAGAATCGCACCTACATCCTGAAGGACGGCGATCGCCCGAAGCGCGTCTTCGGCACGTGGACGACCGTCGACGGTTTTCAATTGCTGGGGGTGCAACCCGTCCGCGGCCGTCTGTTTCGGCCGGAGGAAGCGAAGCCGGGCGCCACGCCCGTCGTGCTGCTCGGCTACGATCTGTGGCGGGGTGAATTCGGCGGCCGCGAGGATATCCTCGGCGAAGTTGTCACGCTCAACAACCAGCCCGCGACCGTCATCGGCGTGATGCCGAAAAATTTTCGCTTCCCCGATAAAAACGAACTCTGGCAGCCGTTCCCCGAGGGCGAGCAAGCCGAGGAGAAGCATCGTGGCGCCCACGGTTGGCAGGTTTACGCGCGGATGAAACCCGGCGTCACGCTCGAGCAAGTGCAGGCGGAACTCGACACGATCGCCGCGCAGCTCGCGCAGGAGCATCCCGCCACCAACACCGGTCTCGGCATCCGCGCGATGACCGCGCGCCACGAGGCGACGCGCGACACCCAGCTCGCGCTGCGGCTGATGCTCGGCGCCGTGCTCGCGGTGCTGCTCATCGCGTGCGCCAACGTCGCCAATCTCCTCCTCGCGCGCGGCGCCACGCGTTCGCGCGAGGTCGCGCTGCGGCTCGCGCTCGGCGCCGGCCGCGGCCGCATCATCCGCCAAGTGCTCACCGAGAGTCTACTGCTCGGCCTCATCGGCGGCATCGCCGGCCTCGTGCTGTCGTTCTGGGAACTCGACCTCGTCCTCAGTTTTATCCCCGACGTCCCTTACTGGCTGCGCTTCGATGTCGACTGGCGGGTCGCCACCTTCGTCGCGACCGTCACCGTCGGCGCGAGCGTAATCTTCGGGACGTTTCCCGCGCTCCATCTTTCCCGCCCGGATCTCGCGAGCGAGTTGAAAGACGGCGCGCGCGGCGGCACCGGCTCCGGCCAGGCTCATCGACTGCGCAACGCGCTCGTCGTCCTGCAGCTCGCGTTCGCGCTGATTCTCCTCGTGCTCGGCGGGCTGACGATGCGCAGCTTCCTCCGGCTCCAGCGCTCCGACACCGGCATCAACGCGGAACACGTCCTCACCTTCCGCACCGGGCTGCCGCAAGCGTTCGTCACGGACGAAAAAGCCGCGCCGGAGTTTTTCGAAAAGATTATCGCCCAGCTCCGCACCGTGCCGGGCGTCGAAAGCGCCGGGTTTATGAGCAACCTGCCGCTCTCGGAGGCGCGCAACCGGAATTCCTTCCTCGTCGAAGGCATGCCCGAACCCAAATCGAACCAGGAATGGCCGCTCGCGCTCGGCCGCACCGCGAGCCCGGGCGTGTTTGCCGCGCTGCAGATTCCGCTGCTGCAGGGCCGCCTCTTCGACGATCACGACCGCCCAGATAAGCCGCTGGTCACCGTGGTCGATCAGAAATTTGCGCAGAAATTTTTCCCGTCGGGCAACGCGCTCGGCCAACGCATCACCTTCGACGATCACGGCCCCAAGCGCACGTGGTTCACCATCATCGGCATCGTTGGCAACATCAGCCAGCGCCCCGCCGATCCGGAGCAGGACCCGGCCGCGTGGATGCCGCTCCTCCAGAATCCCGATCTCTTCGCCAGCGCCGTCATGCGCGTGAAGGGCGATCCCGCCAGCTACATTCGCGCCGCCGAGGATGCGGTCCTCCAGGTCCGCCCCGACATCCCGATCTATTACGCCGAACCGTTGACGAACATCGCGCGCAAGACGCTCTGGCGGCAGCGGATGTTCGGCGGCCTCTTCGCCGGGTTCGCGGCCATCGCGCTCTTCCTCGCCGCGATCGGCATTTATGGCGTGATGTCTTATACCGTCATGCAGCGCACCCAGGAAATCGGTGTGCGGATGGCGCTCGGCGCGCAACGCGGCGAAGTGATCACGATGGTGCTGCGGCAGGGGCTGCGGCTCGTCGCGATGGGACTCGTCGTCGGCTTCATCGGCGCGTGGTTCGCGGCCCTGACCATGACCGGCCTGTTGCACGGCATCCAGCCGCACGATCCGCCGACATTCGCCTTCGTGCCGCTGCTCCTCTCCGCCGTCGCGCTGCTCGCGTGCTACGTTCCGTCCCGCCGCGCCACCCGGATCGATCCGATCGTGGCGCTGAGAACCGAATAGCCCGGCCCACCTCACGGCTGAGTCCTCCCGGCATGGCGTCGGGCGGGTCATGCACCGTGCGGGCTTGCCTGACCCCTTCCGCATCTCCCCTAGTAGGCGCGGTTCCCTTCTTCCGCCGCCTTTCCCATGTCCCGCCTCCGCTTCACCGTCGATCGCCCAGCTCTGCACTCCAAGGCGCGGGCGGCGCGTTTCCAGACGCTGCACGGCGAGGTGCTCACGCCGGTTTTCATGCCGGTCGGCACGCAGGCCACCGTGAAAGGCCAGACGGTCGAGTCCCTCAAGGCCGCCGGGACGCGCGTGCTTCTGGCCAACACCTACCATCTTCTGCTTCGTCCCGGTCCGGCGGTTTTCCGGAAATTCGGCGGCATCCACCGTTTCATGAACTGGGACGGGCCCGTGCTCACGGATTCCGGCGGCTTCCAGATCTTTTCCCTGCCGACCGATCGCGCGATGAACGAAGACGGCGCTACCTTCCGCAGTTACGTCGACGGCGATCTCCATGTCCTGTCGCCTGAATCCAGCATCGAGATGCAGCGCGCGATCGGGAGCGACATCATGATGGTGCTTGACCAGTGCATCCCCTCGACCGCGCCTTTCGCCCAGGCCGAGGCCGCCATGGAACTCACGCATCGCTGGGCGCAGCGCTCGCTCGACGCCCGCGGCGACTCGCCCCAGGCGCTCTTCGGAATCGTCCAAGGCGCCTGCCATCCCGCGCTGCGAAAAAAGAGTGCGGCCTTTCTCGCGCAAATGCCGTTCGACGGCCTCGCGATCGGCGGCCTTGCCGTGGGCGAGACGCACGCCGAGCGCTACGAATTCACCGGCCTCGTCACCGATCACCTGCCGGCGAACCTGCCGCGTTACCTCATGGGCGTCGGCACCCCCATCGATATCCTCGAAGCGGTGCATCACGGCGTCGACATGTTCGACTGCATCATCCCGTCGCAACTCGCCCAGCGCGGCACCGCGTTCACCTCGCACGGCAAGATCCAATGCCGCCGCGCGGTTTATAAATTTTCCGACGAGCCCCTCGATGCCGCCTGCGACTGCGGTACCTGCCGCAACTATCCGCGCGCCTACCTCCATCACTTGGTGAAGGCCGACGAGTTGCTCGGCTGGCATCTCCTCACCACGCACAATCTCTCTTACTATCACCGCCTGATGCGCGAAATCCGCGCGAGCATCCTGCGGGATGATTTTCGGGCGTTCTACGAAACGAAACGCCTCGAACTCGCCCGCTCCGATGGGGCCCATCCCAGCGCCCATCCCGCGAAGGCGAAAATCGTGCCGCCGCCCCGCCGCGGCGACTACGAGATCGTCAAGAGCCCGCTGGGCTTCTTCAGCATCCGCCAGATCAGTTCCGGCGAGGTCATGCATTCGGTCAACCGTCCGAGCGACGAGGCCAACGCTGTCTACATCGCGCAATCGCGCCTCGCCACCCGCCTCCTGTTGTCCGTTGCCGCGGTGGGCTATGCGCTCCGCGCGCAGCCTGATCCGCTGCCAACTCC
The DNA here is from genome assembly GCA_038231575.1 of Opitutales bacterium. Lineage (GTDB taxonomy): Bacteria > Verrucomicrobiota > Verrucomicrobiia > Opitutales > Opitutaceae > CAITWF01. The sequence continues at coordinate 58,805 of JBBRLB010000013.1, read as the reverse complement.
CGCGCCGCCTGCGATCGAACCGCGGCCCATCGCGACGTTCGCGCCAACCGCACCGCGCGAGCCCGCCACCGAATTCGTGCTCTGGGACGTCGGCTTGGGCGCGGGCTCCAACGCCATGGCCGCGATCGCCTGCTTCGAGGACGCACTGGCGCGTCACGGCGCGACCGCGCTGCGTCCCCTCCGCATCGTGAGCTTCGAGCGCGATCTCGATCCGCTGATTCTCGCGACCGCGAAATCCGGGCGCTTCCCTCATCTCCAGCACGCCGCGCCGCACGACCTCCTCCGCGCCGGCCGGTGGACGCACGCCTCGCAACTGCTCACCTGGGAACTCGTCCACGGTGATTTCTTGGCGCACCTCAAGACCGCGATCGCGCCCGACGTGATTTTCTACGATCCGTTTTCCGCGAAGACGGACACTCCGCTCTGGACGCCCGAGGTGTTTGCGCGGCTCTTCGCGCGCTGCGGGACCAAGCCCGCGGAACTCTTCACCTATTCCGCGTCGACCGCGGTGCGCGTCGCGCTACTGACCGCCGGCTTTTTCGTCGCTGAAGGCGTCGGCACCGGCCCCAAGGCCGCCACGACGATCGCCTTCACGCCGCGCGCCGATCCTTCCGCGCTGCCCCTCCCCGCGCAACTGCTCGGCCCCGCCTGGCTCGCGCGCTGGCGGCGCAGCGATTCCAAGTTTCCCGCGGCACTGCCCGTGGACGAGCAACCCGCCTTCGCCGCGCGCATCGAAGCGCACCCGCAGTTCGCCGTCATCCCGCCCATGGGCTCCGGCGCCGTCCCTCGGCCGTAAGCTCGATTGACGGCCAGCGCGACGCCACCCTTCATGCTCCGCGTGACTCAAAATGCCGCTCGCGCTACGCGTGACTTGAGGTGGATCGGGCGCTTCGCGCACGGCCCCGAGTGCACCCGTAAGGCTTGGCCGTGCGCGGAGCGCCCGGCCCATCCTTCCCCTGCACGCTCGGCACCAAGAGCAGGACCGCACGCCTAGCCGACCGCGCGCTCGCATCACCCCACATGTCCACCGTCCAACAACGCATCGAGCTTTCCGCCACCGACCTCGGCCTGCTCCGCGCCTGCCCGCCGTTGGCAGAGCTCACCGACGCCACGCGTGACGAAGTGATCGCCACGTGCAACGTGATCGTGGTGCCGTCGGGCACCGCGATCATCGAGCAGGATGAGCTGGGCGAGGCGTTTTACGTTTTGCTGAGCGGGACCGTGGAGGTGCTGCGCCTCGAGACGGACGGCCGCGAACTCCGCTTCGCCGAGCTGCAGTCGGGCGCCTACTTTGGCGAACAGGCGCTCCTCGGGTCCTCGCTCGGCAAACGCAACGCCACGGTGCGGGCATCGCGGGCCTGCCGTTGCGCCGAGATCGGCGCCGAAATCTTTCGCCGGCAGATCGCCCGCGCGGGACGGAACGCCGAAACGTTCGAGCGCAACGGTGCGCAGCAGGCCTACGATCGGTTGCGCCGATCGCTGGAAGCCTTCGCTTCCGGCCGGCTCCATGAATCGGCGGAGGGCGTCGCGCGCGTCGCCTTTCCGACCGACGCCACGATCATCCACGAGGGCGAGCCGTCGGACGCCGCTTTCCTGATTCTCTCCGGCGTCGCCGTGGTCGTGCAGCATCGCAACGGCGCGACGCGTGAACTCGCCCGCATCGCGGCCGGCCAGATCATCGGCGAGCTCGGGGTCCTGCACGACAAGCCGCGCGCCGCCACCGTCCTCGCCGAGAACGATCTCGCAGCCCTGCGGATTGAGGCCGGCGCTTTCCGCGCCTGGCACGCCGCCCACCCGGGCTCGACCCAGTTCTTCGATTCGCTCGCGCAGGTTTACACGCTGCCCCAGAGCCGGCGGCTGAGCGTCTTCCTCGGCGACGTCGACGGCCAAAAGTCCATCACGACCGTCCGCGGCGAGCCCACGAGCGGTGTGGTGTCGACGCGGATCCTCGAGCGGGGCGTCGTCGTCTTCGCCAACGCCGGCGCCGACGAGGTGACCGGTGATCGCGAAGCGGTCGCTTTCGCCGATGGCCCGCTGCGACGCGAGTTGCGCGTCATCGTGAAGTCGCGCAAGAACAGCCGCATCGAGTCCTGTGTGATCCACGGCGTCGCCGCTGAGGGTGTCGGCGCTGATCTGGGCGAGCTCTATCACCGCGTCGCCCTGCTCGACACGCTGACTGCGCTGGACCTGCGCCGGTTCGTGCGCACGGGTTATCTCGGCGGCGACGCGAAGGCGTGTTGCAACGGCCTCGAAGGAAAAATCTGCCCGTGCCTCGGGATCGGCGCGTCCGAAATGTCCGCCGCGATTGAGGAGGTCGGCACCGATTTTGATTCGCTCCGCACGGCCATTGGCGTGGGCACGCTCTGTGGCGGATGCGAGCCGGCCGGCCGTTCCTTCATCTCCCGCACGACCGGCCCTTGGGAAACGACCGCGACCACCACGACCGCACCGATCGCGTTGGCCGAAACCCCGCCGCCCTCGTGTCCGGCCCATCACGGGAAGAATCTCACTTTGGCTCCGGGACCTCAGGCCGAACCACCCCCTGAATGCCCGGCCCATCGGGCGAAAACTCCGGTTCCTGCCGCACCGCCGCCCTCGTGTCCCGCGCACCGTGGGGCCACGCCTCACGCCGACGCGCCGCCGGCGTCCTGCCCGGCGCACCACGGCCAGGCCCTCGCCGAATCCGGTTATCCGCTCCGCCGGATCCAAAATCTGCTCGCCTCGTGGCACCCGCCGGGTGACGCCCGGGTGCGCCGGGAGGACGTCGCCCTGCGTTTCCGCGGCCTCGGCGTGCGCGACATGGACGCGTTTCTCGACACGCTCTTTCCGGGCGTGCTGCCACCCAACCAATCCGTGCCCGTGCCTTCGCTGCTGGAAGCGATCACGCGCGTGATGGACTTCGACGACGCCCGCCTGCGGCACGGCCCGAGCTACCCCACCCGCGTAAAATCGAGCGAGCCGGTCTCGCCGATCGTGCGCGCGCGCGAAGCGATCATCCGTTTCGTGCTGCGGCATCGTCACGCGGCCCTCGCCGTCGCCGGGGTGGCAGCGATCGTCCTGCTCGGCGGCACGCTGCGTCTCGCCTCCGCGGCGGGACCGCTCGCTCTCGGCGCCACCGCGATCGCCGCGACGCTGCTCGTCACCGGACTCGGGCGCAACCGGAGCGTGCGCTACATTTTCTTCATCCTCCAGCGGGGTGAGTCGCGGATCTACAGCGCGATGTTCTCGGCGTTCGGCTCCGCCACGAAGTATGCGACGTTCCGCCCGCTCGGCCCGTTCGGTCCCACGGTCTTCTACATCCGCAGCGAGGAAATGGTGGAACAGGTGCTGAACCGGCCGCGCGACTACGTCCGCGATTCGCGTTTCCCACTCGATACCTATTCGCCCTTCGGCGTGAAGTCCCTGCTCTGGGGCGGCGTCGACGGCTACTGGCTCGGCTATCGCAGCGTCTGCGAGGAATATTTCGTGACCGGCTACGAGTCCGACCTGCCTGAAATGGCCGAGATCGTGCGCGAACGCGTCCGCACCTGGGCGCAGCGCGGCGAGATCGATCTGCTCAAGGAGATCTATCGCATCGTCCTCGAGATCCGCGCCCGGATTTTTTTCCAGACGACCTTCCACTGTTTCGACGACGCGGCGGCGCTCGACTTCGCGGACTTGATCGATCGCGTGCTGTCCGGCAAGGGATTTTTCTACGTCGACCATCGCGACGCCGCGCTGCTCCACGCGCGCGTGATGGAGGCCGTGCGCGGCGCCACCCGGCCCGGCTCGGTGGGTCACTCCCTGCGCCAATGCCTCGAGAGCGGCGACCTCGAGCCGGGCGAAGTGCTGCACAACGCGGTGATGTATGTGCTGGCGCAGGCGCCGACGATGGCGCTGTTCTGGACGCTGTATCGCGCCGCGCACCTGCGCACCACCGCGACCCTCCGCGGCGATCGCCGAGAAATCGTCCGCGCGATCAAGGAGGAGATGCGCCTGCATCCGCCCGTGACGTCGCTCTTCTTCCGCACCGCCGCGCGCGACACTGTGATCGATGGTGTCGCCATCCCGCAGGGCTCGCCCATCTTCGTCTGCCCCTTCCTGATCCAGACCAACCCGGCGCACTGGACGAATCCGGAAAAATTCGATGCGAACCGCTGGACGTCCGCCGCCGGCGTGGCGAAGGAGATCGTCGAACCGAAGACGGATGCGTCCGACTCGCGCACGCGTCCCACCCCGCGACCCCACGGCCAGCCCGCGAGCCGCCACCTGCCCTTCGGGGCCGGCGCGCATGCGTGTCAGGGCCGCTGGTTCGCCTCGGACGAAATGTTGCTCGTGGTCGATAACGTGCTCGCGATGGTCGACCTCGAAATTCTCGACGATCAAGGCCTGTTCGAGCGTCCGCTCGCCGATCAAGTCACGCTCCACGTCTACAGCCGCCCGCGCAACGAAGTGCGATTGAAGGTCGTGCCGCTCGCCGGGAAAAATAACTGAGCGATGCGCCTCGAGGGTTGAGCGCGCGGTTCGCCGACGCCGATGAGCCCGTCCGACAACCACCGCCACCGGACCCGGTCCGCCGCCTGCGCCGTCGCGACGATGCTCGTGGGGTTGGTGGTGCACCGCGCGGGCTCGGGCCTCAACCCGGTCGTGCGCGACATTCTCGGCGATGCGCTCTGGGCTATGATGATTTTCTATTGGCTGAGCGTCCTGCTTCCCCGCGCGCGGTGGGCGACGCGCACCGCAGCGGCGCTCGCGATCTGCTTCGGGGTGGAAACGAGCCAGCTCTATCATCGTCCGTGGTTGGACGCTCTGCGTGCCACGCCGCTCGGACACCTGGTGTTGGGCAGCGGTTTCGATCCGCGGGATTTCCTCTCTTACTTCCTCGGCGTCGCCGCCGCCGCCGGGCTGGAGCGCGCGGGCGCGTCACGCGAGCGAGCGCTAAGCGCTAAGCTTTAAGCGCTAGCTCCAAACCAGTGGCTTTGCTTTCTTCTGCCTCAAATTTATCGGTTAAAGCTGACAGCCTACCGCCCGGCTCCATGACCTCCATCATGCCGAGTTGCTGAAGTCGGGCAACGAGCTGCTCGCCCAACTGAAAACCAATCCCGCTGATCGGGCCCTGCTCAAGGAGATCGAACGGGCGTAGACCGCCATGGCGGCGATCCAAAAAAAAATCTGCAGCGCGAAGTTGCGCCGAGCATCGCGATGATCGACACGCTGGCGCTTAGCCTCCGGCGCCTCGCCGAGGCCGACCAGTTCGACGCGCTGCAACGCGTGATCAAACTGATCGTGGGCCACGCGCGAGAACTCCACCTCGCCCATCCCGCGCTGCCCGACAAGCACATCATCGACGCGGCGACTTGGGAAAAGTCCGCCGTGTCCGAAATCGATCAAGCCACCGACTTCCACGAGGCCTACGCGCGCGCCGGCTCCCAAGTGATGCTTGCACTCGACGTGATGACGATGGCCGTCTCGCCCACTCCGCCGCAGACGTCCGAGGAAGCCATCCACCGCGCGGGCGAATCCGTTGTCGCCCGGATCAAGACGATCACGACGCGGTTCACGACGAGCTAGGTCGAGCGGGACAGTCTTAGCGAGCGGACGGCTTGGACTTTCCCGAAACTTTTCGCGTTGAGGCGGGTTATAGCTCCGACTCCCTGCGCCACCTTCCCCGTCTCCCGCCATGAAATTACTCCGCCTCCCCTGCCTCGCCCTCTTGCTGGCCAGCACCGCGTTTGCCGGCTTTTCCGAGTCCGAGAAATTCTCGCAGACCTGCCCGCTGCCAGCCCACGGCACGTTCCGCCTCTCCAATATCAATGGCGCCGTCGAGGTCGTCGCGTGGGACAAAAACGAGGTTCAGATCGAGGCCGTCAAGCGCGCCAACTCTCCCGCGGATCTCGCCCGGATCCACATCGAGGTCGACGCGCAGGCCGACCACGTCGCCGTCAAGAGCGTCCACGACAAGACCGGCTGGTTCACCAGCAACGTGCGCGGCGAGGTTCACTACACCATCAAGGTTCCCGCCGGCGCCACCCTCGAAAAAATTGGCTGCGTCAACTCCGCCATCACCGTCACCGGCGTCCGTGGCGCGGTCACGCTCGCGACAGTGAACGGCGGGATCCACGCCACCGATCTCGGTGGCGACGTGCAGCTCGAAACCGTCAACGGTTCGATTCGCGCCCAATTCGCCGCCGTCGCCGCGGGCCGGCACATCGCCGCCGAATCCGTCAACGGCTCCTGCGAACTCACGCTCCCGGCGGACACCAACGCGCACGTTGCTCTCTCCACCGTCAACGGCAGCACCCGTTGTGATTTCCCGATCACGATCGAGCAGACCAGCCGCCACACGCTCCGCGGCAACATCGGCACCGGCGCGGCCACCATCAAGGCCGAGACCGTCAACGGCTCCGTCCGGATCGCGCAGCGCTGAGTCGATTGTCCGCCAAGGGGAATCGCGTCGCGATTCAACGGCGGTGAGTGAGTCAGTTGAATCAAGGGTAGGTCAGCGCGCTGACGCGCGCCCGAGCCGCGCCCGCCAGCGGATTGATCGACGAATTCGAAATGCTCCACGACCCCGCTTCTGCCCCCTTTTTGGCTGCCCGCTTCGCATCAGAGTTTGTCGCAGGAAGCCGTAACCTTTGCGCCCGGCCGCGGGTTCAACGCGCAACGGCGACGTGAGCGGCAAGCGTTAAGCCATCAGCTCCCATCTGCTGGAACGAGCGGCACTCAGCGATCCGCTTTCAGTTCAACAATCGAAAACCAATTTCTCGCCTCTTCTACCCCAAGCTGACAGCTGATCGCTGAAAGCTGACCGCTCCCATGTCCGATCTCAAATACGCGTTCCGCACTCTCACGAAAGCCCGCGGGCTTTCGCTGGTGGTCATTCTCTCGCTCGCGATCGGCATCGGCGCGAACACCACGGTCTTCAGTTGGCTCAACGGCGCGATCCTGCGGCCGCTGCCGGGCGTCGCAGCGGACTTGCTCTGTGTCGAGCCGCGCAACGCTGCGGGCAGTTACGTCGGCGCGTCGTGGCTCGAGTATCGGGATCTCATCGAGCGGCTGCCGTCGGTCGCCCGCCTCGTCGCGCAACGACCGCGCACGTTTAATTTCGGCGAGAACGAGAAAGGCGAACGCCTCTGGGGCGAATTCGTCTCGGGTAATTTTTTCGCCGCTCTCGGCGTGCGGCCCGCGCTCGGGCGCTTCTTCCGACCCGACGAGGCCGCCACCATCGGCGGCGCGCCCGTCGCCGTCATCTCCCATAATTTGTGGCTGCACCAGTTCGGCGGCCGCGCCGATGCGATCGGCCAGACGATCAAACTCAACAACCGCACGCTTACGGTGATTGGGGTCGCGCCCGCGGCGTTCGCGGGCGGGTGGACGTCGCTCGCGTTCGAGGTGTGGTTGCCGCTCACGATGGCGACCGAGTTGACGCCGGCCACGAGCGAACTTTCGCACCGCGACAACCGCTCCTATGTGTTGCTCGCCGCGCTCAAGCCCGGCGTCTCGCGCGCGCAAGCCGAGGGTGAACTCGCCGCCGCTGCGCGCTCGCTCAGCGCCGAGCATCCCGACACCAACGACGGCATCCGCTTCGAACTCCTGCCGGTCTGGCGCAATCCCCGTGGCGGCGCGATCCTCACGACGGCCCTCGCCACGCTGCAATTGTTCGCTGCGCTCGTGCTGTTCGTCGTGTGCGTCAACACCGCCAATCTCCTCCTCGCGCGCGCGAGCGTCCGCTCGCGCGAGATCGGCATCCGGCTCGCGTGCGGCGCGGGCGCGGGCCGGATCATTCGCCAGTTGTTGTTCGAGAGCCTGCTGCTCGGGCTCGCCGGCGCGGCGCTCGGAGCGGTGCTTTCACTCTGGGGCATCGATGTGCTGCGTCACGCGCCCGTCCCGACCAACATGCCCATCCGGCTCAACGCCGTGCTCGACTGGCGCGGACTGCTCTTCGCGGGCGGCACGGGCGTCGCGTGCGGCGTGCTCTTCGGCCTCGCGCCCGCACTGCAACTCGCGCGCGGCGACGTGCAGCAGGCGTTGCGCGGGGGCCGCGGCTCGGTCGGCGGACGCAGCCGGTTGCGCGACGTGCTCGTCGCGGCCGAGGTCGCCGTCGCGCTCGTCGTGCTCGTGCTCGCCGGCCTGTTCACGAAAAGTTTTCACAACGCCCAGACGATCAACCCCGGCTTCACGCCCGATCGCGTGCTGCTCGTTACCGCCGATCTCGTGGGGCGCGGGTATTCGCGGCCGGCCATGCGTTCCTTTATCCGCGACGCCCAGGCGCGCCTCGCCCAACTCCCCGGCGTCGAGGCCGTCGCCGCCACCAATCTCCTGCCGCTCGATGTCCGCGGTGCGCCAAAGAGCGGCATCACGATCGACGGTGCGCCCCGCCTGCCGGGCGAGACCAACCAAATTATTTTTTTCAACACCACGTCCGGGTATTTCACCGCGATGGGGATTCCGCTCCTTGCCGGGACCGACCTGGCGCCGCTTGACGAACCGAAGCGTTCGCCGGACGCCGTAATCAACGAGGAGATGGCGCGACGTTTCTGGCCGGGCATCTCGCCGCTCGGCCACCACTTTCATCTCGACGACGCGGATTTCGAAGTCGTCGGCGTCGTGCGCAACGCGAAATACGAAACCCTCGCCGAGCGTCCGCAACCCGCCGCGTGGCCCAACGCGCGCAACCTGTGGCTGTTCACGCCGGTGTTTCATCTCCGCGTAACTTCCGGCGATCCGCTGCGGTTGCTGCCGGCGGTGCGCGACGCGTTTCACACGCTCGACGCCGAGGTCTCCGTTTACGACGGCCGCACGCTCGCGCAGCACATCGACAACAGCCTCTTCCTCCAGCGCACGCCCGCACAGATGCTCAGCATCCTGGGCCCGCTCGCCCTCGCGCTCGCCGCGATCGGACTCTACGCGGTGCTCGCCTACTCGCTCGCGCAGCGCACGCAGGAGATCGGCGTGCGCCTCACGCTCGGGGCGACGCCCGCGTCGGTCGTCGGCCTGATGCTGCGTGAAGGCATGAAGGTCGTGCTCGTCGGCGCGGCGGTGGGCTGGGTGGTGGCGTTCGCCTTCGGCTGGTGGTTCAGCCAAAAACTCGTCGGCGTGCCGATTGGCGATCCAATGATTTATGCCGGTGTGCCCGCGCTGTTGATCGCGGTCGCCGCCCTCGCCTGCTGGATCCCTGCGCGCAAAGCCGCGTCGGTCGATCCGATGACGGCGCTGCGCGCGGAGTAGCCGACCCCTTCACCGCGCGCTCTTGTCACTCGTTCGCGTCACTTCCTTCACGGGACTTCGACCTTGGTATAAAATTTCTCGTGCGTCAGCAGGTTGAGCGCGTGCACCGCCAGGCTCAATTCCGCGAACGTCGCGCCGGCCGCAACGTCGGCGCGGCCCGATTCCATGCGCTGTTGCATGCGGTCGAAGCGCTCTGTCAACGCGCGATGTTCCTCGGTGTCGCCCAAGGCGCGCAGAAGCCGGCGGACGTTTTCCGCCTGCCGCCGGGCTTGTTTGACCAACCGCCGCGCGGCAGCGAATTCGATCCGGCCGGCTTGCGCGTCCTTAAACACCCCGCACTCAAAGCTGCGGCACTGCGCCGGCCGTTCCGCGTAAACCCGGCAGGTGCGATCCGCGCACAAGGCCGCGCACGGCTGGCGAAAGCGGGCGACCCGCGGCGCGGTGCGCGTGATCGTAACCGGCAGTCCTAGCGCCTTCAATTGCTTCGCGTCGTCACCCGGTCCGAGCTTCACGTGACCGAAGAGCGTGCCGTCGCAGCACAGCCCGCAGGCGAGGCAGAGTTTTTCGCCGGATGTCACGCTCCACGATCCGGCCACCGGCGCGCGGAGTGCAAGCCGGGGTTCCACGGCCGAGGTCGGAAAGAACGCCCAGCCGGGCCGATGATCCCCCGCGCGAAGCCACTCATCGCCCGATTCGATCGGCGCTCCGCGCTGAATAGCCGTCGCGCTTCTCCAGGCAAAACCGGTCTGGGCCTACGGCTGTCCCGCTTTTGGGATGGGCCTGTTCCATGGCCGGACAACGTCCGGCCGTCGCCAGCGTGACCGAAATTTTTACTCGTTGTCCCCCCGTATTTTGCCCGGTCTTCCCATGTCCGGGCACGGCCTCTGCAAATCAGCCCTCAATCCGGAACCTCTGCGCGCGCCCACGCGCTTCACCCTCAAGCTTCGCCTCCCATGTTTTTCGAAAGCCTCGCCCAAGACGTTCGCATCGGCCTGCGCGTCCTCATCAAAGAAAAGGGATTCTGCGCCCTCGCCGTCACCGTCCTCGCCCTCGGCATTTGCGCGGTCACCACCCAGTTCAGCGTCGTCAACGGGGTCATGCTCCGCGGCTTCGCGTTTCCCAACGCCGAGCGGCTGATGAGCGTGCAGTTCATCGACCCTTCGCCGACGAACAATAATTTCTTCGGCTTCAACAACCAGATCTTCGCGCTCGATTATCAGGACATGGTCGCCAGCCAGAAATCCTTTGAGCTGACGGCGGCCTACATCAACGGCTCGACCGTCAATCTCTCCTACGAGGGCAATCCGAAACGCTACACCGGCGCCTACGTCACGGAAAATTTCCTGAAAATCCTCGGCGTCGCCCCTGCCCGCGGCCGCGACTTTACGGCCGCCGACAACCAGCCCGGCGCCGAGAAAACCGCGCTGATTGCGCATCAGCTCTGGCAGCGCGATTTCGGCGGCATTCCCGACATCGTCGGAAAATCCATCCGCCTCAATGGCAAGTCCGCCACGATCATCGGCGTCATGCCGCCCGGTTTCGCGTTTCCCGTCAACGAAGAGCTGTGGATTCCGCTCTTCACCGAGTTTCCGCCCAAACCACGCAACGAACGCAACGCGCAGGGCAACGCGCCCGCCGTGATCGGTCTCCTCCGCGCCGACACGAACGTCGAGCAGGCCAACACCGAGGTCTCGATGTTCGCCACCCGCTTCGCGAAGGAATTTCCGGACACCAACAAGCAGTTTAGCGTCGGCCTCGTTGAGCCGCTGATCAAGACGTTCACACCCCGCCAGCTCCAAGGCCTCCTGCTTTCGATGCTCGGCGTCTGCGTGGCGGTGCTCTTTCTCGCCTGCTCGAACGTGATGAACATGCAGTTTGCGCGCGCCACGCTCCGTGCGAAGGAGCTCGCGATCCGTTCTTCGCTCGGCGCCACCCGCGGCCGCCTCGTGCGCCAGATGCTCACCGAGAGCCTGCTCCTCGCCTGCCTCGGCGCGATCATCGGCGGTCTCGGAGCCTATTGGGCGACCGACTTCCTCTACGCGACGGTCAAAAATCTCCCCAACCCGATCCCCGCCTATATCACCTTCGATGTCGATGGCCGCGTGTTGTTGCTCATCGTGACCATCACCATGCTCGCGGCGGTGCTCTCGGGCGTGATCCCGGCGTGGCTCGCCTCGCGCGCCAATCCGAACGATGCCCTCAAGGAATCCGGCCGCGGCAACACTTCCCGCGCCATCAACCTCATTACGCGCGGGCTCGTCGTGTTTCAGATTTTTCTCACCTGCATCATCCTGATCGCGTCGTTCCTCCAGTTTCAGTCCATCCTGCGCCAGCAGAAACTCGACTACGGCTACGACACCAAGGCGCTCATCTCCGCGCGCATGGGCCTCATGGACGGCGACTATCCAACCTCCGACGCGAAGCGCCTCTTCTACGACCGCCTCCTGCGCGAACTCCGCGTCGCCCCCGAGATCGAGTCCGCCGCGCTCACCAGCCGTTTCCGGATGACGTTTTCCGGCAACAGTCCGATCGAAATCGAGGGCAAGGAATACAAGGAGAACCGCGATCGCCCCCAGGCCAACTTCGAGAACGTCACCGATGGCTACTTCTCCACGCTCGGCGTGAAGCTCCTCGAAGGCCGCGACTTCGTGCTCGACGACACCGACCTCAAGCAGCCCGTCGCGATCGTGAATGCGTTCTTCGCGAAAAAATATTTTGGCACCGCCAGTGCGCTCGGCCGCCGCTTCCGCACCGTCGGCAACAACGGCGTGCTCTTCGGCCCGTGGCGCACGATCATCGGCGTCGTCTCCGACGTCCGCATGCTCGGGCCGTTCAACAACCCCAACGTCGACGCCGGTGGCTTCTACGTGCCGCTTTATTCGAATATCTTCGGCCCGGCGTCCGCGCCGATCGCGCAACAGTTCACGACCATCGTCGTCAAGCCGCGCGGCGTCACCGCCGGCCTCTTCGCCAACAACCTCCAGCGCGTCACCCGGCAGATCGATTCCAATCTCCCCCTCTACTTCGTGGGCACGCCCGCCGACAACATCGACAGTTTCCTCGGCCAGAACCGGATCGTCGCCGGGATGTTCTCCGCGTTCGGTCTCGTCGCGATGGTCCTCGCCGCCGTCGGCCTCTACGGCGTGATGAGCTTCTCCGTCAACCAGCGCACGTCCGAGTTCGGCATCCGCATGGCGCTCGGCGCCGATAGTTTCAAAATTCTCGGCATGGTCCTCCGCCAGGGCTCCGTGCAACTCGGGCTTGGTCTCGGCCTCGGCCTCGGCCTCGCGTTCCTGATCGCGACGCTCGGCGGCCAGGGCATCACCAACGCCCTCTCCGGCATGATCAGCCCGCGCGATCCGGCGACGTATGTCTTCGTGGCCATCCTGCTTTCCGCCGTCTCGCTGATCGCCACGCTTATCCCCGCCCGCCGCGCCACCAAGGTCGATCCGATGATCGCGCTGCGCGCGGAGTGATCGCGCGCCCATCTTTCTCTTTCCTCGTTCTCTTAATCTTTCTCTCCGCCGCGCGCTCCCGATCTCACGCGTCGATCACCAATCCCCTGACGAAAGATAAAGATTAAGAGAACGAGAACGATTTCCCGAACCTGTTCCCTTTCCTTCCGCCGTCGCGCGACCCGCTACTTACTACTCGCTACTTTTCCCCTCCCCCATGCTCTCCGATCTCCGCTTCGCCTTCCGCCAGCTCGCCAAATCCCCCGGCTTCGCCGCCGTGGCCATTCTCACGCTCGCGCTCGGCATCGGCGCCAACACCGCGGTTTTTTCCGTCGTCAACGCCGTGCTGCTCCGCCCGCTGCCGTTCGCGGAGCCGCAGCAACTGGCGATGTTGTGGACGGACAACCCGTCGCTAAATCTTGGCTTCCACGAGGTGCCGCCGACGCCGTTTGATCTTCCCGCGTGGCGCACCCAGGCGCACTCCTTCGAACAAATCGCCGCCATCTCGCCGAACCCGGCCGATCTTTCCGGTGACGGTGCACCGGAGCGCGTCGGCGGGGTGCGCGTTACCCCGAATTTTTTCCCGCTGCTCGGCGTGTCGCCGCGACTTGGCCGCGCGTTCACCGTCGCGGAAGAGCAACCCGGCCATGACGGCGTCGCGATCATCAGCGACGCGCTCTGGCAGCGCCGGTTCGGCGGCGACGCGCACATCCTCGGAAAATCCATCATGGTGAACCGCGCGCTGCGCACCGTCGTCGGGGTGATGCCGCCGCGCTTCGATTTTCCGCGCGGCACGGAAATGCCGACAGGCTATGGTCTGCTGGCCGAGACGCACGTCTGGGTGCCGTTCGCGGAGGACGCCGCGTGGTGGCAGGAACGCGGGAATCGAAACTACCTCGCGCTCGCCCGCATCAAGTCCGGGCTCACGCTCGCGCAAGCCCAGGCGGAGATGACGGCCATCGCCGCGCAGCAGGCGAAAGAATTTCCCGATTCGCACGGCGGCTGGATCGTGCATCTGCGCACGCTTGTCGAGCAAACGACCGGCCGCGTGCGTCCGGTGCTGCTCACGCTGACGGGCGCGGTCGCCTGCGTGCTGCTCATCGCCTGCGTCAACGTCGCCAATCTCCTGCTCTGTCGCGCGGTCGGCCGTCGCGGCGAAATCGCCGTGCGGGCGGCGCTCGGCGCCAGCCGCGGTCGCGTCGTGCGCCAGTTGGTCACCGAGAGCCTGTTGCTCTCCGCCTGTGGCGGCACGCTCGGCACCTTGCTCGGCGCGTGGGGCATTGAGCTGCTCGTCTGGTTGAGTCCGCCGGGGTTTCCGTCGCTTGCCGGCACGACCCTCGACGGGCGCGTGCTGCTCGTCACCGCGGCGGTTTCGCTGCTCACCGGCCTGGTCTTCGGCCTCGCGCCCGCGTGGCAGGTGTCGAAATTCAACCTTACCGATGCGCTGCACACCGCCGGCAACCGCGCCGTCGGCGGACGCAACCGTCTGCTCGCGGTCCTCGTCGCGAGCGAAGTCGCGCTCGCGGTCGCGTTGCTGATCGGTGCCGGGCTCATGGCGAAAAGTCTGCGCCGGCTCGAAGCGGTCGATCCCGGCTTCGACGGGCATCAAGTCGCCGCGTTCGACGTCAGTCTCGCCGACGCGACCTACAAAGGCACCGGCCGCCGGCTGCAATTTTATCAGGGGGCACGCACGCGCCTCGCCGCGTTGCCCGGCGTTCAATCCGCCAGTGCGATTTCCGCCGCGCCGCTCAGCGGGCGGGAAAACCTCCAGGCGCTCAACATCGAGGGCCGGCCGGCGCCAAAGCCCGGCGCCGGGATCGCGACCGAGAGCCGCGACACGCTGCCCGGTTATTTCGCGACGATGGGTGTCACGCTCCTGCGCGGCCGCGATTTCGACGCGCAGGATACCGCCGACAAACCGCGCGTCTGCATCATCAACGAGACCGCCGCGCGCACGCTGTTCGTCGGCGTCGATCCGATCGGCCAGCGCGTGCGTCTCGGTGCCGACGACTCCAGAAATCCCTGGCGCACGATCATCGGCGTCGCGCATGATGTGCGCGGCTACGCGCTCGAAACGAAACCACGGCCGCAGGTTTACAAGCCGGCGGAGCGCGGCGCACCGGAAGAAATGACCTTCGTGGTCCGCGCCGGCTTCGCGGCCGCGGGCGCGCTCGAGCAGTCGATTCGCACCGACATGAAATCGCTCGATCCGTTGCTGCCGGCCGCCAACTACCGCACGATGGAGCGCCTCGTCGCCAACGCGGTCGCGCGGCCGCGCTTCAGCGCGTTTCTCTTTGGGTTTTTCGCCGCAACCGCGCTACTGCTCGCGCTCATCGGACTCTACGGCGTCGTCGCTTACGCGGTGAGCCAGCGCACGCGCGAAATCGGCATCCGTCTCGCCCTCGGCGCGCAGGCGCGCGACATCCGCGCGCTCGTGCTGCGCCAAGGCCTCGCGCCCGCGCTCGCGGGTTTGGCCGTGGGTATTTTCGGCGCGTTCGTGCTCACGCGTTTTCTCACGGCGCAACTCTACGAGATCAGCGCCACCGATCCCGCCACGTTTGTCGCCGTCGCCGCGTTGATCGTCGTTGTCGCGCTCGCCGCCTGCCTGCTCCCCGCCCGCCGCGCAACCAAAGTCGACCCAATGATCGCGCTACGCGCGGAGTGATTCCCGGAAGTAGCGAGCATCGAGTAGCGAGTGGTGAGCATCCGAACCACCGACCCGCCAAAACCCTCCACTCACTCCCGCCGGCCGTCGTCCGATCTACCCGCTACTTTCCCATGAACGATCTCCGCCTCGCTCTCCGCCAGCTCGCCAAATCCCCCGGCTTCACCGCCGTCGTGGTTCTCTCGCTCGCCCTCGGCATCGGCGCGAACACCGCGATCTTCTCCCTCGTCAACGAATTCCTGCTCCGCGCACTGCCAGTTAAAAATCCGGAGGAACTCGTGTTGTTCCGCCACATCGCTGGCGCCAAAGGCGGGCGCATTTCGCGCGGCGAAGAAGGCAACAGCCAAACCGATCCCGCGACCGGCCGCTATTCCGCCACGTCGTTTTCCCTGCTCACCTTCGAGCGTTTCCGCGCGCATCATCCGGCCCTGTCGGACGTGTTTGCCTACGCGCCTTTCTCCGGCGCCAACGTGCTGATTGACGGCCAGCCCGAGACCGACGTCTCCGCGCAGTTCGTGTCCGGCGGCTATCACACCGGGCTCGGCGTGCGCGCCGCCCTCGGCCGCATCCTCACGGAGCAGGACGACCGGCCGGGTGCCGAACCTGTGGCCGTCATCTCTCATCGCTACTGGCAAAAACGCTTCGGCGGCGACCCGTCCGTGCTCGGCCGCACCATGCAGGTGAACAAGATTTCCGTCCCGATCGTCGGCGTCACGGCCGCCGGCTTCAACGGCGCGTTGCAGGCCGGCGAGGCGCCGGGCCTCTCGGTCGCACTGGCGCACGTCGCACGGTTTCAGCCCGACCAGATCCATAAACAGTATCCGTGGTTCTGGTGGGTGCGCATCATGGGCCGGCTCGCCCCCGGCACGACGGCTGCGCAGGCCCGCGCGAGTCTCGAACCGACGTTGCAACAAACCGCCCACGAAGGCTGGCTCGGCGTCACGAAACTCGGCGGCCCCGCGCCGCTCGAACCCGATCTGCCCACGCTCGTCGCCGATCCCGGCGCGCAGGGCGAGACCGACACGCGCCGCCGGTTCGCCCAGTCGCTGCACATCTTGATGGGCCTCGTCAGCCTCGTGCTGTTCGCCGCGTGCGCGAACGTCGCGAACCTCCTCCTCGCCCGCGGCGCCGCCCGCCGCCGCGAACTCGCCGTCCGCCTGGCGCTCGGGGCCACGCGCTCGCGCCTCGTGCGCCAGTTGCTCGTGGAAGCGCTGCTCCTCGGCCTGCTCGGTGCCGCGCTCGGGCTCCTGCTCGCGTGGTGGAGCCGCGACCTCGTCGTCGCGCTGCGCCCGTTCGGCAATGTCGCCGCCGTGCTCGATCTCCCGCTCGATGGGCGGGTGCTCGGTTTCACGATCGCCGCCGCCCTCGGCACCGCGCTCCTCTTCGGCCTGATCCCGGCGCTGCGCGCCACGCGCCTCGATCTCAACGCCGAGTTCCAAGGCGGCACGCGCACGCTCGGCGCCGGCGGACGCTCTCGCCTGAGCCAGACGCTGATGGTCGTGCAGATCGCGCTTTCGCTCGTGCTGCTCGTGAGCACCGGGCTGTTCGTGCGCACGCTGCGCAACTTGCAAAACGTCGATACCGGTTTCAATCGCCAGGGCCTCGTGCTCTTCCGCATTGATGCCCTGCCGGCCGGCTACAAACGGGAACAGTTTGTCGCGCTGCAAACCCGGTTGCGCGAGCGTCTGGAAAATCTTCCCGGCATTCGTGGTGCCACCTATGCCTCGGTCGCACTGCTCAACCGCGGCGGCGTCAGCCGCGCCGTGAACATCGAAGGCTACACGCCCTCCGCCGGCGGGTCCACCAGTGTGGCTTTCAGTGCGCTCGCGCCGAATTTCTTCGCGACGATGGAAATGCCGCTCGTCCTGGGCCGCGGTTTCACCGAGCACGACACGGCCACGGCACCGAAAGTCGCGGTGATCGACCAGGCCTTTGCGCAGAAATACTTCGGCGCAGAAAATCCCATCGGCCGCCGGCTCGGACTGGGCCCGCAGCTGGAGATCGAGATCGTCGGCGTCGTCCGCGACGCGAGCTACAGCTCGCTCCGCGCCGCCCGCCAGCCAACCCTCTTTGTGCCCGCGCTCCAGCAGATCGGCGGCACGGCCAATTTCGCGCTCCGCACGAGCGGGGATCCCGCGGCGATTTTCCCGGCCATCCGCGCCGCCGTGCGCGAGATCGATGCCACGCTGCCGGTGATCGATCTCCGCACGCAAGAGGAGCAGATCGACCGCCTCAACGCGCAGGAGCTGCTGTTCGCGCGCCTCTCCGGATTCTTCGGCCTGCTCGCCCTCGCGCTCGCCTGCGTGGGCCTCTACGGCTTGATGTCCTACGGCGTCCTTCGCCGCACGGGCGAGATCGGCCTGCGCATGGCGCTCGGCGCACTTCCCACCCACGTGCTGCGGATGATCCTGCGTGAATCACTCGCCCTCGTCGCCATCGGCATCGGGCTCGGCCTCGCCGCCGCCGCTGCGGCAAGCCGGCTCGTGACCTCGATGCTCTTCGGCCTCTCCCCGACCGACCCGGCCACCTACGGCACCGTTGCGCTGCTCCTCGTCGTGATCGCCACCATCGCCACCCTGCTCCCCGCCCGCCGTGCCGCAAAGATCGATCCGATGGTCGCGCTCCGCGCGGAGTGACGACCCGGCATCTTTCTCTTTCCTCTTTCTCTTAATCTTTCTCCTCCGACCGCTCCTCATCTCACACGTCGATCACCCCATCCTCTGACGAAAGAGAAAGATTAAGAGAACGAGAAAGATTCCGAAACTCCGAACTCCCATCTCCGAAACGCCCATGATTTCACTCCTCCGCCATGGCTACACTTCGCTGCGCCGCTCGCCGACGCTGGCCGCCACCATCATCATCACGCTCGGAGTCGCGCTCGCGGCGACGGTGATCGTTTTTTCGTTTCTCAATTCGTTCCTGCTCCGCCCGCTGCCCTATGGCGATGCGTCGCGGCTCGTCGTAATCTACGAGCACTCGCTCAAGGGCGGGCGCGATAACTCCACTCGCGTCACCTACGGCAACTACGTCGCCATCCAGGAGCGCGCCACGTCGTTTTCCCGCCTCGCCTTGTTTCGCAATGAGTCCGCGACGTTCCGCGGCCACGACGCGACCGAGACCGCGTTCCTGCAGCGCGTGACCGCCGACGTCTTCCCGCTGATCGGCGCGCGCGCCGCGCTCGGCACCGTCATTTCATCCGCCAACCTCCAACTCGCCGGCGTGCGCACGATCGTGCTGACGGATGCGCTGTGGCGCCGGCGCTACGGTGCCGACCCCGCGATCGTCGGCCGCACGATCCAGCTCGATGCCACGCCGTTCCAAGTTGTCGGCGTGATGGCGCCCGATTTCGTCATGCCGAACGGCGATGACAATCCGCAGGCGTGGGCGGCGCTGCTGCCCGCCGACATCAAGCGCGACGACCGCGCGCAGCGCCGCCATCACGTGTGGGCCGAACTCGCGCCCGGCCGTTCGCTCGCCAGCGCCGAGGCCGAACTCGCTTCGATCGCCCGCGCGCTCCGGCAGGAATTCGCCAAGGACAACGTCGACCGCAATCTCTTCCCCGTCACGCTGCGCGACAATCTCCTCGGCGGCTTCGGCCGCCAGCTGCTGCTGCTGCAGGGCGCCGTGCTGCTCGTCCTCGCGGTCGCGTGCTTCAACTGCCTCTGCCTTTTGATCGCGCGCGCAATCCAGCGGCGCCGGGAATTTGCCGTGCGGCTCGCGCTCGGCGCAGCCCGCCGACATCTGCTCGCCCAACTTTTCGCCGAGTCGCTCTGGCTCTCGATCCCCGCCGCGACGCTGGCGCTCGGACTCGCGGTCCTCGCCCTGCCCTTCGGCGCGCATCTTCTTCCCGTCGACGCGCAGGTCACCCTGAAGTCGCTGCCCGTGCCACATCTCGACGGCGTGGTCATCGCCGCGGTGACGGGCTCCGCAGTCTTGGTCGCGCTGGCGTTCAGCACGGTGCCGCTGCTGCAAACCCGCCGGCTCAATCTCGAGTCCACGCTCCGCGCCGGCGGCCGTTCTGCCGGTTCGCCGGGTGGCGCCCGCGCCGCGCGTTTCCTCGCCTCCGGCCAGATTGCGGTCGCGCTCGCGCTCCTCATCTGCGCCGCGCTGCTTGTGCGCAGCCAACGCGCGCTCCAAAAAATCGACGTCGGCCTGCCGCTTACCGAGCTCGATCAATTCCGCATCGGGCTGCGTGGCGAGCAATACGCCAAGAGCGGCGCGATCCGCACGCAGTTCTTCGAGCGCCTGCGCGAGAATGTCCTCGCCCTGCCCGGTGTGAAGGACGTCGGCGTCGCGAGCTTCCTGTTTTCGCAGCCACCGATCGGCTACCAGGGTTTCGTCCAAGAGGGCGACGGGCTGCAGCTCGCCGAAACGCCCAAGCGTGCGCTGCCATGTTACGTGCTCCCGGGCACGTTCGCCGCACTCGGCTACAAGCTCGTCGAAGGCCGCCTGCTCACCGAAACCGATCTGCCCGATCGACCGATGACCGGCGTGATCAGCGCGAGCCTCGCCGCGAAATACTGGCCCGGCCAGTCCGCCCTCGGCAAACGGATCAAGATGGAAACCGTGACCGCCGATTGGATCGAAGTCGTCGGCGTCGTGACCGATGTGCTCGGCACCGGCAACCAGCCGCGCGTGGTCGACACCGTTTATATGACGCTCGCGCAGGGCCAGCCGATCGGGCTTGGCATGGGCTTCATCGTCCGCCACGCCGGCGTCGCGCCCGACGACCGCGCCCTGCAATCAGCTCTGACGAAACTCGATCCCGGCATGCAGCTCTTCGGCCACCTTGCGCCGGCAGAAATTTATTCCCGCGCCGCGTGGCAGTCGCGCTTCGTCACCCAACTCGTCGCCGGCTTCGCCCTGCTCGCCGTCGCGCTCGCCCTCGCGGGCATTTATGCGGTGAACGCGTTTTTCGTGGAACGCCGGCTCGCGGAGTTCGGCATCCGCGCCGCGCTCGGCGCCTCGGCGGAAAATCTCCTCGGCCTCGTGCTGCGCGACAGCCTGCGCCTCACGGTCATCGGACTCGGCGGCGGCGTCCTGCTGGCCTTCGCCGCCAGCCGGAGCCTCGCCACGCTGCTCTACGCCGTGCCGGCGCTCGACCCCGTCGTTTATCTCGTCGCGGGCTTCGCGATGACGGTCGCGTGCGTCGGCGCCACGTTCGTCCCCGCGCGCCGCGCCGCCCGTGTCGATCCGCTCATCGCGCTGCGTAGCGAATAATCAGCGAAACATTGCGCCCGATGTCCGGTAATAACTACTGATGAAAAGATCCGTTTCCCTTCTGCTCTTCGCGGCGATCAGCGCCCTCCCGGCGTTCGCCGCCGCCGACCCCGCCCAATTAGCCGCGGCCCGCGCGCTCTTCAACGAACGCGGCAAATCCGCCGAGGCCCAGCAGGCCTTCGAAAAAATCGCCGCCGCCGATACGTCGTCGGCCGACGCGCAGTTTTACCTCGCGCAGCTCGCGCTCCGCCGCAACGACGCCGACAAGGCTGTCGCCTACGGCGAAAAAGCCGTCGCGCTCTCGCCGGACAACGCCGACTACCAGCATACACTCGGCGACGCCTATGGTTCGGCCGCGCAGAAGGCCAGCGTGTTCAGCCAGTTCGGCCTCGCGAAGAAATGCCTCGCAGCCTACGAGCGCGCCGTCGCGCTGAAGCCCGACCACGTCGATTTTCACCAGAGCCTGTTCGAATACTACCGCAACGCCCCCGGCATCGTCGGCGGTGGCACCGACAAGGCCCTCGCCGAAGCCGCCACGATCAAGAAACTGGATTCCCTGCGTGGCCGCATGGCGTTTGCGACCCTCTACGTCGCGGACAAAAAATATGATCTGGCGCTCGCTGAATTCGACGAGGTTCTGAAGACGGCGCCCGACGATTACAGCTCGCTCTACCAGGTGGGCAAACTCGCCGCCGTCAGCGGCCAGTATCTCGATCGCGGCCTCGCCTCGCTCCGCCGCTGCCTGACCCTTCCGCCCCCGGCGTCGCCGAACACCCCCGGTTATCCCGCGGCGAACTGGCGCATAGGCCTGATCCTCGAAAAGAAAAACGATCCGGCCGGCGCCCGCGCCGCCTACGAAACCGCCCTCCAGCTTGATCCCAAATTCTCGCTGGCCGCCGATGCCCTCAAGAAATTGAAGTAACCCAGGAGCGGGAAGCGAAAAGCTTCGAACCAACGCCGGCCACGAAACCACGACGACCGCGCTGCGCTTAAAGCTTGGCGCTTACCGCTCATCCCTCCCCTCCCCATGCTCACCGACCTCCGCTTCGCCCTCCGCTCGCTCGCGAAATCGCCCGGCTTCACGTCGGTCGCCATCTTCACCGTGGCCCTCGGGCTCGGCTCGGCCACCGCGATCTATTCCGTCGCCAACGCCGTGGTGTTCCGTCCGCTGCCATTCAAGGACGAGTCGTCGCTGGCCTGGATTTGGTCCACGCGCCCCGATCGCGATCGCGCGTTTTTTTCCATCCCGGCGTTTCTGGAACTGAAGCGCGACAGCCACTCCCTGGTCGACGTTGCCGCGATTTCGCCGCGGGGCGCCACCCTCACCGGTCTCGGCGAACCGGAGCGCGTGCTCGGCTGGGACGTGACGCCGAATCTCTTTGCGCTCCTCGGCGTCACGCCGCACCTCGGCCGGCTGCCGCAAGCGTCCGACGCGGCACCCGTGGCGGTATTTGGCTACGGCTATTGGCAGCGCCGTTTCGGCGGCGATGCGGGGGTCGTGGGCCGGGTCGTCACGCTCAACGGCCGGCCGCACACCATCGTCGGTGTGCTCCCCCCGGACTTCATTATTCCGAATTCGGACAACGATATCTTCACTGCGCTGTCGCTGGCGACGGACGCGCGCCGCGCCGACCGCAGCACGAATTTCATGCGGGCCATCGCGCGGCTCGCCCCCGGCGTGACGATGGGGCAGGCGCAGGCTGAAGCTATCGCCATCGCCCAACGCGCCGCGCAACAATTTCCCGACACCGACGCCACGATCACCGCGCCCCGATTTGTGGAGCTGCGCGATGAAGTGGTCGGCGGCTATCGCTCGTCGCTGCTGTTGCTGCTGGGCGCCGCGGGCGCGCTGCTCCTCATCATGTGCGCGAATCTCGCCGGCCTCTTCGCGGCGCGCACGCTCACCCGGCAACGCGATGCGGCACTGTGCGCCGCGCTCGGCGCCAGTCCCGCGCGATTGCTGCGCGCTTATCTCGGGGAGGGATTTCTCCTCGCGGCCGCCGGCGGCATCCTCGGCGTGCTCGCCTGCGCGTGGGGGCTCGACGCGCTGCTGTCTCTGGCGCCGGCCGACTTGCCGCGCGCGAATCAAGTGAGCATCGACTGGCACGTCCTCGCGGTCGCGGCGGGTTGCACGTTGCTTACCGGATTTGGTGTCGGCCTCGCGCCCGCCCTCCGGCTCGCACGTGTCGCGCCGCAAGACGTGTTGAAAAGCGGTTCGGCCGGCGCGACCTCGCGCACGGTCGCGCGCAGTGTGCTGGTCGCCGCGCAAATTGCGCTCTGCACCGCCCTCCTCATCGGGACCGGTCTGCTGGTGCGCAGCCTGCACCGGTTGATCGACGCGACACCCGGTTTCGAAAGCGCGCATGTCCTCACGGCGCAGGTCGCGATCGCCAGCGTCGATTATCGCACCCCGCAAAAGGTCGTCACGTTTGCCGACGATTACACCCGCCGCCTCGCCGCGCTGCCCGGCGTGAAATCCGCGAGCCTCACCCACATTCTCCCGCTCACCGGCATCAACACCCGCTCGGAATTCACGCGCGGCGATCGCGCCGGCGGCAAGCCCACCGACACGCACAGCGCGGCCAACCGCTTCGTGCTGGAGAATTTTTTCGCCACCACGGGCATCCCGCTGCTCGCCGGCCGGGACTTCCGAGCCAACGACGACGCCACCGGCCGGTCCGTCGTCATCATCGATCGGGCGCTCGCGCGCCGCGACTGGCCGGGCGAAGATCCGCTCGGCAAAACCATCCGCATCCGCGATGGCATGAGCGCGGAGCCGCGCGACTTCGAAATCATCGGGATCGCCGGCCCGACCAAACATTTTTCGCTCGAAGAAGCCGGCACGCCCACCTTCTACCTGCCGTTCCGCCAATTGCAGCCGGGCAACCTGTCCTTCGTGATCGGCCGGCTCGTCTTTGTGGCGAAGACCTCCGGCGATCCGCTCGCGCTTAGAGAGTCTGCGCGCCGCGAACTCCGCGCGCTCGACGCGAGCGCCGCGGTCACGATCCGCTCGTTCGACGAAGCCATCGCCTGGGCGCGTGCACCGCGGGTGTTCAATCTGCACCTCCTCAGTTTTTTCTCCGCCACCGCCGTGCTCCTCGCCGTCCTCGGCCTCTATGCCATCACCGCGCAGGCCGTCACCGCCCGCACGCGCGAGATCGGCATTCGCATCGCGCTCGGCGCGGATCGGGCGCGCATCGCGCGGCTCGTGCTCGGCAATGGCGCCCGACTTGCCCTTGCTGGCATCGCCAGCGGGCTCGGGCTGGCCGCGCTGCTGTCGCCGCTGCTCGGGCGGATGCTTTACGGTGTCGCCGCGTTTGATCCGCTCACCTATGGCGCGGTCGCCGCTGGGCTCGGGTTCGTCGCGGGGCTCGCCACCTGGCTCCCCGCCCGCCGCGCCACGCACGTCGATCCGCTGGTGGCGCTGCGCGCGGAATGAGCCACGTCCGGGAAAATTTTTGGTCCACAACTACGAACCCCATCCACCCTCCACCCAGCCACGACCTCACCCCGCCTGAAGTTTAGCGCTTCTTGCTCCTTCGATCATGATCTCCGATCTCAAGTTCGCGTGCCGTTCGCTCGCCAAGTCGCCCGCCTTCACCCTCGTCGCCCTTCTGATGCTGGCCGTCGGCGTGGGCGCCAGCACGGCGTGTTTCTCGTTTCTCAACGCGTTCTTTTTACGGCCGCCGCCCTTCGCCCATCCAGCGGAGCTCGTTTCGCTGCACGCGGTCGACGACAAGACGCCGACGTTGATGCGGCTCTCTTATCCGAATTTCACGGACTACCGCGCGCAAAACACCGTCTTCACCGATCTGGCGCTCTACACGTTTTCGACCGTCCGCTTTACCGAGGGCGAAAAAAGCTCCGACCTCTGGGGCCAGTTGGTCACCGGCAGCTTCTTCGATCTCCTCGGGGTCAAGACCGTCCTCGGCCGGCCCCTCGCGCTCTCCGACGATCGCGCCGGCGCGACGCCGGTCGTGGTCGTGAGCCATGCCTTCTGGCAGGCACGCCTCGGCGCGAACCCGGCGGCGATCGGTCGCACGCTGCTCTTTAACAATGTGCCGTTCACGGTCGTGGGCGTGGCGCCCGCCGGTTTCCGCGGCGTCAGCGCGATCGATACCCCGGACTACTGGGTGCCAGTCATCGCGTATCGCAGCGTCATGACCGGGCAGATGCTGGAATTCTTTCAGAGCCGCCGCGCCGTCGTCGTGTCCGCCCTCGGCCGGCTCAAGCCCGGCATCACGCCCGAGGCGGCGACCGCCGCGCTGAAACCCATCAGCGATCATCTCGCGGCCAGCTTTCCCGCGGACAACGCCGGCCGCTCGATCCGGTTGGTGCCGATCTCCCAGGCGATGCTCGATCCCAACATGCGCTCCGATCTGCTGCGCGCGGGCAACCTGCTGCTCGGCCTGTCGGGCCTGATTCTCCTGATCGCGTGCGCCAATCTCGCCAACCTCCTCCTCGCGCGCGCCGGCGCCCGGCAGCGCGAGATCGCCTTGCGCGTCGCCCTCGGCGCCAGCCGTCGCCAGGTCGTCGCGCAATTGCTCCGCGAACATTTCCTGCTCGCCGTGCTCGGCGGCGGACTCGGCGTGGTCCTCGCCCTCTGGCTCCGCGATCTGCTCTGGGCAATGCGTCCGCCGGGTTATCCCTCCTCCGTGGAGGTGACGCTGGACGCCGGCGTGCTGACCTTCGCGTTGCTGGCGACGCTCGTGACCGGGCTGCTCTTCGGCGTCGTGCCCGCGTTGTCCGCGGCGCGGGTCGATCTCGTCACGGTTTTGAAGCGCGGGGCCGGCGCCGGCAGCGGCGTGCCATTACTTTCCTTCCGTCACCTGCTCGTCGCCTCGCAGGTCGCACTGTCGGTCGTCGCGCTGGTGATCGCGGGACTTTTCGTGCGCAGCCTGAATCAGACGAACGCGGTGACGCTGGGCTGGAACAGCTCGAACCTCGCGCTGCTCTCCACCGGCATCGGGCAGCGCGGCTATGATCAACCACGCTCGCTCGAATATTTCCAGCGCGCGATCGAGCGGCTGAAATCCGTGCCCGGGGTCACCGCTGTCACGTTCTCGAGCCGGCCGTTTCTCACCGGCGTGAATCCGCAGCGCACGATCCGTCCGCAGGGCGAGGACGAGGCCCTGCGCACGCGCGGACAGTTCATGAGCTACGCCTGCGTGGCGCCGGATTTCCTGCACTTCATGGGCGTCAGCCTCGTCGCCGGCCGCGACTTTTCCACCACCGACGATGCCACCCACCCGTCGGTCGTCATTATCAACGAGTCGCTGGCCCGCCGCGCGTGGCCCGGCCAGGATCCGATCGGGAAGACGGTGAAGCTCTACGGCAGCGAGACGCTCGTGGAAGTCGTGGGCGTCGTGCGCGACATCCGCGATGTGGAACTTCGCGCGGCGCCCGCGCCCTTCGCGTTCTTTCCCGTCCAGCAGGTCTTTAACGTCAACAATGTCTTCCACGTCCGCACGGCCGGCAATCCGTCGGACCTGCTGCCGACGCTGCGCAAGGAGCTGCAAGCGCTCGATGCGTCCGTGAACATTTTCACGATCGACTACCGCGATCTCATCTACCGCGCGATGTGGGGCCCGCGCACCGGCGCCGCGCTCATGTCCGTCTTCGGCGCGCTCGCGCTGCTCCTCGCCTCGCTTGGCATCTACGCCGTCATGTCGCACGCAATCATTCAGCGCACGCGGGAGATCGGCATTCGCATCGCCCTCGGCGCGCAGTCGCACTCCGTGGTCGGCCTGGTGTTGAAGCGCGGCGTGCTCGTGGCCGGCGTCGGCCTGCTCGCGGGACTGGGCGCGTCGCTCGGCCTTACGCGCTATATCCGCAGCTTCCTGTTCGAAGTCCACCCGACCGATCCAGTGACGTTTGCCGCCGTCGCGCTCGTGCTCGGCGCCGTCGCCCTGCTCGCCTGCTGGTTTCCCGCCCGCCGCGCGACCCGCGTCGACCCGATTGTCGCCCTGCGAAACGAGTAACCGATCGACCCTGAACCCGTTTGTCGTCCCGTTATGCTCGCCGATCTCAGGTTCGCCTTCCGCCAGCTGGCCAAGACTCCCGGCTTCACCGCCGTGGCGCTCCTCACCCTGGCGCTGGGCATCGGCTCGGCGACGACGGCGTTCACCGCGCTCGACGCGCTCCTCCTCCGTCCGCTCCCACTAATCCAGCACCAAGAGCGGATGCTGTGGGTCAACGAGGCCATCCCCGCGAAGAACGTCGACCGCACCGACATTTGCTATGCGGACTTTCTCGACTGGCGCCAGCGCACGCAGACGCTCAGCGCCATCTGGGTCTACGACACGCGCACCGTCATCCTCGGGGGCAACGAGGCGCCGGAGCGCGTGACGGGCGCGGGGGTCAGCGCCGGCGCGTTCCAAGCCATGGGCGTGCAACCGATCCGCGGCCGCGATTTCCTCCCCGCGGAGGACGATCCGAAGGCTGAACTCGTTGTGCTCCTCGGCTATGATGTCTGGCAGCGGAAATTCGGCGGCGCCGACAACGTGATCGGCCAGCTCATCAAGCTCAACGGCGAGCCGAGAAAAATCGTCGGGGTCATGCCGCGCGGCTGGCGCTATCCGGAGACGGCCGACCTCTGGGTGCCGCTGGGCGCCGATGCGGCGACCGCGCAGCGCCGCGGGAGTTTTAACTTCGCCGGCCACGCGATGCTCCAGCCGGGCGTCACGCTGGAGCAGGCGCGCGCCGAGTTCGCGACCATCTCGGCGGCGCTGGCCACGGCCTTTCCCGCGACCAACGACGGGCTGGTGGCAACGCTGCGCGAAGTGCGCGAGGAAGCGGCCTCGAGCGCGGCGCAACTCACGGTGCTGCTCTTTGGCGCGGTGATGTTCGTTTTTTTGATCGCGTGCGCCAATGTCGCCAACCTCCTCCTCGCGCGCGCCTCCGCGCGCACGAAGGAGATCGCCATCCGCCTCGCGCTCGGCGCCAGCCGCGGCCGGCTGCTCCGGCAGTTGTTGGTCGAGAGCCTGCTGCTCAGCGTGCTCGGCGCCGCGGGCGGATTGCTCCTCGGCCTGTGGGGCGTGGATCTCATGCTCGCGGCGATTCCGGTCGAACTGCCGTTCTGGCTGAAGTTCGATTTCAACCCGACCGTGTTCGCCTTCGTGCTCGCGCTCGCGTTTCTCGCGAGCCTGCTGTGCGGCTTCGTGCCCGCGTGGCAGGCGTCGCGCCCGGAGGTCGTCGGCGAAATCAAGGATGGCGGCCGCACCGCGGGCGGCGGCGCACGCCGCCATCGCGTGCGCCACGCGCTCGTCGTCACCGAGGTCGCGCTCGCGCTCGTGCTGCTGGTCGGCGCCGGGCTGATGCTGCGCAGTTTTCTCGCGCTGAACCGCGTGGCGCCCGGTTTCGACCCGCGCGGCGTGGTGACGTTTCGCGTCGGCTTCCCGCCGGCGATGACGCAGGGCGTGAACGATCCGTCCGCAATTTATCGCGGTTTCTTCCGCGAGTTGCTGCCGCGGCTGGAAGCCCTGCCCGGCGTGGAAGCGGTTTCGGCCGTTTCCGCGCTGCCCGGCCTCGGACTCGGCGGCTTCAACGGCGTCCGGATCGAGGGCCAGCCAGATCCGAAGACCTTCGCCGACACCAGCTATGGTCAGTCGCGCTCAGTCATGCCGGGATTTTTCGAGACGCTCCGCATCCCGCTTCGCGCCGGCCGGAGCTTCCACGCGATGGACGATCTGAATCATCCGCCGGTCGTGATCGTGGACGAGGGGTTCGCGAAAAAATTCTTCCCCGATCAGGATCCGATCGGGAAACGCTTTCGCAATCCCAGCTCGGACCCGAAAGCCGCGCCGCGCTGGCTTGAAATCGTCGGTGTCGCCGGCATCGTGCGCCGCTGGGTCGATCGCGAGGACGTGCCGCCCACGTTCTACACCCCCTATGAGCAGGGTGCGTCGGGCTTCATGTCCGTGATCCTGCGCGTGCGCGGCGATCCGGCGGCGTTGCTGAAGGCGGACGGGCCGCTGCGGCGCGAGGTGCTCGCCGTGAATCGCGAAATCCCGATCTATCTCAACTACACGCTGGAAGACGCCATCCATCGGTCCGACTCCGTCTGGAAGCGGTATTTCTTCGGCCGGCTGTTCGCCGCGTTCGCGGGCGTGGCGCTCCTGCTCGCGTCGATTGGCATCTACGGCGTGATGGCTTATTCCGTCGCGCAACGCACCCAGGAAATCGGGGTGCGCATGGCGCTCGGCGCGCAGCCGCGCGATGTCATCCGCCTGATCGTCGGCGGTGGCGCGCGGCTCATCCTCCGCGGGCTCGCGATCGGCTTTGTCGCGGCCTTCTTCGCGGCCGAGTTGCTCGCCGGAAGCCTCTATGGCGTGTCACCGCACGATCTCTCGACGTTCGCGCTCGTGCCGCTACTGCTCGCCGTCGTCGCGCTCGCCGCCTGCCTGATCCCCGCGCGCCGCGCCACCAAAGTTGATCCGATAATCGCGTTGCGGGCCGAGTGAGCGCGCGCGCTCAACGGTAGGACGCGAGCTCTAAGCTCAAACCTCCAGGTCTCCGGAGCATCCCTCAAAATTTCCTCTCCCTCACCTCATTCGGCTTACAGCATAACGTTTATCGCTTACAGCTCTCCCCCTTCCCCATGAACCTCCCCGATCGCCGTCAGTTCCTCCGCACCTCGTTGCACCTCGCCGCCGGCAGCGCGCTCGCGCCGCTCGCGTTTTCACCGCTCCTCGCCCAAACGCCCGCGCCCGCCACCGCGGACAAGGCCCCCGGCAAAGCCCCGCCGCCGCCGAAGCCGCCGAAACTGCCCGACGAAAAAGTGCAGGGCATCGTCGGCCAGGCGCATCGCTCGCTCGACAAGGTCCGCGAGTTCGTCGAAGAGACGCCCACGCTCGTCAACGCGCGGTGGGACTGGGGTGGCGGCGATTTCGAAACCCCGCTCGAGGCCGCCGCGCACACCGGCGGCCGCGCGATCGCGGAATATCTCCTCGCGCACAACGCCCGCTTCGATCTCTACGCCGCCGCGATGCTCGGGCTGCTCGATCGCGTGCAGGCGGCGCTCGGGTCCGACGTCGTTGCCGCCGCCGCGGTGCCCGGCCCGCATGGGTTCACGCTGCTGCATTGCGCGAAGCAAGGGGGCGCGGCCGCGAAGCCGGTTTACGACTGGCTGGTCGCGAAGGGCGTGCCGGAGGTTTTCCAGATTCCGCTCGCCTACAAATGGCCCGCGGGGACCGCGCCCGCCCCTGCTCCGGCCGCCGTCGCGAAATGAGAAAACTATTTGGGTTCGTTGCCCTGCTCGCGTTGCCCGTCGCGGCGGCGGTGCGCGAATCTGCTCCGGTCACGAAATAATTTCGGCGATGAAACACGCTCTCCGCCAGCTCCTGAAGTCCCCCGGTTACACCGCGCTCGCGGTCGGCGCGCTCGCGCTGGGCATCGGGGCCAACACCGTGCTGTTTTCCGCGATTAACACGCTGTTCCTCCGTCCGCTCGGCTACGCTCAGCCCGAGCAGCTTACGCGGGTGTGGGGTTCGTTTCCCGAACGCGGACTTGAGCAGGCCAATGTCTCTTGGCCCCGCTATTCCGCGTGGCGCGATCAGCAACAGGTGTTTTCCGAATTCGCCGCGCAGGCGTTCACCGGCTTCACCCTCACCGGCCGCGGCGATTCGGAAAACCTCCAGGCCGCTCGCGTCACCGCGAATTTTTTTCCCGCGCTCGGGGTGCAACCCCTGCTCGGCCGCGGCTTCCGCCCCGAGGACGATCGGCCCGGCGGCGCCAACGTCATCCTGCTCAATCACGGTTTCTGGCAGCGGCGCTTCGGCGGCAAGCCCGACATCCTCGGCCAGTCGCTCACGCTCAACGGCGCGCCTTACACGATCATCGGCGTGCTGCCGCCGACCCTCGGGTTTCCCTACGCGCAAAACCAGATCTGGGCGCCGCGCGTGTTCGAGCCCGAGGGGCTGCCGCCCGATCTCGTGCAGCGCGGCACCGGCTACCTCACACTGCTTGCGCGGCTGAAGCCCGGCGTCCACCTGGTGCAGGCGGAGGAGCAACTCCACGTCGTTGACCAACGCTACGCGGCCGCCAATCCCGAAAAAGTCGACGCGAAGGCCGGCCTTCACGTCGTCTCCTTCCACGAAGATCTCGTCGGCGGACAGCGGCCGATGCTGCTCACCTTGCTGGCGGCCGTCGGCTGCGTGCTGCTCGTCGCCTGTGCCAACGTCGCCAATCTCCTCCTCGCGCGCGTCACCGCGCGTCGGAAGGAAATCGCCATTCGCACCGCGCTCGGTGCCACGCGCGGCCGCATCGTCCGGCAATTCCTCACCGAGAGCGTGCTCACCGCGGCGGTCGCGGGCGTGCTCGGCATCCTGCTCGCCGTGTGGGGCCTCGACGTGCTGGCGCGCGTCGGTGAAAATTTTATTCCGCGCGCCGCCGAACTCTCCCTCGACCTGCGCGTGCTCGGCTTTGCCGTCGCGCTCTCGCTGCTGACCGGCCTCGTGCTCGGCGTGGTCCCCGCGCTGCAAGCCTCCCGCGCGGATCCGAACGAGTCGCTGAAAGATTCATCGCGCGGTTCGACCGGCGGCCGGCACGCGGGAAGTTTCCGCTCCGCGCTGCTCGTCACCGAGGTCGCCGTCTCGCTCTTGGTCCTCGTCTGTGCGGCGCTGTTTATGGACAGCTTCCGCCGCCTGCAAAATATCGACCCCGGTTTTCGCCGCGAGGGCGCGTCCACGTTTTTCCTCGGGCTGCCGGCCGGCTCGTATCCCGACCTCCCGCGCCAGTCCCTCTTCTTTCAAAATGCGCTCGAAAAAATCCGCGCGCTTCCCGGCGTCACCGCCGCCGCGGCCACCGCCACGCTCCCCGGCGCCGGCAACGGCTTCACGCGTTCGCCCGCGGCCGTCGAGGGCCGCCCGCTTCCGCCCGTGAGCGAGCGCAAAATCATGCTGCGCTCCACGCTCACACCCGGATTTTTCGCGGCGCTCGACATTCCGATCAAGCGGGGGCGCGACTTTACCTGGCGCGATCGCACCGAGGCGCCGAATGTCGTCATCATCAACGAAACCCTCGCGAAGGAGCTTTTCCCAAATGAAAATCCGCTCGGGCACCGGCTCATCACCGGCATCCAGTCCGTGCCGCGTGAGGTTGTCGGCGTCGCCGCGGACACCCGTTCGCAAAATATTTCCCAGCCCGCGGCGGCGGAAATGTATTATCCCGCCGCGCAGATGGACGGGGCCTTTCTCAATGTCCTGGTCCGCAGCACCCGCCCCGCCGCGAGCCTGCGCCCTGAAATCATCGCGGCGATCCACGCGCTCGACGCGGGCCTACCGGTGGGCGACGTGCAGCCTTACGCGGAAATCCTCCTCCAGTCTGTCGCGGATCGCCGCCTCTGGATGCTGCTCCTTGGCTGCTTCGCTGGCCTCGCGCTCGCGCTCGCCGGCATGGGCATCTACAGCGTCATCGCCTATGGCGTCGCGCAACGCACGAACGAATTCGGCATCCGCCTGGCGCTCGGCGCCGATCCGGGCGACGTCGTCGCGCTCGTGATGCAGGAGGGCCTCCGCCTCACGCTGATCGGGCTCGGCGTGGGGCTCGTGGCGGCCTTCGCGCTCACCCGTCTGATGCAGAACCTCCTCTTCGAAATCAGCGCGACCGATCCCGTGGTGTTCATCGGCGTCGCGCTCTTTGTGGGCGCCATCGCCGCCCTCGCGTGCTTCGTTCCCGCCCGCCGCGCCACGAAGATCGACCCGATGGTGGCGCTGCGCGCGGAGTGAATGGTGCAAAAATTAATTTTTCGGCTTCCCGTCGCACCTTCCGTGGGTCCAATCGCGGGACGTGAACCCCGCTCGCGCGCCCGCCCCGTCGCCTCGCTCGAAGCTGGATCGCGTTTTCGCGATCGGTTGCGGCGTCGCGCTCGTGCTGGCGACGCTGTTCGCATATCGCGGGACATTCGCGGTGCCGTTCGTCTTGGACGTCGGCGCGCTCGCGTGCTGGCTGCCGGCGCGGCGTGCCACGCGCGTCAACCCCGTCGAGGCCCTGCGCTCCGAGTAATTTTTTCTCCCAAAATCTGGCGGAGTCGCCCCGGATAAAGTGTCACGTCATGCGTGACACTTTCCGCGGTGCGCGGCCGCGTTCCGGATTCGGGAAAACGCGGTTCCGCGACCGGACAGCCGGTGCGGGCCGGATTTTCGGCGCGAATTTCAAGTCGCTCACCGCTGCGTGTTTGTATCCCAGCCCGCCGGCCGGGCATACATCGTGCAATCTTCCGAGGCTCCTCTCCGTCCGCAGCGCTCCTCCTTCTCTTTTTTCTTTCTCGGAATCTTTTTCTCCGTCCGAAAACCCCCGACGAACGAGAAAGCTTAAGAGAACGAGCACGATTTTTCACCCATGTCCGCCCTCAAACTCGCTTTCCGCTCCCTCCTCAAGACCCCCGGTTTCACGCTCGTCGCGATTCTCACCATCGCGACCGGCATCGGCGCCAACACCGCGCTGTTCTCCGTTTACGATCGGTTGATCCTCAATCCCGTCTCGTTGCCGTCACCGTCGTCGCTCGTCGCCATCTGGGCGGTCAATAACGCGGCGAGCTTCGTGGCGCCCGCCGTCTCGTGGCCGCGCTTCGAGGAAATCCGCCGGCAGGCCAAATCGTTTTCGGCGATCGCCGACAGCGCCTTCGACAACTTCACCCTCACCGGCCACGGCGATCCGGCGCAGCTCGCGGGCCTGCGCGTGACGCCGAGTTTTTTCCCGACGCTCGGCCTCGCGCCCGCGGTCGGCCGTAATTTCACGCCGGAGGAAGATGCGCCCAACGGCCCGAACGTCGTCATCCTCAGCCACGAGTTGTGGCAGACGCGCTTCGGCGGCCGCGCGTCGATCGTCGGCGAAAACATCCAGCTCAACGGCCTGTCGTGGCAGGTGGTCGGCATCATGGCGCCGCGGCTGAGCAATCCTTTTTCACAGACGCAGGTGTTCGCCCCGCGGGTGTTTGAAATCGGCGGGCTCAATCCCGCCCAAGTGCAGGTCGGCGCGGGCTATTCGCAACCGATCGCGCGCTTGAAACCCGGCGTGTCCCTCGCGCAAGCCAAGGCCGAGCTCGCCGCGATCAGCAAAAGCTACGGTGAACAGTTCAGCACCAAGCTCGACGCCCCGAATCTGAGCGACCCGCGTTCCTACACCGAGACGCTCGTCGGCAACCTGCGTCCCACTTTCTACACGCTGCTCGGCGCGGTCGGCTTCGTGCTGCTGATCGCGTGCGCCAACGTCGCCTCGCTCTTTCTCGGCCGGCTCTCCGCGCGCCACAAGGAAATCGCCGTGCGCCAGTCGCTCGGCGCCACGCGCGGACACGTCGTGCGGCAATTCCTCGGCGAGAGCCTGCTCTTTTCCACCTGCGCGGGAGCGCTCGGCACGCTCTTCGCCCTATGGGCGCTGTCGGCTGCGCAATCGGCCTTCGCCACGCAACTGCCCCCGAATACCACGCTGTCGCTCGATTGGCGCGCGCTCGTTTTCACCGCGGGCGTCGCGCTCTTCTGCGCGCTGCTGGTGGGCATCGCGCCCGCGTGGCAAGCTTCGAAAACCAATCTCGTGGAAGTGCTCAAGGACTCCGCGCGCGGTTCGTCGGGCGGCGTGCGCGGCGCGAATTTCCGCGCCAGCCTGATCGTCGCCGAGGTGGCGCTCTCCGTCGTCCTGCTCGTCGGCTCGAGCCTGCTGTTGATCAGTTTCCTGAAACTCCAACGCACGCCGCCCGGTTTCAATCCCACGGGCGTGGCCACCGCGTTCGTCGGCGTGCCGCTCGCGCGTTACAAAACCAATCCCGAGCAGGCGCAGTTTTTCGAGACGGTCGTCGATCGCCTGAAGAGCGCGGCGCCGGTCAAAGCCGCGGCCGTGGTGATTGGGCTCCCGTTCAGCGGCTTTAAACCTCGCGCACCCTACGGTGTCGCCGGCCGGCCCGCGCTGCCGATTTCGCAGCGGCCGCTCGCCAGCTTCTGCGTCGTGAGCGACGACTATTTCAAGGTCCTCGAGATCCCGCTGCGCGAGGGCCGGACTTTCAACCCCGCCGATCGCAACGGCGCGCCCGGAGTCTGCATCGTCAACGAGACACTCGCGAAGCATGTTTTCCCCGGCGAATCCGCGCTCGGCAAATTTCTCTTGCGCGGACCAAATGGCGACCTCCGGCAGGAAATCGTGGGCGTGATTGCCGATGTGAAAGCCAACGGGCTCAACGCGCCGGTGCCCGAGGAGGTTTACTATTCGTTCCACCAGGTCGGCCGCCCCGGCATGGCCGTGGTCGCGAAAATCGATGGCGACGCCGCCGCGCTCCAGGCGATCATCAAGGCCGCCGTCACCGGCGCGGACAAGGATCAGCCGATTTCGTTTTTCGCCACGCTGGAGTCGAACCTCGCACAAAGCCTCGGCACGCAGCGCATCGTCGCCTCACTCACCGCGATTTTCGCTGGCGTCGCGCTCGTGCTCGCCGCCGTCGGGCTCTACTCGGTGCTGGCCTATGCCGTCGCCCAGCGCACGGGCGAAATCGGCATCCGCATGGCGCTTGGCGCGCAACGCTCGCAGGTGATCGCGCTGATCATGCGCAGCGGACTGAAGCTCGTCGCGATCGGGCTGGTCGTCGGACTCGCGCTCGCTGCGGGGGTCGCGCGCCTCGGCCAGACGCTCCTCTTCAACGTGCAGCCGCTCGATCCGCTGGTCTACGGTGGCGTCGCGGTGCTCTTCGCCTTCGTCGCCGCGCTCGCGTGCCTGATGCCCTCGCTCCGCGCGAGCCGGATCGATCCGCTGATCGCGCTGCGTTCGGATTGAGCCGGCGCCCGCGGGCTGATTTTTCAACCGCCCCACACCCTCTCTTTATGAACCTGAAGCTTTTATCTCATTCGCTTTTCGCCTCTCTCGCCGCAGTCCTCTTCTCGAGCATCGCCCCTGCGCAGGAAAAAACCACCGTCGTCCAGCTCGGCTTTATCTCCGGCTCGTGGCGCGGCACGTCCAGCAGCGGCGCGGCGGCGGAAGAACTCACGTCCTCACCCGAGGGCGGCGTGATGGTGAGCGCGGGCCGCGAATTCGAAAAAGGCCGCTGCACGTTCTATGATCTCGTCGTGTTCACGGAGAAGGACGGCGCGGTCGTCCTGATTCCCCACCCGAACGGCAAGCGCAGCCCGCATGTGTTTCCGCTCGTGAAGTTCGACGCCAGCGCGAAGCGCGCGGTCTTCGAAAATCAGGCGCACGATTTCCCGAAGACGTTCACCTACGAGCTCGTCGCGCCCGATCATCTGCGCATCACGCTCGCCGGCGATCAAAAGGGGCAACCGGCGGCCGAGGTCTACGATTTGCAACGCGCGAAATAATTCAGCGCAGCGCCACGTAGGGCTCGATTGCGCGGAAGTTCGGGCGGGCGCACGCGGCGTCGCGCTGCGCGGGCTCGGCAAAAAGATAAACGGCGTAACCGCCGAAGCCGCCGCCGGCGTATTTGCAGGCGAGCGTTCCGATCACGTCCGCCGGCAGCGGCGTCATGCCTTCGCCGAGTTGCATCGCGTAGGATTCACGGACGCCCGCGGCGAGTTGCGCGAGATCGCGGTGCCAGACGGCGTCGCGCGCAATTTTTCCGGCGCGCTCAATCGCGTCGAAGTCGCGTGGCCGGTTCACGAGATCGGGCGTGTCGTGATCGTTGCCGGTCCAGAAGAGCGCGAGGCGGCCACGGAGAAAATCGCCGTTGTGCTTCAGCTCGAGCTCAGGCCGTTTGCCGCTGCGCCACACGCACAATCCCGTCTCGGAAATAATCGCGGGATCCTGCCAGCCGACGCCGAGGTCGAGTTCGGAGACGACGCCGTCCCGGCCGTTGAGCAGCGCCCAGGCGCCACTGCCGCCGAGCCCGGCGTTTTGGTGATAAGGCCAGTCGCGCAGTGAAACTGTCGGCGAAATCGCGCAATTCACCACGTAGGCGCCGGCGCGCGCGAACCGCGGCACGTCGAGCCAGCCGCCGGCGAAATCCACGCGCAGCGGCGCGACTTCGGGCGCCCGGATGAATTTCACGATCTGCGTGGTCGAGACCGGCGAGAATTGCGGCGGCGTTTTCGGCAGCACGACATAACGCGCGCCGACCTGCGCGCAGAGCGCGTGTTTGAGCGGGGCGTATTGGTCGTCCGCCGTGACCGCGAGGAGGTCGGGCCGCAATCGCAGGAAGTGGTCGCGAAAATCGATCCCCTCCTCGTGGCCTTCGCCGAGCACGACTTCGTCGACCATGTCGAGGGCGGCGAGCACCGCGCGCTTGTGATCGTCGGGCAGCGAGCTGCGGCGCTGCTTGTGCAGCCACAGCACGTCGTTCGACGCGAAGCACACCGTCAGATGATCGCCGAGCGCCCGGGCCTCGCGGAAGAATTGGATGTGGCCCGCGTGGATGATGTCGTAGCAGCCGGAGACGAAGACGCGAATCATGGATCGTGAAGCGGAAACGGGTTCGAGAAAAAAACAGCTCGGCGACGCCAGCGAGCGGCGTCAACAGGTCTTTCCGCCAATTATGGCCCTCGGCGCCCTGCCGGCGCAGGTGCTGAAAATGATTCGGCGCGAATCGCTCGTGCAGGTGGCGTTCGGCGTCGCGCGGTTTGGCCGGAGCCGCCGCGGCCTGTTGGCTCGTCGTCGCAAGCATGAGGTTCCGGCCCTCGTCCAACGAGCCCGCACTTGAATCACTGCGCAGTCGTTTTAGTCGCAGTCGTTTTGGGTGCGGCCTTGCTGGCTGCACGACGCCAGCCACCTCAAGCTGACCAAGGCATTGCGCACGACATGATTTTCACCGGGCGTTTACGACGGCGGCTCCGTCGAGGATTCCATCGCAGCGCTTTGTTCCTGTCATCCCGGAACAAAACATCTGGAACGCCCCCTTGGTTCCGTGTTCAATCCGTGACCTGATGAAAAATTATCTCCCCGCTCTGGTTCGTGCTAGCGTCCTGTTAATGCTCGGATTCGCGGCCTCGCTGCGCGCAGAAGACTATTCGGTCACCTCCTTCGCCGGCTCGGCGAGTTCCGCGGGCGGGGTCGACGGCACTCCCGGAACGTTCAACAGTCCCTCGGGCATTGCGATCGATGCGGCAAAAAATCTTTATGTGACCGACACGGTCGGCCACACGATCCGGAAGATTTCGCCGGGCCGGGTGGTCTCGACGCTGGCCGGTTCCGCGGGAGTCTCGGGCTCGGCCGACGGCACGGGAAGCACGGCGCGGTTTAATTCTCCGATCGGCATTGCGGTCGATGGGTCGGGCAACGTCTATGTGGCAGAGGTCACCAACTCCACCATTCGGAAAATTACGCCGGCCGGCGCGGTCACGACCTTCGCCGGGGCGGCGTTCCAGTTTGGCGCCACTGACGGCGCGGGCACTTCGGCGCGATTCTTTTTGCCGTATGGGCTCGCGATCGACAGCAGCGGAAACCTCTATGTCGCCGACGGCGGCAATAACACGATTCGCAAGATCACGGCCGGCGGCACGGTTTCAACGCTGGCCGGCGCCCCGCAACAATCCGGATTTATCGACGGCGCCGGGAGTGCGGCGCGGTTCAACAACCCGTGGGGCGTGACGGTTGACACCGCCGGGAATGTCTACGTCGCCGACTACGGCAACAACGCCATCCGCAAAGTCACTCCCGCGGGCGTCGTAACCACCGTGGCCGGCGTCTCAGGCGTGAGCGGGTTCCAAGATGGATCGACCGCGGTCGCCCGCTTCAGCCAACCGCGGTCCGTTTCGGTCAACAGCAACGGCGATCTCTTTGTGTCGGATTACGGCAACAGTGTGCTGCGCCGGATCACGGGCAGCACCGTGACAAAGGTGGCCGGCGCCGAGGGCGTGGTCGGCGCCATCGATAGCGTCGGCGCGTCCGTGCGGTTCTATAATCCCACGGGCATCGTCGCCGACGGCAACACGGTTTATGTCGCCGACACCGGGAACAATCTCATCCGCCGGGCCGTGCCCGCGAGCACGGCCGCGTTACCGTCCATCGCGGCGCAACCTCTCGCCCAAATCATCAATGCCGGGCAAAGCGTGTCTTTCGGCGTCGTCGCGAGCGGGTCGGGGCTGACGTATCAATGGCTGAAAAACAGCGTCTCGATCTCCGGCGCCACCACTCCGACCTATGCGCTTTCCGCCGTCACCGCCAATGATGAAGCGGTTTATTCGGTGCGCATCAGCGGCACGGACGGCACCGTCGATAGTGCCCAAGCCAGTCTGACCGTGGTCGCCGCAGGGGTGGGTCCCATTACCTCGCGACCGCTCAGCCAGGCGATCACGGTTGGGCAAAGCGCCACCTTTAGTGTGGTGGCGAGCGGAAGCTCCCCGACCTACCAATGGTCGAAGAACGGCAGTGCTATCTCCGGCGCGACCAGTGCGAATTATTCCATCGCTTCGGTGCAGCCCGGTGACGCCGGCGCCTACACCGTGGCGGTGAATGCGGGAAGCGCGTCGGAAACTGCGTCCGCCACGCTCGTGGTTTTGCCGGTCGGCAGCAACTCGATCACGATTGTGGCCCAGCCCGCCAGCCGAAATGTGAGTGTCGGCCAGAGCGTGACCTTCAGTGTCACGGCCACCGGCACCAACC
This sequence comes from Opitutales bacterium, assembly GCA_038231575.1. GTDB lineage: Bacteria > Verrucomicrobiota > Verrucomicrobiia > Opitutales > Opitutaceae > CAITWF01. The sequence goes on along the minus strand of JBBRLB010000013.1, from coordinate 19,727 downwards.
TGACTTACCAGTGGCAGAAGAACGGGTCCAATCTCGCCGGTGCGACGAGCGCGAGTTATACGATTCCGAGCGCCCAATCCTCCGATGCCGGTAACTACACCGTCATCGTGACCTCGGGCGGCACGACTCAGCCCAGCGCCCCAGCGGTCCTTACGGTCGGCTCCAGTTCCATCACCATTGCCACGCAGCCCGCCAGCCAGAGCGTGACGGCCGGCCAGGGCGTCATGTTCACCGTCGCCGCCACCGGCTCGAGTCTCAGCTATCAGTGGCAGAAGGACGGCGCGAACATTTCCGGTGCAACCAGCGCGAGCTACAACATCGCCAGTGCTCAAACCTCCGACGCCGCGAGCTACACCGTCGTCGTCACCTCGGGCAGCACGAACGTGACGAGCAGCGCCGCGGTGCTAACGGTGACGGCGGTGGTCAACACCGCCCCCGCCGCGCACCTGATCAATCTTTCGATCCTCACGTCGCTCGCGTCGGCGGGTGACGCGTTCACGCTCGGCTATGTCGTCGGCAATTCGAGCGCGGGCAATCCCAAGCCGCTCGTCATCCGCGCCGCCGGTCCGTCTCTGGGTGCACTTGGCGTCGGTGGCACGCTCGCCGATCCGAAGCTCGAGCTTTTCGCCGGCCCCACGAAGACAGGGGAAAATGACAACTGGGGCGGTTCCACTACGCTGAGCAACGCCTTCGCCAGCGTCGGCGCCTTCCCTTATTCCAGCGCCGGCTCTCTCGATGCCGCCGCACTCGGAAACATCACCACGCGCGACAACTCCGTGAAAGTGTCCGCGGCCAACACGGGCACCGGTGTCGTCATCGCCGAAGTTTACGATGCGACGCCTTCCGGCGACTTCACCGCCACCGGCCCGCGGCTGATCAACGTGTCGGTCCTGAAAAATCTCGGCGACGGCTTCACCATCGGCTTCGTCCTCCGCGGCACGGGCAGTAAATCCGTCGTCGTCCGCGCCGTCGGTCCCGGTCTCGCGGCCGTCGGCGTGACGAGCGGCTTTGTCGCCGATCCCAAGCTCACGCTCTTCGGCACCGGCTCCTCGGTGCTCGCGGCGAACGACGACTGGGCCGGCACCACGCAGCTCAGCAGCGCGTTCACCGCGGTCGGTGCCTTTGCGATTCCCACGACCTCGAAAGACGCCGCCGTGCTCGCGAATCTTCCGTCCGGCGATTACACCGTCCAAGTTGCCGGCAACGGCAGCACCGCCGGCCTCGTTCTCGTCGAGGTCTACGAAGTGCCCTGATCGGCCTGGCGGAGCACCCAGACTGGGTTTCCCGTTTTTGGGAAACCCAGATTCCGTTAACGGAAACAACGCCCCCGTCTGCCAGGAGGCCGAGAATTTCTAAACGTTGGCTGGCGGTGGTTTGGGCGCGCGCATGGATGGCGGCACACGCGTTGCTAAACTGGGCGCGCAACTCCTGCCGCGCGCCCCCCATCCACCCTCCACCACGATGAAATCGCTCCTCCTTGCTCCGCTGTTTTTTTTCCTGCCGCCGTTGGTCTCGGCCCGCCCGAGCGATTCCGAGTGTCTGTCCTCCACGGTGACTGCCAACACCGCGGCCGCTACGCCCGCCGCACCGCACACCGACGCTGATTCGTCCTCATCCGCGAAAAAAAGCCCCGGCACTCCCGCCGCGCCGCCGCCGTCCGCTCCCAAGCGCGAACGCTCCTCCGCCCGCCCCGCCCATCTTTTCATGGAGTGATTTTTGCTTCCGTTTTTCCCGCGTCCGTTCCGCTCTCGCTCCCCATGATTTCTCTTCGTCACGTCGACCGCGTCTATCCGCTCAAGGGCGGCCCCTATTACGCACTGCGCAACATCAACCTCGAGGTCGCCGCAGGCGACTTCCTCTCGATCATGGGGCCGTCGGGCTCCGGCAAGTCGACGCTCCTCCACATTCTGGGGCTGCACGACGCCGCGTGGGACGGGGAATATGATCTTTGCGGCGAGCCGGTGCACAAGCTCGACAAGAAAAAGCGTTTCGAGCTGCAGAAAAAACACCTCGGCTTCGTCTTCCAAAGCTACCATCTCCTCGACGATCTCACGGTCTACGAAAACCTCGAGATCCCGCTCTCGTATCGCGACACGCCCAAAAAAGATCGCGAGAGCATCGTGTGCGACGCGCTCGACCGTTTTCACATCGTCGGAAAAAAGGATCTTTATCCGGCGCAGCTTTCCGGTGGCCAGCAGCAACTCGTCGGCATCGCCCGCGCGCTCGTCGCCCAGCCCGCGCTCCTCCTCGCCGACGAACCCACGGGCAATCTCCACTCCGATCAGGGCCGCGAGATCATGGAGCTCTTCAAAAAGCTCAACCAGGAGGACGGCGTGACCATCATCCAGGTCACCCACTCCAACGAAAACGCCTCCTTCGGCACACGGACCGTTCGGCTCGCCGACGGCATGATGCTGAAATAATTCCCGCCGCCCGCCCGCCTTTCCCGCCTCATGCGCCCGTCTCCGACCCTCGCCATCCAAAACTATCTGCACGCCATCACCGGGCTCATCGCCAGCGGTGGTCGCAGCGCCGCCACGCCCGCGCCACCGCAGCGGCAGGCCGCACTGCTCTTGCCGCAGCACACCTCCCTCCTCGCCCGCGCGGCGCACCGCCCGGCGTTGCGCCGCGTGCTGCCCGTCGTGCTCGCCGCCTGGTTCGTCGCCGGCCTGCGTGCCGAGCCGTTGTCGCTCGACCACGCCATCCGGCTTGCACTCGAAAACAACCAGCGCGTGAAGGTCAGCGCGTTCTCCCCGCAAATTGCGCGCGCCAACGTCCTCACCGCCTACGGCGCCTTCGATCCAGCGCTCACTTTTCGCCGCTCCTACAGCGAGGCGGAAACCGCCGGCGCCCTCCCGCCGTTCACGCGCCGTCCCCTCGCGCAGAACGACGATTACGCCCTCTCGCTCGACGGCCTCATGCCCTGGGGCATGACCTACAGCCTCGGCGCCAACGCGCAAAACTCGCGCGGCTCCTTCAACGCCTTCGCCGACAACTACACCACCTTCGGCGGCATCAGCGTCACGCAGCCGTTGCTGCGCGGTTTCGGTTTTGGCTTCACGCTTGCCAATCTGCGCATCGCGAAAGCCAACCGCGGTATCTCCGACTGGCAGCACCGCCAGACGGTGATCGATGTCGTGACCAACGTCATCTTCGCCTACAACAATCTCCAGCAGGCGCGCGACAATCTCCGCATCGCGAAGCTTTCCCGCGACGGCGCGGCGCAACTCTTCGACGAGAATCAAAAGAAGCTCAAGGTCGGCGCCACGTCCGACGCCGAAGTCATCCAAGCCCACGCGCGCGTCGCCAACCGCGAGGAAACCGTGCTGCTTGCCGATCGCCAGATGCGGGACGTCGAGAACCAACTCCGCCTCCTGACCGGCGACGTGGCGTTCCGCACCGCCGGCCCGGATTTCGAAATTGTCGCGCTCGCGCCCGCCGCCGACCTCACCGTCGATCCCGCGGTCGACGTGAAGCACGCGCTCGATCACCGTCCCGACTATCAAGGCGCTCGGCTTGGTGTCGCGATCGATCGCGCCAACTATTCCGCGGCGCAAAGCGCCCTGCTGCCGCGCCTCGATTTCGTCGGCAGCTACGGCTACAGCGGCGCGAACCGCGACTTTCGCACCGCGCGCGATCAGGTGCGCGACGAGGATGCGCGCTCCTACTCCGCTGGCATGGTCGTCCGCATCCCGCTCGCGTTCGCCGAAGGCCGCGGTCGCGCGCGGGCCGCCAAGCTCAACCTCCGCCAGGGCGAGGCCGATCTCACGCGCCTCGAGCAGGACATCATGCTCTCCGTCACCGCCGCCGCCGGCCAGATCGAGACCACGCGGCAGCGCGTCGCCGCCGACAAGATCGCGTTCGAGCTCGCGGAGCAAGCGCTCGAAAACGAGCAGAAGCGTTTCAAGGCCGGCACGAGTTCCACTTTTTTCGTGCTGCAGCAGCAGGAAATCCTGTCCTCCGCGCAAAACAGCTACGCCCGCGCCCTCGCCGATCAGCGCCGCGCCCAGGCCAACTACGATCGTGAACTCGGGGCGACGCTGGAGCGCCACGGTCTCACGCTGAATTGAGGAGCGGTCGACGTGCGGTGGAAATCTTGCTCCCAACAGCCTCGCCGCCGCCTTGGCCTCGTTACACCCCGGGGCCCATTGGTCGCCCGTCACGGTCTTTCGTCTCGTTTTTGTTGAGTTTCGCCATTCACGAAACTTACTCTCCCTCCGCTTGACTCATTCTTCGCGCCGGTTTTGCCGGCACCCGACTACCATGCAAACTAACAAAACCGCCCTACTGCGTTGGGTGCGCTCAGCGCGCATCCTCCTTCCTGCGATCGCCGTCCTTGCGACGGCCTCGCTGTTCGCTCAAGCCGTCGCCCCCGCGGCGGCCCCGGCCGAAAAAAATCCCGGCGAAGACGTCATCAAGCTCGAGGCCGTCTCCGTGACGGGCTCGAACTTCAAACGCCTCGACCAGGAAAAAGTTCTCCCGGTCACCGTCTTCAGCAAAGAATCGCTCGATCTGCGAAATGCGCTGACGGCGGTGGAAGTTTTGACCGCCCTGCCGATCGTCACCAACGTCCCGGTCAACGAGTCCACCAGCGGTGGCGCCGGTGTCCGTGGCGACGGTGCGACGATTAACATGCGCGGCATCGGCGCGGGCAACACGCTCGTGCTGCTGAACGGCCGCCGCCTCGTCCCCCACCCGATCACGGGCGGTGACAACGGCGTCAATACCTTCTCCCCAAACGTCAATCAGCTCCCCAACCAAGGGATCTCCCACATCGACGTGCTGCGCGACGGCGCCTCCTCGATCTACGGCTCCGATGCGGTCGCCGGCGTCATCAACTATGTGATGCGCGAGGATTTTCGCGGCTCCGAGTTCCGCCTCCGCTACGGCATGCCCGAGCGCAAGGGCGGCCAAAGCGTCCAAGGCACCCTGACCTACGGCACGGGCCTCAAGAACAACAAGGGTAGCTTCCTCACCACGCTGGACGCCACCTACCGCGACGCCATCTATCTCCGCGACCGCCGTTTTTCCGCCAACGCCAAGCACATCGACGTCGCACCCGCGCCGTTCAATGTCGCCGGCAGCACCTTCGATGGCCAATCTGCCACCGGACTATTTCCGACCTTCCGCATCGGCGCCTCCACGACGGCGAACTACCTCCGGCCGGTGAACGGCACCCTTGCCTTCACCACCGCCGCGCCCACGCGCGCGGCCAATCCGGAATACTACCTCAACATCAATGCGTATACGATGGCGCTGCCGCGCACGAGCCGCATGAACTGGTTCACCCGCGCCACCTACGATCTCAATGATCGGATCACGGCGTTCGGCGATTTTTCCTATTACCATTCGAAGTCCGACCTCGTCCGCCAGCCCATTGCTCTCAACGCCCCGAGCGCCGACAGCCTCAAGCTGGCGGGCTCGACCGACTCGCTTTATTTTAAGCAAGTCTCCGTCGACAATCCTTACAACCCTTACGGCTCCCGCTTCTACAGCTCGACCGGCGCCAACAACGCCGACGGCACCGCGCGCCTGACGGGCACGCCGCAGTCGATCGTCTGGCTTACGGGCACGCTGAAGGATCTGGCCCCGGAGCACGTCCAAGTTCACTCCAACACCTATCGCGGAGTCGCCGGTCTCAAGGGTAAGTTCTTCGATACGTGGTCATGGGAGTCAGGCGTGCTCTACACCCGCGCCTCGACCAAGGACGTTTCACTCACGGCGGTCCGCGAGACCGCCTTGAGCGCCGCGATCCTTAAAACCGACGCCTCCGCCTACAATCCTTTCGGCTATACCTTCAAGGTTGCGGGTGGCGCCGTCGTTCCCGATCAAGTCTATCACAACCCCGCGAGTTCGATGCCGTTCGTGCAAATTTGGCGCCACGACGGGTTCAGTTCCCTCGGCAGTATCGATGTTCGCACCTCGGGTGAAATCTTCCACCTCTGGTCCGGGGCCAGCTCGCTCGCCGTCGGTGGCGAATGGCGCAAGGAAGAATACATCGAGACACGAGCCCCCTACTCCGGCTTGAATCCCGCCAGCTCGGGCCTCGATCCGAACGACAATGACTTCGTCACTGCTTCCGCGAAACCCGATGCGGTCGGCGAACGCACGGTCGCGAGCGGATATGCCGAGACGGTCATTCCGCTCGTCGCCCCCAACAACAACGTGCCGCTGGTCTCCTCGTTGGAGCTCACGGGTTCGGCTCGCTTCGAGCACTACTCCGATTTCGGCAACACCACGCGCCCGAAAGTCGGCCTCAACTGGAAACCCTATCGCGGCCTGATGATCCGCTCGTCCTTCAATGAAGGCTTCTCGGCGCCGAACCTCGCGACCCTTTATGCGCCCCTCCAATTCACCGTGGACTCCCAGCCCGGCACGACTGACCTCTACCGCAACCCTTACACCAATGAGGGTGCCTACGTGCAAAAGAACTTCACCTCGGGTAACGCCTCGCTAAAGCCCGTCACCTCGATCGGCAAGACCATCGGTTTGGTGTTCGAAATTCCGAAAGTGAAAGGCCTCACGGTCACCGCCGACTACTGGCAGATCGCTCAGACCAACGTCATCAACACCCTCAGCTCCACCCAGCTGCTGACAAACGATGCGGCGCTGCTGAACGCTTACACCGCCGCGCAACTCGCCGCGGGCAAGACGATCGGCCAGATCGACCTCGGCAGCGGCACGGCCAACTACAAGGGCTCGCCCGATGTCATCCGCAATCCGGTCGGTGCCCCCGACCAGGCGCTGTTCAACACCTACAATGCCACGCACGCCAGCGCGCCCGCGGCCGTCGCCGGCACGATTGCCTCGCGCTCGGTGAAGTTCGTGAATCTCGCCGACGCCTACGTTTCCGGCTGGGACATGAGCCTCAACTACGTGCTGCCCAAGATGGAGATCGGCCAGTTCAACTTCAACACGGACTGGAGCTATTTGATCCGCTCCTACCTGCGGAAGAATATCCCGAACGCCGCCGCCATCACCACCGATCGCATGAATTTCGACGGCACCACCCGCTGGCGCGGTTCCGCCAGTCTCTCCTGGCGCAAGGGCAATTGGAGCGCCGGCACCAGCGCTTATTACACGGGTCGCTACTCTGACACCGCGAGCACGACCGCCGCCCTTTATACCTCACTCGGCGCACCGAACTATCTGTCGAGGACCTTTACCGATAACGCCTATGCTTACCGGTATGTGATCCACGACAATGTCACGTTCAACGCCTTCACCGGCTATCGCTTCGGCACCAACAGCGGCAAATGGCTCAGCCGCTCCGCCGTCAAGGTCGGCGTGGTCAATCTGCTCGGTCGCAAGCCGCCGCTTACCTCCGGCTCCTTCGGCTATTCGTCGTCGGTCGCCGGCACGCAGGTCGCCGGCCGCACCTGGACGCTGGAGTTGGATCGCCAGTTCTAACCGCGGCTTAGTTTAAGTTCTGCCGAAGCCCCGCGTCGCCCGACGCGGGGCTTTTTCTTTTCCGCCTCGGCAACGAACGTGAACCTGATCAGCATCTGCTCATCGATGAAAAAATCCTTCTCGCTCGCCGCCGTTTCCCTCGGACTCGCGCTCACCGCTGCTGCGCAAACGACCAAGCCCGACGTCGTCATGCGCATCGACGCGTCGAAAAAAACTTACGAGGACATCGCGTTGAAAATCTGGAACTACGCCGAGGTCGGTTATCAGGAAACGCAAAGCTCGGGCCTCCTGCAGTCCCAGTTGAAGAGCGAAAGCTTCGAGGTGAAAGCCGGCGTCGCCGAGATGCCCACCGCGTTCATCGCGAGCTACGGCAGCGGACATCCCATCATCGCCATCCTCGGTGAATTCGACGCGCTGCCCGGTGTCTCGCAGGAAGCCGTGCCCGAGCGCAAGGAGCGCGCCGGTTCCACGGCCGGCCACGCGTGCGGCCACCACTTGTTCGGCACCGCCTCCATCGAGGGCGCGATCGCGACCAAGGACTGGATGAAAGCCACCGGCGCCAAAGGCACGGTGCGCTTCTACGGCACGCCCGCGGAGGAAGGCGGCGGCGGCAAAGTCTACCTGGTGCGCGCCGGGCTCTTCGCCGACGTCGACGTGGTCGTCACCTGGCACGCCGGTGATCGCAACATGGTGCGCGAGACGAGTTCGCTCGCGAACAAGTCGGCCAAGTTTCGCTTTCACGGCATCGCCTCGCACGCTGCCGCTGCCCCCGAGCGCGGCCGTTCCGCCCTCGATGGCATCGAGTCGATGGATTACATGGTGAACATGATGCGCGAGCACATCCCCGACTCCACGCGCATTCATTACGTGATCACCCACGGCGGCGAAGCGCCCAACGTCGTGCCGGAATTCGCCGAGGCGTTTTACTACGTGCGCAGCCCGAGCCGCGTGATCGATGCGGAAGTTTTTGATCGCGTCGTGAAAGCCGCCGAGGGCGCCGCGCTCGGCACCGGCACGAAAATGGACTACGAGATCATTCATGGCGTTTATGAAACGCTGCCCAACGAAGTCCTCTGCCGCGCGGTGCAGACGAATTTGGAAATCGCCGGCGGCGTGCCCTACACGCCCGCGGAAAAAGCGTTCGCCGAAAAAATCGGCCACACGCTCTTCGGCAAACCGCCCGCGCCCGAAATCGCCGCGCTGGTCGAGCCGTTCGATGCGCATCCGCTCGGCGCGGGCGGCGCGTCGACCGACGTCGGCGATGTCAGCTGGAACGTCCCGACGGTCGGCTTCACCGCCGCGACCTGGGTGCCCGGCACGCCCGCGCACAGCTGGCAGGCTGTCGCCGCCGGCGGCACGACGATCGGATTGAAAGGCATGGTCGTCGCCGCGAAAACCATCGCGCTCACCGCGGTCGATCTTTTCACGAAGCCGGAGTTGATCGCGAAGGCCAAAGCCGAGTTCGACGAGCGCCGCGGCGCGGGTTTCAAATACGTCCCGCTCGTCGGCGACCGGAAGCCGCCGCTGGATTATCGGAAGTAAGTCGGCCCGGTCTCTGAGCGGATCCTTTGGCGCAGCCGAACGCGCCATGGTCCGATCCCACCGCGCTTCAGCCCTCTCCTCGTGATGCCACCCTCCCACCCCACCTCTTCGCGCAAGGAACTCCCGCCGCTGCCTGCCGAGCCGCGACCCGGCCGTTATCGTCACTACAAAGGCAACGAGTATCGTGTGCTCGGCCTCGCGCGCAACTCCGAGACGCGCGATGTGCTCGTGGTCTACCAAGCCCTCTACGGCGAACGCGGCCTCTGGGTCCGTCCCGCCGCCATGTGGATCGAAACCGTGACCGTCGCCCCGGGCGAAAATCCGGTGCCGCGCTTTGCGTTCGTCGCGGAGGTGTGAGCCGCCCTCGTTCGCGCCATGTCGGAGATGAATCCACCCGGCGCGCTCACGGCACTTCGTAGGCTTCGACGAGGGCGACGCCGGATTGCCCGCCAGTGCCTTCGACAATCAACGTGTAGTTGCCGGGCGCGAGCGTCACGAGCAGCGCGGCATCGCGGCTGCCGGCGGGCAGCGCGAAGGCGCCGACCACGGGCATCGCCGCTCGCAGGTCGCTGGTGTTCGGGCTGGCGTCCCAGTCGTCGTTCAGGGCGACGGTGTTTCCGTTGTTGTCCTTCAGCGTCAACCGCGGATTCGCGAGCACGCCGGAAATTCCAAACCCGCCGAGCGTGGGACCCACGCCGCGGAGCAGCACGCGTTTCGCGACCGGGCCTTGAATCGACAGACCGCAAATCGCGGGTGACGCAGGCGTCACCATCGCGCGCGACGACACGTTGAGCATGCGGGCCGCGTCGTTGTCGAATTCGTAGATCTCGACCAACGCCGTCCCTGTCTGGCCGGATTTGTCAAAAATCTGGACGGTGTAGTTGCCCGGCGGAAGTTGCGCGACACCCGCGGCATCCTTGCTGCCGGGGTCGAGCGGAAACGCCCCGACTTGCGCGAACGCTCCGCGCAGCAACGCGTTGCCGTCCGTGCTGTTCGCATCCCAGCCGTCTTTGCTAAAGCTCAGGCTGTAATCCAGGCCGGTGCGGGCCTCGAGCAGCTTGATCTGCGGAGCGGCCAGTGTGTCGGCCACGCCGAATTTCGCCAGGCCGGGCCCGCTGGCGCGAATCAGGACCTTGCGCGTCTGCGCGCCGGAAATTGAAAACCCCGCGATGAGCACCTGCTCGCCCGGCCCCACAAACGCGCGCGTGCTGAGATTCGCGAGCCGCGACGAATCGTCGATCGTGAGGATGATCGGCGCGGAGGTGACGGCGACGCCGAGGGCGTTGCGCATCGTGAGCGTGTAACTGCCGGCATCAGCGGCGGTGACCTTCGGCATGAACAGCGGTGGTCCGAGAAATCCGCCCGCGGGCTGCGGCAGGATCTGGCCGTTGCGGCGCCACTCGTATTCGAGGGTGTTGCCCGCCGTGGCATTGCGTTCCACCGGCAACGACAGGTCGCGACCGCTTTGCGCCGACACTCGGGTCGGCTGGTTCGTGATCACCGGCGCGTCCGGCAGCACGGTGAAAACCATCGGCGCGCTCACGGCTTCACCGCTGGGATTGCGCACGATGAGCTGCAATCTGCGATTGGGGCCGGTCGCCGAAAACGCGAAGGTCATCACGGGCGAGGTCGTGCGGACGGCACTGTTGTTCGCGTAGGAGACCGGTATGCCGATCCATTCGTAGGTGAGCGCGGCGGAACCGGTGATCGCCGCGCGCAATGTCACGGTTTCGCCGTAAGCGACCGTCGTTTTGTCCGCAGCGAAACTCAGGATGCGCGGCGCATTCACGCTGCCGTTCGCCACGACGTTGAGCCGCGCGACCAGCCGGCGCGCCTGGCCATCGTAAACGTCGAACGCCCCCGCGACGTAAACCTGGCCGCTGGCCGCGACGGCCGTCGCGGCGGGCCGGCCGATGCCACCGGTGAAACTGGGATCGGTCGCGCCGGTGGGCGTGTAGCGGATGGGGCTCTGCTGCGTCACGCCGCTGACGATGAACGAACCGTCCGGGTAGATATAAGGCGCCGCGGGATAATCAGGCAGCGCGCTCTGACGATAATTGGGATAAGCGCTGCCGTCGGAACGCAGCCGCGTGACGAATCCGTCGCCGATCGAGCCCAACGGTCCCGCGCCAGAACCAAGCACCAGCACGCCGTCGTCATTCAGCACGCGGAGGATCCCGGCGGTGCCTGCCGCGGCGAAGGGGGTGAACGAAGGGTCCGCCGCGCCGTCATTCAAAAAGCGGACAACCTGAAGATTCCGCAGTGGAAACCCGTTGGTGAAACGCAAATCCACATTGGCGGCGGCGACTACCCTGCCGCCGGCCGCGGGGCCGACGAAACTAATGCCCCAGTTTCGCGCCTCGCCAAACCGCGTGAGGCCCGGCACGAGCGGTTGCGGCGCAAAGGCCGGATCAAGCCGTCCGTCGGGGAGCAGGCGCAGGGGGACCAGGCCGTTGTTCGCAATCAGGATTTTATTATCGGCCTGCAGCGCGATGGCGGTGACCGATTGGTTCGTGACCGTCGCCTCGGCGGCGGGCACGAAGCTCGCGTCGAGCGTGCCGTCGGCGTTGAGCCGGACAAGATTGGCGCGGGGTGGACCCGTGAGCGTTAAAAAAAAGCCGCCCACCAGAATCCGGCCGTCGGGCTGCGCGACGAGCACCCTCACGCTTGGCGCGCCGGCATTTGTGCCCGGACCAAAAGTGCTGATCGTCCAAGCGGAATCGAGCGATCCGTCGGTGCGGAGTTTCACGAGCTGATTCTTTTTTCCGTCGGCCACGAGCACGCCGCCATCGGCCAGCGGCAACAACGCGGTCGGCGATCCGTCGAGGAACGGGTCGGCATTGAAACTCAGATCGACCACGGGCGCGGGGGCCGGCAGCAGGGCGAGGGTCGCTGCGCTGGACGTGACGGCGCCCGCGGAATTAATGACGGTCACGGTGTAGCTGCCGGCATCGGAGGTCGTCAGTGGCGTGCGGGTGAGCGCGGGGCGGGTTTCGCCGGCGAGCAGCGTGTTGTTGCGAAACCACTGGTAGGACAGCGGCGCCGAACCGCTCGCGCGGACGACAAACGAGGCCGCGCCCCCGATCGTTTCCGCGAGGCCCGCGGGCGCGGAAATAATCGCGGGCGGCTGCAATGCCGCGGACGAACGCAGAATCGTGCCGCCGAATCCAACGGCGACGGCCGTCGTGTCGCTGCCCGCGACACCGAGCAGCATCTGCGTGGTCGGCGCGCTCCGTTGCGTCCACGCACCGCTCCCGTCGAGCGAAAGAATCGCGCCGCCCTCGCCGACGGCGATCAGCGTGTTGTTGAACGCGACGAGATCCTGCAGGTTGGCCGTGGTGCCCGAGGATTGGGCGGTCCACGACGTGCCGTTGGTGGAAGTCACGATCGCCCCCGCGCCGCCGACCGCGACGAAGGCCTCATGATCAACCACGACGCCGGTGACACTCTGGATCGGCGCCGACGCGACGAGGCTGTCGGGCCCGAGATAGGGCGCGTTGTCGTCGTGCACGAGCAGACCGGGCTGGCCACCGAGGACGTTGTGCCCGAGGCCGGTCGCAAATCCGCGCCACCATGTGCCGGCGCTACCGAAAGTCTGGCCAGGCTCGAGTCCCAGCGGGAGCATGACGCGGGTCGAGTAATTGTGTTCACCGTAGGCGAGAAATTCCGCGCCGTCGAAGCGCACGACGTTCAGCCGGATGGCAGGAGCGGAAGGCGTGCGGGCGTTCGCGCTCTCCCAAGTGATGCCGTCCTGCGACGAGAGCACGGTGCCGTTGTCGCCGACGACAATGTAATGGGCGAACCCGTAGGCGACCGACGTGAGCCAGACGTTCGTCCCGCTCGTGCGCGTGGTCCAAGTGCTGCCATCCGGCGACGTGAGAATCGTGCCGCCCTCGCCGACCGCGACGAAGCGCCCGCCGCCATAACACACGCCCCACAGGGTTTGCGCGGTGCCCGAGGAAGCGGCGGTCCAGTTCGTCTGGGCACGGAGCGCCGGGCCGGACGCAACGCCGGCCAAAACCATCGCAAGAAACAGAGAGAAGGGACGACGCATACCAAGACTCACCCCCTTTGACCGTGCAGAAGCGCGAATGTGCTATCCGGCGGTGAAGTATATTTTGCGCTGCCCGCGATCGATCTGCGCAGAAATCAGTTCTCTGACGCGTCCCTTTTATCAGGTCCGGGAAAGGAATCATGTCGCGGCCGAGTCGCCCTGCGGCTTGGTGGGCCCACTGGGATTCGAACCCAGAACCAAAGGATTATGAGTCCTTGTCCTTGTGTGTTATGACGCGTTGTGATAGGTTGCGCTCTGTCACTAGGAAAACCCTAACCATGGAGGAGAAATCACAATGGAAACGCGCAACGAACCCAAATTGGACACAACTGGGGACAACCTCGAAAAGTGTCAAGTAGACGACAAGACAGAAAAGCCAGTTAAACGTGGACGAGTGCGGAGCGGGGAGGGGTCGGCGGCTTATTGGCGGGCGCGGCTCTTTCGGAACAGCTACCGGGACCGCGATGGCAACACGGTTGAGATCCCCGAATACTACGTGCGCCTGCGGCATGAAGGGATCACGAAACGGGTTCGGCTCCACAGCTCCGAAAAGGAAGCGTCGGCGGAAGCGGCGTTGACCCTGTCGCAGCGTCTTGCTGCGGAGGGCTGGTCCGCCGTCCACGCCGGTCAGGCTAGGTTGCCAGCCTCGCCGTCGATTGAGGATTTTTGCGCCGAATACGAAAAGGCCGTGCTCAGCATGAGGAAGGCTCCCCGTCCGGTGAGCGTGCTGAACTACGTCCGCTGTCTGAAACAATTGTGCGCCCTGGCTGGCGTGAAACAGATTCGGGAATTGAACCGCGCAGCGATTGCGAAGGCGGAGGACGCCTACCGGGCCAAGGCATCTCGAAGCCGGAAGGATTCTGCGGTCACAAACACGCTGGCGAAAATCCTGCGCAATGCCGGGGCCTGCTTCTCACAGAAGGGCCGCGAAGTGATGGAGCGAAACGGGCTCAAGGTTGAGAATCCGTTTGTCGGCATTGAACGTTCGCAAGAGATCAAGAGGTACGAACCCCTCAAGCCCGAGATCATCGACCGCGTCATGCGGGATGCGCCACTATTGCTGACGGGCGACCCCAACGCTCAGAACCCCGCGACAACACTGTTTGCGAAGCAGCACAAAAAAGCCCACGGGAAGCTTCCGCAGTGGCGCGACATAGATTTTCGCGAGCCACACCCTGACGCCTATGCCGCGCTCTTGCTCGGCTACGGCGCCGGCCTTCGCGCCAATGAGATCGACCAAGCGAAATGGGAATGGCTCAAGGACGAGGACGGAGTCTGCTTCGTGGAAATACCCGACGAACAGGGAAATTTTAGACCGAAGGGCGGCGAAGGCAGAAAGATTCGCATTCAACGCGAGGTCTACGATGCGCTCAACCAGTCCCGAAAAGACGCTTCCCCGTACATCATCGGCGGCGGTGACCCCGATCCCGAGAGCAAGGCTGCAAGCGGGCTCGACTACCGGTGCCCGATGACATTTCGGACGATCAACTTTTGGTTGCGAGATCGCGGGGTCGAAAAGGGCAAGGCTCGTGGCCATCCGCTGCACACCCTGCGCAAGCAATACGGCAGCGTCGTGGCCACCCAGCACGGCCTATTCCATGCTCAGCATAACTTAGGGCATCGGTCGCCAGTGGTCACGTCTCGATACTATGCGACTCCGACCACTTCTCCTGAGCTGTCGCACTTCAAAATCGTGGGGTGACGCCATGAAGACCAAACTATCGGATTCGAATCCGGCCAACTATGGATTGGCTGCAAAAGCGTGGGAGTGCTTACGCCGCAACGAAATCTTTCGAGGCGAGATTGCAGAGCTAAGAAAAAGGCGAGGCGCAGGGAAGACACTGGGAGACGAATTTCGCGCAATCAGTGCGAGAAACCTAGTCGCCGCGCTCGTAGTTGCGCAGGTTATTTTCCCTGTTGTGGCCGAAGGAAACCCAATCGAAGACACGTTCTGGCAAAGCCTGCCATACGATCTCAGGAAAGTGCTAGAGGGTGCCGTGGAATCCTACTACACTCCAATGCCTCGCGTAGTCACGCCACCCACGGCAAGCGCAACAATTGCAGCATTTGCAGCCCAGTTCGAAGAGCGGGACATTTTTTCAATGGAAACTCTGTCGGAGCGATTCGATTTCGTGGCTATCCCGAAAGCGGTCCGCGACACGGGACACCGCAAGAAGATAATCGACGACTTAGAAAAGCGCGTGCCGATTTCGAAACTTAAGAAACAGAAACTCGAAAGCAGGGGCTGCACTTTGGGTGCGGCAGCTGAGTGGGAAATTTTCTTATTTGTCGAACAGCGTTTGGCGGAGAACCCATCTCGTCAGCGTGCGTTGGAACAGGCCGCGTGGAAATTCTATAAGACGCAAGGCGTTCCGAGTTACATCGAGCCCCGCGATGGTTTCGAGCGGACACCCGAGGAGCAGCGTTACGCTAAACGAGCCTACAATACGCAGAGCACGATGGTTTGGAACCGACATTCAGCAATCAAGGAGGCTATAAAAAGCGTCTACCCGTCACTACAATTTGTTGCCCCCTAACAGCATAAGCGGTCCGCTTCCGTTCGTTTAGGCTTTCTCCGGTTTTCTTAGGCTAAGGTCAAATGAGCCTTATGCCTAACGAAACCAGATACATCACCCCTGCCAAGTGGAGCGAACGCTGGCACTGGCACCGAGAATCGATCCGGCGCAAATTGCGTCAGGAACCAGATACCTTCCCATCCGTTCGGATTGGGCGCAGGCTTCTGGTAGAACTTGCTGCCGTCGAACGCTACGAGGCCGCACATCGAGTCCGACCGCCGGCCAGAATGGAGACGGAGGCGCGCACGTGAACGCCATTGCCGCAAGTCCGCTCGAAAACGCGCTTGCGAAACTGACCATTCCCGACCTCGCCGCGCAGCTTTTCCCCGGCTGGCGATTCGGCAAGTCATGCCCGTCACCATTCCGTGAAGACCGCCATCCGTCGTTTTCGGTTTACGATAATGGGAGGCGATGGAAAGATCACGCGACCAGCGAAGGTGGCGACGTGGTTGATTTTCTCGCCAAGGCGCACGGCATCACCAACGCCGATGCGTGCCGCGAACTAATCGCAATGGCTGGCACAAGAACAGCCAGCAGTCGCAGGAGCACGCATCCCAGTCCCCAACCCCGCGAAGCTCCGCCAAGGCCTACTGTTGAGGCAGCAACGGCCACCACAGCGTTGCAGCCGATGCCAGAGGAATGCCGCGCGATCTGGGACGAAGGACTCGCTCATTTGCGCGGCAATGCAAGTTTGCAGGATGCGGTCAACGAATGGCGCGGCTGGCCCGAGGGCACTGTGCGCACGCTAGCGGAGGATGGATTGATCGCCTGTCCGCTGCTCAAGGGTAGACGTGGCGTCGCGTTCCCGGTGCAAGCGCCATTCCGCGACGAACTCGGATTTATTAGCACGTGCGACGTGGGTTTTCATCACCGGCGTAAGTCTGAGAAGGCCGGAGAACGTATCCGGTGGACTTACCGGCCAAATGAAAAGGCGGACAACGTGCGCGTGGCGGCGCTTCCGTTCGTGCTCGGTGGGGGCTTCGTTACTTACGCACAGACATTGGTCGGAACCGAAGGCCAATGGGATGCCATCACGCTTGCTTCGGCATCCGGTTGGCTGGCGGGCGATGCCGCATGGCCGGAAAACGTTACGGTGTTCGCAACCCGCGGCGCTTCAGGGTGGCGGCCATTGCTGGACGCATGGAGTGCGTTCTTGCGGCCATCTGCCCGATTTGTTCTGTTCGCCGACGCGGATGCTGCGGGCGATAACTGGAAAGCGCAGGGAGGATTCGTTGATACGCTCCGCAAACTCGGCCATCCGGTCCGCGTGCTGCGCAGCAACCGCACCAGCGCGAAAGACTTGAACGATTTGCACCGGATTTGTCCAATCACGTCGGCAGGTGTTTCGGAATGGCTGACGCCGCCGGGGAGGAAAACGCCGTGAACGAAATCGCCGGAATGAGCGTTGAAGATTTCCCGCCCGCGACGCCCCAACTATGCGCGGACGGCTGGCCAGAACCAGTCCGGGCAAGTGACCTTTGCGCGAACCCACCACCGACTCCGGCTGTGCTGATCGACGGCGTCCTGTATCGTGGCGGCACCATGCTGATTTCCGGTCCGAGCAAGGCCCACAAGACCTTCACGCTGATCGACGCGGCGTGCGCGATTGCCGACGGCAGACCGTGGCTCGGTTTCATGACCAAACTAGCTCCGGTCCTGATGCTGAATCTCGAATTGCAGGACTTCGCCACCGCCAATCGCATCGAAAAGATCTGCGATGCCCACGGCACGAAGCCACCCAAGGAACTGCATGTTTGGAACCTGCGGGGCCACAGCGTCAGCATCGTTGAATTGGCGGCTCGGTTGCCCGACAAGATCAAGTCCATCGGCGCGGGGCTCGTAGTTATTGACCCGCATTACAAGGTCAACTCGGCATCCGGCGGCGAGGAGAACAGCAACGATTCGCAAGGCCAACTCTTGTGCGCCCTCGAAAAGCATTGCTCGCTCAACGGCTCGGCACTCGCGTTGTCGCATCATTTTGCCAAGGGCGATGCCTCGCAGAAGAACGCCATCGACCGTGCCAGCGGCGCCGGTGTGTTCTCCCGCTGGGGGGACGTGGCGGCGACCATTACACCCCACGAGGAGCCGGACGCCATGACAGTTGAGATGGCGTTGCGCAACTTCGCGCCCGTGCATCCGTTCGCGGTCCGTTGGCAATATCCGTTGTGGGTGCGCGATGATCAATTGGACCCGGCCAAACTGAAACGCGGTGGTGCCCCCAAGAAGCACAGTGCGGACGACGCCGTGAAGTCGCTTGAAGGTCTGATGACCTCGACCGAATGGCAAAAAGCATCGGGCGTCCCTGACTCCAGTTTTCGCCGCCGGCGGGATGAACTGTTGGACGCCGGACGCGTTGAACGGATCGGCATCCACTACCGCCGGAAATGACCCTTTCCGCCACAACCGCCACAACCGCCACAACCAGTTTCGGCGGATGCCACAAGCGCACCGCCACCACCTTTAGGTGTGGCGGTGGCGGCGGCAGTAGATGGTGACTGCCATTAACCGCCACAACCGATGACGCCTAAACCAATTCAATTCGTGCGTAAATCGACAAAGCGAAAAGACCTGCCCGCACCGATTCTGGCCATGCTTGCCGCAGAAGCCGCTGGCAATGCGTCAAGGCGTGAACTGATGACGCGTTACCCCTCAGCCCCCGAGCGGTTGATTGCCGCCATCGTTCATGCCCGCATTGGCGCTGACGAGTGGGGGGAGATGCTGGGAACCGAACTTCGCAGCCTGATTGCCGAGGTATCCCAACAACTTCGGCAGGACTTGCGGGAGGGGAAAATTAGCCCAAACGCCAAAGGAATCCTGCTCGGTATCCTGATTGATAAGGAGGCCGCGATTGGGGGCCGAAACCAAATGAAGCAAATGAACGTGTCCGCCGAGGTAAGCGATTTTGGTCCGGTCTCAAAGGAAGAGATTATCGCACGACTGACCGGACATTCATTCACGCCCTCGCCAAAGCCGCTGCTTTTACAGCAAGTATCCGGTGACAGCGGACCCATTCATTAGGGCATTCTCTTGAGTTGGGCAATCGGTATCGACGGGCTACTGACGCTGCGGGAGACTAAGCGGATGGAGTAGGCGGAACTCTTGCTAATGCGGCGCAACATTCACGATTCCATTGCGGTTGATTCCCGCGTAGAGCGCGGCGGCCTCGACTAACGCAATCGCGGCGGTCGTTTGGTCGACGCCACCTCTTACTTGGTAGAACGCATTGACACTCCACAGCATCTTCGAGGCATTTCCTTTTCCCCGACGCACGTCTTGCGCGTCAAAGGCTGCGATAGGGGATTGGTTTATCGCGTCTCACGCAAAAAACCTCCGACGTGCTGATCCTTGACTTTGACGCGACCGACACGCCGGTGCACGGGGTGCAGGGCTTATTCTTGGGCGCTTTTTTTAGCGCTGTGTTCTTCACAGATCACAGTGAAAACTGGTGGCGGGGTTCCGTCTCTCACTTGTCCTAGTAGGTTCACGTCACGAAAACCATCGCGGGTGCCGACGATGACATAGTCGCCGGGAAAGAGTTTGAACGTGGTTGTTTTGTTCTGCGAAGAGCCACTCATATTCATGATTGAGACCGTGGTTTTGCCATCGGATTTGACGCTCACCTCCACAGGTTCGCGCTGCGCCATCAGCATTTCGTGCAGTTCCTGCACCCGTGCATTTTCATCGATATAAGCCGGTTCTGGCTGGGTCTGAAGCGCGTCATTGTAGAAGCGAATCGCGGCTTGAAACTCCGCTTTCGCCGCCAGCGCCTCAGCCGTGACAATTAGCTGCATGAATTTGGATTTCTTGGCGAATTGCTCGGGATCATTCAGGCGAAAGAAGTTTTTCTCTATTTGGCGAATCTCATCTGTGAATAATGCATTTCTTTTCGCCTCCTCTGCTCGCTTCCTCGCAAGCTCTTGCTGGTAGATGCGTTCTTGAGCGATTCTGTCCGCCTTCTCGTTGGTTTTCGCGATTGGTTCCGTGGAGGCATAGTTACAAACGACGGTGACCGTCGGGGGCGGAACGCCGTTCTGAGGTGGACCCTTCCGGTTAGACAGGTGGGAGGTGAAAGTAAGTTATGAGTTAGGGCGGGAGGACAAGCGGGAAAGCAAGGGAGGGGGTGTAGGGGAGCGTAGCTCCCCACC
>JBBRLB010000012.1:0-70271 GCA_038231575.1 Opitutales bacterium | reverse complement strand
TCTTGGAAAACGGTGTGTCGTCGGTGACGCAGGGCAGCCTCGTCGGCTCGACGAACTACGTGAAGGCCCTGAACCTCGTGGCGAACGAGACCTATCCCGCCGGCTTCACCCAAGGCATCACGATCACGGTCGACGCTGTTGCCGGTCAGCGCACGATCACGTATTCGCCTTGAGCGAACTGCTGACGAATAAGCTTCGAGCCGCCCCCATGTTGGGGCGGCTTTTTTGCGCCCGCGATTGATGGCAACAAGCTTTTCATTTCGTCGCGCCCCTCCCAAGATCCGCTCACGCATGCATCGCTTATCTTTCGCTTCTTGGCTTGGCGACCGGAGGTTGTGGCTGCTCGGCGCTGTTGCAGTCGCGGCCGTGGCTCTCGGATTTTGGCTGGTGCCGGATCAGGCGGCGATCGTGTTTGTCTCGAAAGCGGGGTTTTGGTTCGTGCTCGGAGCCTTCGCGATCTTTCTGCACGCGTTGGGGCGCACGTTTCGCGCTGAGCTGGCGGCATTCCGGTGGCGGGCGGTCGACTGGCTTTCGGTGGGAATTGTGGCGCTGGGCGGGGTGGTGCTCCTCGTGCACGAGACGTTTGGGTTCAAAATCGTGATGGACGAAATCATGCTCTTGGGCACGTCCATGAGCATGCACCTCGACAAGATGGTGCTCGTGCCCGTGCGCGGCAACGACATCCAGGGCACGTTTGCGATCCTCGACGGCATGATGGACAAGCGGCCGCTGTTTTTCCCGTTTCTGGTTTCATTGCTGCACGACCTCACGGGCTACCGGCCGGCCAACGCCTTCGTGCTCAACGGTGCGCTCACGTTTGTTTTTCTCGGCCTGCTGTTTGCCCTGGGGCGGCAACTCGGCGGACGGCTCGCGGGCTGGCTCGGCGTGGCGCTCTTTGCCGGGCTGCCCCTCCTCGCCCACAATGCCACGGGTGGCGGCTTCGAGTTGCTCAACCTCGTGATGATCCTCGCCACGCTGCTGTTGGGCGCGCGCTTCGTGGAGCGGCGCGATGCGCCGGCGCTCACGGCGTTTTGCTTTTCGGCGCTCCTCCTCGCCCAGGTGCGCTACGAGTCGGTCATTTACCTTCTGCCCGTCGCGCTGTTGGTCCTTTGGGTTTGGTGGCGGGAGGGGCGGGTCATTCTCGCCTGGCCGGTCATCCTCGCGCCGCTGTTGATGATCCACTATCCGCTCCAGCACCGAATCTTCGACCTGCGGGCCTCGGCGTGGGAGCTCGGGAGTAAACCGGGCTTCGAGAAGGTATTTTCCCTGGCCTATCTCTTCAATGGCGCGAAACCCGAAGACGGAGGAAATCTCCAGCATGCCTTCGCGTTCTTTTTTGCGCGGCCTTCGGACCAGCCCAATTCGCTCGTGCTTTCCGTGATCGGGATCATCGCGATTCCGTTTTTCGGGTTGCTCGTGGTGAACCGCCTGCGCCGGCTCGCGGCTGAGCCGCCCGTGAGTGTGGCGACTTGTCTGTTTGCCATCGGCTTTGCGGCCCAATTTGCCCTCATGATGTGCTACTTCTACGGCCAGTTCGACAACGTGGTCATCCGGCGCCTCAGCCTGCCCACGCATCTCGCCATGGTGATCGCGGTGATGGCGGTGCTCCCGCAGTTCACGAGCCTCGCGGTCGGGCGCGGGCTACTTGCGGTGGCGGCGCTCGGTCTGCTGGCGAGCGGCGTGCCGTCGATGGCGGCGCACGCCTATTCGCAGGAATATCTGCCGGGCAAGGAGACCGCCTGGCGGCGCGAGTTCATCGCGGAACAGCCGCGTCACGACTACCTCGTGATCGACAATGATTCGATCCTGTGGATCGCGCATGAGATTTCCTCGACGCCGATGCTGCAGGCCCTCAAGCGGCCAAAGGATTTCGCGCTGCTGATGCATAACCACGTGTTTTCCGAAGTCTTCGTCTTTCAACGCTACAATATCGACGAAACCACCGGGCGGATGACGCTGCGCGAAGGAGACGATCTCGGGCCGAATTTCGTCCTCGAAACGGTGCGCGAGGAACGCCTCCAATATCTTCGGCTTTCCCGGATTAGCCGGGTGAAGGAAATTCGCGATGGCGCCGTGGTGCTCACCGCGCCCGATCTCGTGAAGCACGAAGTGCCAAAGGATCGCGCCGAGATCGAAAAGCTCCGCCGGGCTTACCTCGAGAATTTTGTGAAGATGCTGCCGTAAGCCGCCGTGATGTTCCGCGCGCACAATTCCGTTTTTCCTTTCGCGCCGTGATCCTGCCGCTGCTTCGCCTGTTTCGCACGGCGCCCGATCCGCGGCGGCTGGCGCTCTTCGCGCTGGCGGCGTTGCTCGCGCTTGGCCTCGGATTTTTCGGCCTCTCGTCCGCCACCGCCAAAGTGCTGATCAAGGAGTGGGGCTATTATTACATGCTGGTGTTATTTGGGGCCGGCCTTTTCTACGCCTGGCGGGTCGCATCGCCGCGCCGGGAAATCTGGCTCGGCTGGCTGCGGCGACCAGGGTGGGCGGGCGTCGTGATCGCGCTCGCCACCGCGTTCGCGCTGTGGAGCGACCCGTTCAAGCACAAGGTGCTCTTCGATGAATATGTCCTCCAAGGCACGGCGCTGCACATGCACGCGACGAAGGAGGTCGGCACCGTCATCCGCGCCTACGACATCGCCGGCTCGTGGACGCCCATCGACACCTTTCTCGACAAGCGCCCGTTTTTTTTCGCGTTCCTCGTCGCACTGGCCCACGATCTCACGGGCTACCGGATCGCGAACATTTTTCTGGTCAACGCCGCGCTGACGCCGATCTGTCTCGCGCTCGTTTACTGGCTGGCGCGTGCGCTCACGGGCCGGCGCCGGCCGGCGCTGCTCGCGGTCGCCCTGCTCGCGACGATGCCGCTCTTTGGCCAAAACGCCACCGGCGCCGGCATGGAACTCCACAACCTCGTCATGATCGCGCTCGTCGCGGCGCTGGCGGTGCTGTGGTTGCGCGCGCCCGATCCCGACCGGCTTTCGTTGCTCGTGGTCGGCACGGTGCTGTTGGCGCAGAGCCGTTACGAATCGGTTCTGTTTGTCGTTCCGGTGGCGGTGGTGATTGTTGCGGGCTGGCAGCGGGCGGGGTCCGTGCTGCTGTCGTGGCCCGCGATTTTCGCGCCGCTGTTGCTGGTGCCTTACGTCTGGTTGAAACGGATCGTCGATGACTCGCCGCTGCTGTGGCAGCTCGGCACGGGCCAGACGTCGCGCTTCAGCACGGCCTACCTGGCGAACAATCTCGAGGGCGCGTGGGGATTCTTTTTCAACTTCGGTCCCGCGCTCGCCAACTCGTGGTATCTCTCTGCCCTGGGGCTGGCCGCGTTGCTGTGGGCGTTCGTGCGGGCGTGGCGGTGGGGGCGAACGCCGGATCGTTTGCCGGTGGCGCCCGCGCTTTTTGTGCTCACCGCGATCGGCGTCGGCATTGCGGCAAATCTCGGGATGCTGATGTTCTATTATTGGAGTCGGCTCGACGATGTCATCGCCGCGCGCTTCGCGCTGCCGATGTGTTTGTTGCTCGCGTTGCTCGCGGCGCTGTTTTTCCGCTGGCTCGATCAACGCCGCCCCTCGGCCACGCGGTTCGCGGCGCTCGGCCTCGTGGTTTGGCTGTTCGGCTGGGATCTTCCGGCGATGGCGCGGCGGCTCTACACCAGCCAAAATCTCGTGATGCAAGAGGTGGAGTGGGAGCACGACCTGCTGCTCGAGCGTCCCGGCCGCCTGCTCTTCATCACCAACAAATCCACGCTGCCCTACGTCTTGTGGCATGTGCCGACGATCATCAATGGCGTCGGCCGGCAGCGCGCCGAGCAGATTAAATATCATCTGAAGGAGGGCACGTTCACCGAGGTCATCGTGGCGCAGGCGATGCGACCGACGTCGGCGCGCGGCGACATGGGCGTCGATCCGGAGGATCTGATGCCGGAGAGTTACCGGCTCGAACCCATCGCGGAGAAACGCTTCGGGGCGCGCTGGGCGCGGCTCAGCCGGCTGATCGCGATCGAGGATACGCCGCCACCCACGGCCTCACCGCCAGCGGGCGGGAGCCCGCCCGGAGCGGTCAACGCACCATGACCGGCCGCCCTTCGCCGCGCCGGCTCTGGTGGTTGATGGTGGTGTTCGTCGGCTGCTATTTTTCGCTCTTCGCGTTTTTTCCGGACCTCTTCCTCTTCGTCGGGGTGAACCATTTCGGGGTGTGGTTTCTCGACACCTATGCGATCCTCGCGACGAACGACGCGATGTCCGTCGGCATCGATCCCTACGCGTTCAACCCGCTCGATCCGTTCGGGCGAGCGCATGTTTACACGCACTGGTGGCTGTATCTGCGCAATCTCGGGCTGACCCGCGCCGATAATTTTCTACTCGGCGGTTCCTTCGTGCTGGCGTTCTTTCTCGCCGCGATCGCGCGGCTACGCCCGCGCACGGGAGGAGAACTTGTGTGGTATCTCGCGATCTTTTGTTCGTCGCCGATCCTGCTCGCGCTCAACCGCGCCAACAACGACCTCCTGGTCTTCGCGTTACTCGCGCCCGTCGTGCCGGGCCTGCTGAGCCCGCGGCGCACGCTCCGGCTCAGCGCGGTGCTCTTGATTGCGCTGGCGACGAGTTTAAAATTTTACCCGGCGGTCGCCGGGCTCGTGCTGATCGCGGGCGATGACGTCCGCGAGGTGCGCGAACGCGTGGCCGTGGGTTTGGTGGCGCTGAGCTTGGTGGCGGTGAACCTGGCGCACGACTTCGTGCTCTTCAGCGCGATCGCGCCGAAGGCGGAAGGACTCATGACGTTCGGCGCGGTCAATCTCCTCACGGGACTCGGACTGGCCGGCTGGCAGGTAGCCGTGGCGGCGCTGGCAATCGCGGCCGCGGTTTTCACCGGCTTCTGGCGTTCGCAGGTTTTTTCCGGATGGGAGATCACGGCCGAATCGCGCAACGCGTGGCTGTCATTCGCGCTCGGCGCGGTGCTGCTAACTGGTTGTTTTTTTACCGGGCGAAATTTCGCCTACCGCTGGGTCTTCGCCCTGTGGCTCGCCCCGCTGCTCTGGCAGCTGCCGCGCGATTCGCTCGCGCCCCGGGCGGTCCGCGGGCTCGCGTGGGCGATGTCCGTGCTGCTGATCCTCGTGCTGTGGATCGATCCGATGGTGAGCGTGGTGCTGGGGATGAGCCAGGGACGCGTGCCGGCCGAGACGATTCTGCGCTGGGCGGACCGGATTTTTCTTTGCGAGCAACCGATCACCTGGGCGTTGTTCGCGGGATTGCTCGGATTTCTCGCGCACTTCACGCGGCAGGGCGTGCGCACGCTGCTGCATCGCCGCTGACATGCGCGCGGTCCTGACTCGCCTGCCGTGGTTGCTTGCCGGGCTGCTCGTGCTCGGCTGCGGGTGGATTTACCGCGATGGGGTGTCGTTCGGTTTCGTGGGGCTCGACGACGACTACAATATCCTCTTCAACCCGCACCTCGGCCCGCTGTCGCTGCATCGCGTGCAATGGGCTTTCACCGACTGGGAATATTCCCGGCGTTATCTGCCGCTCGGGTGGCTGGGGTTTTCGGCGGTCTTCGGATTTTCCGGGCTCGCGCCGGCCGGCTATCATCTCGCGCTGCTGGCGTGGCATTGCGTCAACGCGCTGCTGTTATTCGCCGTGCTCCGGAGTTTCGCGCGGTGGGAGTTGGGCGACGATCCCTCGGCGTGGCGCACGGTGGTCGTGTTTTTGGGCGCGGCGTTTTGGGCGTGGCATCCGTTGCGCGTCGAGTCGGTCGCGTGGGCCTCGGGCCTGCTCTATGCGCAGACCACCGCGTTCATGTTCGCGGCGCTCTGGCTGCAACTCGCCGGGCGTCGCGTCGCGGCCGTCGTCTGTCACGCGCTCGCATTGCTGACGTATCCCGCCGCGCTGGGCCTCTGGCCGATCTTCGTGCTGCTCGATGCGCGACGCGAGGGTTGGCGCCGCGCGTTCGCGCTCAATCGGGGTCACGTGATCGTCGCGGGTGTAATGCTGGCCATTACGATGCTGGGTCGCGTTCACGTGGGCGGCGTCTGGCCGGCGATGCCAACGGCGGCGGAGTTTCCCCTGTGGCAGCGCGGCTTGCAGACGCTCTACGTCGACGCGCACTATCTCTGGCGGCCTTGGTGGCCGATCGGCCTGACACCCGTCGATTCGGTGGCGCTCGATTTGGCGCATCCGTCTGCGCGGTTGATTGCCGGCGCGGTCGTCACGCTGGTGCTGGCACTGAGCCTGACGTTCTCACCGTGGGTCAGAAAACGCGCCGGATGGTTCGCGCTCGCACACGTCGCGGTGCTCGTCCCGGTGCTCGGCGTCGTCGAGAAACCCTATTTCCCCGCCGACCGTTACGCGCTGCTACCGCATCTCATTTTGGCCGCGGCGCTCGTGGCCATGCTGGCGCAACTCCAGGCGCGCCGCGCCGTGGCCATCACGATCGGAGCGGTGGTGCTCGTGGTGGGCGCTGGATTGAGTCGCGCGCAGACGGAGATCTGGCGCGATGAGGCGACGATGTGGCGGCACATCGGCACGAAGGTGAGCGTGGACGAACTGCCGGTGCTGGCGTGTGCGCGGCCGGCGCTGAGTCTGCTGCGCTCGGGCGAGCGAGCGGCGGCGTTTGCCTTAGTCGACGAGGGCCTGCAGCGCCGGCCGGGTGACGCCATGCTCCGCGCCACGCGCGACGAAATGCTGCGCATCGAGCGTGAGGTCCGCGCGCGGGCCAAGGCGCTGGGTTTGGACAGGCCGCCGCCGCCGGCCGCAGAGCTGCATCATGCGCTCGGATTGGAACTCGCGCGTGCAGGTGACACAGAAGCCGCCGCCCAGCACTTCGCCCTCCTCGCGCGGATCGCGCCGGAATATTTTGCGCGGATCACCCGCGCGGCGCCGCCACTGCCCGCTCGATGAGTCTTTGCCAGTCGCGCAGACTGCCGCTGGTCGCGCCGGTGATTTCGTCCGCGCTCAGGCGATAGACGAGAATGGAGCCGTTGATGTTCGCCTCGGGCGGGCGCACGCGCAGGTAGTGGCAGAGCCGGGCAAGGCGCAGCCAGTCGTAGCGCCACCAGCCGGATTCCCATTTTTGCGGAGTTGCATCACGGACTAATTCGGCGCGGCGTGCGGGGTCGTTTTGATAGGCGAGGAACTGCGGTTCGAGCGCGCGCAGGCCTTGAAATTCATTTTCGTAGTCCAGCGTCCAAGCGCCGCGCACCGGGCTGTAAACTTGCTGGAGCATGGTCGCGCTGATCGCGTAGACGCCCGGGGCGAGTGCCGCGACGCGTTGCCGCGGTCCGACATCGGGCAGCGTGCGCAACGGAAACGCGCGGATGCCTTCGTAGGCCGCATCGCCCGTGCCGAAGTAAGAAAGAAAAACGTTTTCGCCGGACGCGTGCGCGTCGAGCCACATTTTCAGCGCGGGCAAGTCCTGGCCCCAGTCGAGCGAGCTGTCGACGAGGTGGCGCCAGCCGTTGGCTGGGCCTCCGGCAATTGGGTTGAAGTAGGCGAGGTAGTTGGGACGCGCGCGCCACGCTTCGCCGACATGCCAGAGGGTCAGCACGCCGATGAGCGCGGCCGCGAGCGGACGCCGCACATCGAGCCACGCGCCCAACGCGCCTGCGGCGATGAACAGCACGGGATACGTCGGCAGGATGTGGCGATCACCGATATTGAGATGGCTCGTGAGCGACGTCACCCAGTAGACCCCGAAAAGCGCGAGCAACGGCGTCCACGGCCGGAGCTGCGCGCGAAGATTGCTCCAGCCGATCTTGGCCGTGGCGGCGACGCCCACGAGCAGCAGCGCGAGGGAGGGCAGAGTGTTTTTCACCAGGAAGGCATACGGGAAAAAAGTCACCCAGCCGGTGACGCTGTAGTCGCCGTTGAGAAACGCGCCGCGCTGCTGCGCGAATTGCAGCACGAACGTGAAGCCGTAGAGAAACGCCTCCGGCAGCGCATGCCAGTCCCGCAAGGCCACGATGACCGTGCGCTGCCACCCGAACCCGGTGAGAATCCACTCCCAGTCGCCGCGGTAAAAATTCCCGCCCTCCGCTATGCTGGGCGCGAAGGCGCTGAAACGAAAACCGTAGAAACACCAAATGATCACCCACGCGACGGCGACATGCAGCGCGGTCGTGCGCGCCAGCCGGATGAGCGCGGCGCGCCCAGCGCCGGCCTGGAAGTGGTCCACCAGCCAGACGAGGGCGCACAACCCAAACATGGGCCCGAGGAGCGGCGCGGAGAATTTTGCGACGCACGCCAGCCCGAAGACGATCGCGCTCAGCGCCGCACCGGCGACGCCGGGATGCTCGAGGTGGCGCCACCAGGCGCCGACACCCGCGAGGAAAAAGAACACCATCATCACGTCCGAAGTCGCGAGGGCGCCATGGGCGAGGAAGGCCGGGCACGCCGCAAACAGCGCGAGCGAAAGAAACGCCCCGCGCCAGCCGAAGAACGCCCGCGACCAAAAAAAGATCAGGAGGCCGGTGGCCGCACTCATTAGTGCGATCATCGCGCGGCCGAGGAAAAGAAATTTGTCGGCCGCGAGCGTGCGCTCGAAAAAAAAGGTGTGGCCGTAGTTCCACACGTCGGCGGCGCGCCACGAGGGGAGCGAGGCCGGTGGCAGCGATTCGCCGGACCACGTGAACGGCAACGCGGCCCAGCGCTGGGGGAGGTTGCCGTTCTCCGGTTGCAGCCGGTAATCGCCGCGCGAGTTGTAGGCGTGGCCCGCGGTGAGGTGTGCGATCTCGTCGGAGGTCATCGATTTTTCCGCCGTCGCGGTCACGGCCAGGATGGCGTGGGCGAAGGCGAGGAGCACGGCCAGCGTGATGAGAAACCCGGCGGAGGGTGAAGAAGCGGTGCGCAAGACGCTTTTGAACTTGGAGAAGTCCGCGGGGCAAAACAACGTTTTGGCGTAACCCATGAATCCCGCCGAATACGAGAACCTCGACGCCGTCGAGCGCGAGCACTGGTATTACGCCGGCAAGCGGGAGGCGGTGCGGCATTGGCTGACCGTGGTGGGCGCCCCGCGGCCCGCTCAGACGCTGCTCGACTGCGGCGCGGGCACGGGGTTGTTCGCGAAAGAAATGGAGGCGCACTGCCGCGTGCTCGTGCTCGACAACCACGAGGAGTCGCTGCGGATGCTGCGCACGCGGTTCCGGCCGGAGCAGATTCTCAGCCTCGCGGGCGACAATGTGCCGCTGCCCGATCGCTCGCTCGATTTTGTGACGGCGCTCGACGTGCTCGAGCATGTGCCGGACGACGCGGCGGTCGTGCGCGGCTTCGAGCGCCTGCTCCCTCCGGGCGGCGTCGCGGTCGTCACGGTGCCGGCGAGCATGGCGTTGTGGAGCGACTGGGATGTCGGCCTGCACCATTTCCGCCGTTACGATCGCGCTCAGCTCAAGGCGCTGTTCGCCGGCGACGCGTGGGAAATCGTTCACGTCAACTACACCAACGTCATCGTCTATCCCGTGGTGTGGCTGGTGCGCCGCACCTTTGCGCTGCGCAAGAAACTCGGTTTCACGTCAAAAGGCCGCGCCGAAGATCGCGTGCCGCCGGGCTGGCTGAATGCGCCCCTGCGCGCGCTTTTCGTCGGCATGGCAAAGAGCCGCGTGCCTTGGCCGTTCGGTGTGAGTCTGCTGCTGGTCGCGCGCCGCCGGTAGGGCGGACGAGCTTTGGTCCGCCGCCTCAGTGCGTGCGGAATTCCTTGGCGCGGCGCGAGGGTTGACGCGAACTACTTGACAAACCGCGCCTCGGCGAGGCGGCGACCGGTGGCGTCCAGCAGGTAGAGCACGCAGTGGCTGAGCGGGCAGCCGGGCGGAAATTTTTCGGTCAACAGGTCGAGCCGCATCACGCCGGTCGCATCGAAGGGGAAGGTTGTGCGGCGCGGGGCGGCGGCGGGCGCGCCGGCGGAGTTGAGCGGCGTGATGTCGAGCTGCGCGTTGGCGGCGTTCCACGTGACGACGGGCGTGCTCACATCGGAATCGAAGCGGCCGAGCTCGATGCCGGTGACGCCGCGCAAGTCCGACTCGGCGAGCGTGAGGGAGATTTTGTAGCGCGGCTCAGCACCGTTCGCCTCGTAGAGCGTCGCCGTGCCGAGCGCGGCGATGTGGCGTCCTTTGCGCACGAGAAAATCGTAGGTCTCAAGCGAGAACGCCGTTTCGTAGTTCGCGTGCAGCCAGACGTTGAGCGGCGACTCGGTGGCGATGCCGCCGTGGATGAGAAATTCGTAGACGTTGCGCTGCACGATCACGACGGAGCGCGGCGAGGCTTCGAGGCGGGCGCGAATGCTTTCCTGCTGCGCGGGCGTGAGCAGGGTGAACCAATGCGTGGCGTTGAACGAGGTCGGTGGCGGCACGTCGGTCCATAGGTGAAAGCTGTGCATGCCGGGCAGGCTGAAGAGCACGTCGGCGTGCGCGGTGGCGTTGCGCGCGAGAATGCGGAGCATCGTCGTGAAATTTTCCGGCAACCGCAGTGCTTCCGCGCCGGGCAGGCGCAGCGAATCGCTGTCCCGCAGGCGCGTGAGGCCGACCCAGCCGTAGTTCGCGCAACGCACCGTGGTCGCGAGCACCAGGGCTGCGCCCGCCACGGCGAGCAACCGTTGCCGCGCGGGCGCCCAGCCCTTCGAGAACACGCGCACCACGTCGTGCACGCCGATCGCCGCGAGGGGAATCCACAGGAACGTGCCCCAACTGATCTGGCTGCCGGCGACGGGAAAGGCGTGCAACGCCTGTGGCACGAGCAACAGCGCGAGCCACGCCCGGCCCGGTTGCGTGGCGCGATCGTGATCGTGATCGAGCGGCATCACGAACAACCAGACGGCGCTCAGGCCGTAGGAGAGCGCGAAGGCATGTGTGTTGAGCGACCACGTGGTCACCCAGCTCGCGAAATAAACCGCCGCCGCGAGCAGCCGGCCGAGGGCGACGAGGCGCGTGGTCGTCGCCGACGGGCGCGCGGCCACCCACGCGGCGAGCGCCAGCGACGCGAGCGCGAGCGGCGCGACGCCCGCGCGCCATTTCACGAACGCCGTATAGGCTTGGGGAAAGCGCAGCGGATTCAGCAGCCAGCCTTCGAGCAGCGCGCGCGGCGAGGTGCCCTGCGCGAGCATCGCGCCAAAGGTGATGAGCGCGACCGCGCCGGCCGTGATGATGAGCACCGTGAGATCGCGCCAGCGCGTGCGTGCGTCCGCCCCTCGGGCGGTGGCGATGACCGTTCCGGCGCCGGCGGCCGCGGCGACCGTGGCAAACGTCACCACCCAGTCCTGCTGGAGTTGCGTGCGCATCAGCGCGACCGGCATCAGCACCATTGCCGCGCCGACGATCCAGGTGCGCCCGCGCGGGCCGGGAGCGGGGGCGTCGAGGTGCAGCGCCCACCACGCGCCCGCGCCGGCGAACAGAAACACGCCCACGTTAATCTTGGTGAGCAGCAGGGCGGTGCCGGCGACGCCCGCGGCGATCGCGAGTTTACGCGGTTCGCCGCTCCAGCACACGCCGCACCACGCGACCGCGGCGGTGACGAGCACGATGAAGCCGCCGGGATGCGACGGCTCGCTGATCATGGGCCAGAGGTGCAGGAAAACTCCGCCGAGCGTGGCGGCGGTCGCCACGTGCGAGCGCGTGAGCCGCCACACGAGCGACGCGCACAGCCCGCAGGCGCCGAGCCAGCAGACGAGCGTGAGCAGCCGGCCGCCGGTGTTGGTGAATTCGAAACCACCGAGGTGCAGCAGTTGGTTGAACAGAAAAAAGAACGGACCGTATTGGCTGAAGACGCGTTCATAGAGCCCGCCGATTTCCGTAAACGTTTTCAGCGAAAAGAGCACATAGCCCTCGTCGTCATACATCATGAACGTCGAGAACAGCAGCGCCGTGGCCGCGATCGCGACGACGGCGCCGAGCAGCGCGAGAGGCACCCAGCGCAGCCGGCTCATTTTTCTCCGCCGGTGCGGCGCTTCACCACGTAGAGCGGGCGCTGTTTCACCTCGTCGTAGATCCGGCCGAGATATTCGCCGAGCACGCCGATGCCGATGAGTTGAATGCCACCGAGGAAGAGCACGAGCACGACGAGCGTGGTGAAACCTTGCTGCGAGTTTTCAAAGCCGAGCAAACGCCAGAGGATGAAAAACACGCCCGCGGCAAAGCCCATCAGGGCGATGAACAGGCCCGTGTAGGTCAGCATCCGCAGCGGCAGGTGCGAGAAGCTGAACACGCCGTCGAGCGCGTAACGCACCAGCCGGCGGAACGTCTGCTGGGGCTCGCCCGCCGCTCGTTCCTGCCGATCATAGAGCACGTCGGTCGCGGGAAAACCGATCCACGCGCGCAGGCCGGGGAAAAACCGGTGTCGCTCCGGCAGTTGGTGAAACGCCTCGATCGCATCGCGGCCGATCAGGCCAAAGGTGCCGGTGTTCGGCTCGATCGGGAAATCTGTCAACTGGCCAAACAGCCGGTGAAACAGATCGAAACCGGCGCGGCGCAGCCCGGTTTCGGCACGCGTTCGGCGCGCGGCCCGGACGATCTCGGCGCCGCCGCGCCAGGCGGCGATGAGTTCCGGGATCAGCTCCGGCGGATCCTGTAAATCGGCGTCCATCGTCACAATCGCATCGACGCCGCGCGCGTGCGCGAGGCCGGCGGACAGCGCCGCTTGAAAACCGAAGTTGCGCGAAAGCTCGACCAGTTCGAACCGTGGATCGCGCGCGAGCTGCGTCCGGATCATCTCGGCGGACTGGTCGCGGCTGCCGTCATCGACGAGCACTGCGCGCCACGTGCAGCCATGACCGCCGTCGAAGAGGGCGGCGAGCCGCGCGAAGAGCTCGGGCAGCACCGCGGTTTCGTTGAAGACGGGAATGACGAGGGCGACGACGGGAACAGGGGCGGTCATGACGGCGTGGAAGCGTGGAAACGCACGGCGCCGAGCATGGCAACCGGTGTGCGCAGCGCGAGCACAAGCGCGGGCGGTCTGCGAAAAATCATGTGAAGTTGCGCCGGCGCTTCATCAAGCGGGCGGAAGGCCAACGGCGCGGGCGGCGGAGCGGTTAAGAGGGGCAGCATGCGTTCGGAATCAGCGTGCCCGCGGCGCGCGCGGCCAGGCCTGCACGATCGCGAGGAGGAGAATCGCGGCGAGCGCGGCGAACACCAAGCTGAGCGACGCGGGAAAAACATCGGCGACAAACGCGAGGTGGTTCACCACTTTTCCGTGGAAGTTCATCCGCGTCGGTTCGCTGTAGCTCGCGAATGTCGCCTTGGACGCCTGGCTCGTCGCAAAGGCGCGGCCGAAGGTGAAGGTTTGCAGCACGCCGTGCAGCACGACGCCCGCCAGCAGATCGACCGTTGCGCCGGCGATGAGCGCGATGCGCCAGCCGCGGCCGAGTGTGCTCCAGCGGGCCGCGAGAAACGCGATCGCGAGCAGCACGAACGCCTGCAGGCAGATTTGGGCGAGCCCCCACTCGTCGCGCGCGCCGTGCGTGCCTACGCCGAGCAGGAAAACGCCCGCGATGAACGCGCCCCAGAACCGCCGATCGCGCGGCGCCGCGCCGCGGCAGACGCGGACCAGTTCGAACACGAGGGCGAGCCAGGCGACGCTGCCGCACGCGAGCGGGAGGTTGAGCTGGTAGGATTGGAAAAACCAGTCGCTCCATTTGCCGAGGAGGTTGAGCTGTCGGATGAGCGTGCCATCGGGCGAGCGGAAAAAATGCGGCACCAGCGTATCGCGGAGGTTCAGCGCGATTTTCGCGAACTGGCTGTCGGAATAGGTCGCCGTCACGGTGACACTCGTGTTGGAGGCAAACGTTTCATGCGCGCCATACTTGGCGACGGCCCAGCCGAACCAGGTCGCGAGCACGGCGGTGCCGGCCAAGACGGCGAGGCCGGTCGTGCGCTGCCAGTCGCGCGCGTGGCGCCTTGCCCAGCCCAGACCAATCCAGCCGAGCGCGAGCATGACGGCGTAAGGGCCCGCCGAATAGTGCGCGAGCAAACCGGCCGCGAGGCTCGCGGCGAACAGCACGCCGGCCGACGCCGGTGCGCCGCGTTCCTGCGCGCGAAGGAAAAAATACAGCGCGGTCAGCACGAACGCCGCCGTCGGCAGCTTGGTCCAGGCGAACGTCGCGTTCTCCACCAGCAGCGGGTTGACGAGAAACAGCGCGGCGCAAATCGCAATGGCGCGGGCGCTCGAGCCGAAGCGGCGCGCGAGCAGCGCCGCCGGCAGAAACACGAGGCTCGCGAGCAGCGTCGACGCGAGTTGGTAGTGGGTGAAGTCAGGGCGCGTGAGAGAAAGAAACGCCGCGGTGACGACGTTGACCAGTGGCGGGCGCGCTGTGAGCGAGTAGAACCCGAGGAATTTGTGATCGAGCGGCTGGTGCTCGAGGAAGAAGCGGGTGCGTTCCCAATGCTCGAACCAGTCGCCCGTCCAGCCGCCGCCCGCGTAGCTTGCGATGGTGGCGAGCCAGCCCAGGCACCAGCCGGTCACCAGCAGTTGCCCGACGATCACCGCGCGCCCGTCGGCGTCGCGCCACGCGTCGGCGAGGCCGCGCGCGCCGATCGCGAGCCCGATTACGCCGAGCGCGGGGAGCGCCCACAGGACGCTGGCCGGCAGCTCCGCCACATAGGCGATCCACGCGAATCCATAGGCGCCCAGCAGTGACAGCGCGACGCTCGCGGCGAGTTTTTCCGCGGGGGCCAACGGCAACCGCCCCGCGATCGGCCACGCGAGCCCGAACGCGAGGCCGACGAAAGCGATCAGGCACCGGAGGAGGTCAATGAGCATCGGGAGGGGCGGCGCGTGGCGCGGCCGGGTAGAGATCGTAAACGAAATACGACCCGGTCGTGGCGGCCGGAGTCGTCGCGAGTAGATCGCGGAAAAAGGCATGCCGCAACGTCTGGCGATCGTTGAAATCGTTATGGCGGGTCATGAGGACAAAACGGAAGCCAAGCGTGCGCAGCCGCGCGACGCAGGCGGAAAAATCAAGATCGAGGCCGAAAAGAAATTCCACCTCGGGACTGAAAAAAGGGACGGGCTTGGCCCCGCGCTCGACGAGCACCGCGTGGCAGGACGGATCGGACACGAGGATCTTCCGGCCCTCGGCGGAGTCGGCAATCGCCTGCCAGTTGGGCGAGCCGTGTCCTTCTGCCGCCAGTTCGGCGGGGTAGTGCCAGGTTCCGTTCGGCTGATTCCACCACGCCACTGCCGGAAAAAACGGCAGGAAGAACGATCGTCCCGCGGCCTCCGCTGCCAGTGCCGTGCCCAGCACGGCCAGCCCGAGCATCCGGGTCGCGGTCCTCGCCACCCGCCGCGCCAGCCAGCATCCGGCGAACACCGCGCCGAGGGCAAACGCAGGCGTGAGCACGCGCAACGAATACGCGCAGCCGCCCGACGTCTGGCCGATGGACCACAGCCACAAAGCCGCGACGACCCCGATGCCCGCCAGCCACGGAACCTGCTCTCGGCGCCCGCCGATGACGCCGGCCGTGCCAAGCGCGATCGGGATGAAAGCGAGGGCGAGCAGTTTGGCTGCGACCCCAAAGATGAACGGATGGACGAGCGGGTCGTTGATTTCGCCGACCACGCGAAAATATTCCGCACTCACGGCGTTGGTCGGAAACAATCCGCCGAGGCTCTGGCTCCAGAGGGGATTACCGGTCCGCACCCAGTCGCGCAGATACCACGGCAGTGCGACCGCGCCGGCCGCGATCGAAAACTCGATCCAGCCGCGGCGGGGCGTCCGCTGCCACGCCATCGTCAGGAATCCGAGCAGGATGAACGCGAGTCCGTATTCGCGCGCGAGCGCGCCTGCGCCCGCGGCCACGCCCGCCCAGATCGGCCAGCGTGCGGCCGGGTCGGTGCGCGCCCGATCCAAAAAATAAAACATCCCGACCAGGCCCAGCGCGGTGAATCCCGTCTCCTGTCCCATCGCGATCGCCCACAGCAGCCACGCGTTGAGCGCGAGCACGGCGATGGCCGCGAGACCGGCGTTGACTCCGCCATGCCGCGCCGCGAGGTGACCCACGAGCCAGAACAACAGCGCGGCCTGCGCCACGATGATTGGCGCGGTGGCCCATTCGGCCACGTGGCCGAGACTGCAATACGACCAAAAATAAAGCGTCGAGATCAGCGGCGCGATGCCGTCGCACCAACTGTAGTGGAGAAAATCGGCAGGCGTGACCGCGGGATAGAAATGCAGGCTGCCCGTGCGGACCATTTCACGCGCGAGAAAGTCCCACCGAAAAAACGCGTCGCTCCCCGCCAACGGCTCGACCCCGGCGCGCCAACCGATCGCCACCAGCCCGATGCCAGCGGGGACCAGCAGCCAATGCGCCTGCGTCCAACGCACGGGCTCCGTGGCCGAAGCGGCGGCGACCGCATGATTCTGATTCAGCGCGGGGCGCAAACGCGCTAGGCCGGCCAGCACCGCGCAAATCAGCGCGAGGCCCACGGCGAAATGCGCCAGATCGAGCGGGAGATCGCAGGCGTCGAGCACCAGCGTCAGGTTCATCAAAATTACGGCGGAGCCGAGCAATGCGCCGGCCGGCCCGGCGGGCGTGCGCAACGCGCGGCCGAGCAGCCAGCCGGGGGCCAGCAATCCCACCGGCCACAAAACTGGAAAAAGCCACGGCGTGAGCGGCATGAAGGAGAGAGTGAATTGGGCCGGGGGCGTGCCGGCGAAATTATTATTCGGTGGGCGTGACGATTTTCAGCTACGTCAGCTCGTCGTCCGACCAAACGACGTGCAGGGTGCCGGCGGGATTTGCAAAAAATTCACGACGATCGAGGAAGCGCTCGTTGCCCGGTCGCGAGGTTGAGGCTGCTGCGAAACGTGATGGAGTAATCTTCCCGCGTGTGGCCGGTGAAGAGCGCGAAGCCGAGGCGCGTCGCGACGGCCAGCCCTGCCGCCAACATCCGGAGACGTTGCGCGGGAGCCATCCTCTCACGTCGCGTCGGAACCCGGCCTCAGTGCGAGACTACGGATCGCGCGGGGAGGGTAAAGCGAGTCTCGCGGCGGCCACCCGATCGTTGCGGAGATAGAGGCGCGTTCCGTCCACCTCGCCGATCAGCGCGTAGTGGGTCTGCACCCAGGCGCGCAGGGGCGGAAATGCCTCGTGCGCGCGGTCGCGGTTTTCAAACGCAAAATTTCCCGGCCCGACCGCGTCCACGAACAACGGCGGATCGCTGCGTTGAAAATCTTCCAGGTAGCGGCGCAGAAAATAACGTTGATACGGATTCTCGTAGATCTGCGCCTCGGTGTGCGCTTCGCGTGTGGCCTGCCGCCGGCCGGCCTCCACATAGAGCGAGCAGCGCCAGCCCCACATCGCCAGCGCCTCGTCCGGTCCGACCAATTTACGAACCAGCGCCGCGAGCTGACGATGTGGGGGGCTGACTTGCGCCGCGTGAATTCCCACGAACACGTCACCCACGCGCACGCGCCACACGACCTGCGGCAGCGCGCAGCAGACGAGAAACGCGAGGGCTGGCAGGGCCGCCCGCGTTGCTCCTAGGCTTAGGTTCAGGGCCGCGCCGGCGAACCAAATCAACGGCAGGGTCACGAGGAGCAAGTGGTGCATCGACGGCCGGCTCGGCGTGATGACCACCCAGACGCCGACGGCCAGCAGGGTGGCAGCGACGCCGAGGATGCGGCGCGGCGTCACCGCCGCGCGACGCCAGACTAAGAGCGCCAGCCCGAAGAACACGAGGGTGCTCGCGAACCACAGCCCGAGATAGCCGTCGAGCAGGGCGTTGCGTCCTTGCAACACCGCACGCTCGCCCCACGGCAAGGGCGCATCGCGGACGTAGTTTAGATTCCGCAGCAGATACGGCACGAACAGATGTTCGCTCTGGCCGGCGAGCGTGACGGCACCGATGCACCCGAGTGCGGGCAGCAGTGGCCCAACGATCAGCGGCAGCAGCGAGGCGTTCCGAGCCGTGGATTTCTCCCGCCACGCGATCACGATCCACAGCGCGGCGGCGAGGGGCGCCGCCTGGGGCTTCGCCCACGGCACGCCGCCGAGGAGCACGGCGATAATCCAAAGGCGCGCGCGAGGCCATGCGGTCATTTCACGCGTGGCCGCATAGCCCGCCGCGGCGAGCAGCAACACCGGCACGACCTCCGTGCTGTAGTGCGTGAAATCCGGCGCCGTGGTCAGCGCGTGAAAGATCGCGGCGGGCAACACGCTGAGCTGCGCGACGCGCCGGTCGATGAGCACTGCCACCGCTTCACCGGCAAAAAAAAGCGTCCCGAAAACCGCGAGTAACTCGATCACGCGCGCCACCGCGAAGCTCGCCGTCCCGTCCGCCCACGCGGCCGGCAGCAGGGGATAAAAATCGAGCGGCCCCGCGGTGCCGCCATCGACCGAGCGCCAGAACAGCGGATCGTGGGTCAGCGTGATGGCGCCGGCGATGAGCTGGCTTTCGTCGGGGTTGAACTGGTGCGGCACCCACAGGAGCGGCCAGCGCCACGCGAACAACGCGACACCCACGAGCAGCCACCAGCGCCCGCGCGGCGACGGAATGTTCCGCACGCTCTCCGCGACCAGCGCCGCGAGCGTCAGCCAGCCGATCACCTGGGCGACAACCGCGGCCGGGTGCGCGCTGGGATCCATGCCACAGGATCAGGCGATCGGATCGCGCGCTGTCGATGGCGAAGTCTGGACGGGCTTCATTCGGCGAGGCGGATTTCGCCGAGCACACGGCCATCGGCGGCTTTCAAATAGATCACGGTGGTGACCGGTGAGAGGGTCGCGCCGGCGCGATGGAACTGGATCGAGACGCGCGTGAGGCCTTGCAACCGCAGCGGCCACGGCGCGTCGGCGAGGGCGCGCCCCGCGTGTCCCGCGCGATCGACGGGCGCGGTGGTGACCCGCGCGTTGGCGGCGCTGAGCACGAGTGGGGGCGCGGAGGGCGTGGCGAGATCGTGCGCCGCGATCGAGGCGATCGGGGTGCCGTCGCTGACGAGGCAGAAATCGAGCTGCGCGTTGGCGCTGCCGACGGGGCTCGCGAGCGGCGTAAACTGCGCGATGTTCAGCGCGGCGATCTCGCGGCCCTTGCGCACCCAGAACGCGAAGCCTTCGGTGCGAAACACCGGCGAAAAATTGGCCGCGAGATGTTCGTGCAGCAGACCGCCGATGGTCACGCCGCTGTGGCGCGTCAGCTCGATGAGCGAGTCCTGCACGATCACCGCGGGCCGGGCCGAGCGCGCGAGCGCGTCAATGATGGCGCGTTGCTCGGTGGCGTTGAGCAGCGTGAACCACAGCGTCGTGTTGCGGCCGGTGGGCGGCGGTAGACCGGTCCACAGATTGAAGCTGAACATGCCCGGCTCGGAAAACAGCGTGTCGGCGTGGACGACAGCGTTGAGCGCGAGGACGCGATAGGCGGCGCGCATCGGCTCTGGCAGGTGCAGCCGTTCCGCGCCCGGCAGGCCGAGCTCGGTGCCGCTGGCGTATTTGGCGTGAGCCTCCGACGCGGCCCACGCCACCTTTGCGATCATCAACGCCGCGATCCCGGAGGCGAGGGCGGGCCACCAGCGCCCGGCGGGAGCCCAGCCGCGGATCTCTCCGAGCCCGAGCGCGACGAGCGGGACGAACAAAAACGTGCCCCAACTTTCCTGGCTGCCGCCGACGGGATAAGCGTGGAGATATTGCAGCAGCAGCACGGCGGCGAGCAGTCCGCGACTCGCGAGCGCGGCCGGTCGCAACCCCGCGCCGCGCAACGGCACGACCCAAGTCCAAATCAGCGGCGCCGCATAACTGAACACTGCGCCGATCACTCGCGCGTGCATGAGCAGCGCGAACGCGACCAGCAGCGCCGCGAGCTGCGTCAGCCGCAGCGCCACCACGATCCGATCGGCGAAATCGTCTGAGGTGCGCCGGCGGATCCACGGCAGCGCCCCGGCCAGGGCGAGGGAAAAAGCGGCGACGACCAATGATCCCGGCCGCCAGTCGACGGGATAGGAATAGCTCGTCGGATGCCGCAACGGTCCGAGCAACACGCCCTCGATCAATCCGCTGGCGGACGTGCCGCGCAGCCAGACCGCCGCTAAGATAATCAGCGATGTCCCCGCCCCGACCGCGGCGAAAACCGCGGCGTGTTTCCGGCGCAGCGCTTCCGCGGAAGGCAAAAACGAGATCACCGTGATCGCGCCGACGGTGAACAGCGCGAGATAGATCTGCACCCACGCGTCACGCAGCAGCGTGTGCATCAGCGCGGCGGCAAACAGCACGAGTGCGCCGCTGATCCACAGCGCGGTGACGCAGCGTGCGTGTCCTCGCGCGTAACGCGCCGCCCACGCGAGCACGCCGACGAGGTAGAGCGCGCCGACATTGATCTTGGTCAGCGTGAGCACGGCGACCGTCGCGCCGGCGATCGCGGCCACGGCGGTCCAGCGGTTCGCTTCGATCGCGTTGGCGAGCAGCCAGAGCGAGAACGCCAACACCCCCACAATCAGTCCGCCGGGGTGAAACGGCTCGTCCGGCAGAAAATACAGGTAGAGAAATGTGGCTGACAGCGTGAACAGCGCGAGGCGGCGCGAGGCGGTTTGCCGTTGCACGAGCGCGGCACAACTCCCCGCCGCCCCGAGCCACAGCGTGAGCGTCATCAGGCGGGCGAGCGTGTGATCGACGGGCCCGGTGACGCGCTGGAGCAATTCGGTGACGACGTAGAACGCGGGGCCGTATTGGCTATAGACTCCGTCGTAAAGCCGGCCATGCGCCAGGTATTCGCGGGCCGAGAGCAGGATGTAGCCCTCGTCGTCGTAGGTGGCGAAATGGGAGAACAGCAGCCAGTAGCCGAGCGCGCCCAGACCGGCGAGAACGAGGGCGAAGGCGAGCGCGGGGCCGGGGCGGCGAATCATGGCGGGCCGGCGTCGCGCGGAAATTTTCCGACTCAGCGCGCGAACCGATCGCGCGGTTCGTGTGCGCGGGCGATCGAGGGCGGCTGGGCCGGCGCGTTCAACGGAGGAAGTTGTATTTGAAGATCGCCCAGAGCGCGCGGAAGCCGTCGCGCCAGCCGATCTTTTTGCCCTCTTCGTAGGTGCGGCCGTAGTAGCTGATGCCGACCTCGTAAATCACCACGCGCAGTCTCGCGACCTTCGCCGTGATCTCGGGTTCAAAGCCGAAGCGATTTTCCTCGATGGTGATTTTCTTCAGCACATCGCGGCGGAACAGCTTATAGCAGGTCTCCATGTCCGTGAGGTTGAGGTTCGTGGCCATGTTCGAGAGCAACGTGAGGACCTTGTTGCCGACCATGTGCCAGAAATAAACGACGCGGTGGGCGCGGCCGCCTTGAAAACGCGAGCCGAAGACCACGTCCGCGCGGCCGTCGAGGAGTGGCTGGAGCAGCAGCGGATATTCCTGCGGGTCGTATTCGAGGTCGGCGTCCTGCACGATGACAGCATCGCCGGTCGCGGCGTTAAACCCGGTGCGGAGTGCGGCGCCCTTGCCCTGGTTGACCTCGTGATAAATGATGTGATCGACGAGCGGCGCGATTTGGGTGCGGAGAAGATCGCGGGTGCCGTCGCGCGAGCAGTCGTCGACGATGATGATCTCCTTGTCCTTGACCGGCGCGGCGCGCACGCGATCGACGAGCATGCGGATGGTCTTGGCCTCGTTGTAGCAGGGAATGACAATGGAGAGTTTCATGCTGGCGCGTGAGGACACACCGTAGGGCGTCGGGTTGCGGGGGGAAGCGTTTTTTTGGGTTTCAGGCGGGGTAGCCGAGCTTTTGCAACGTCGGCCCGGCCTCGGCCATGAACAACGCCAGCGCCTCGGGCGGCATCTCGTCGCGGAAACTCCCGACGGCGCCACGGCGCACGAAGGGTTTGTCCTTCGGCCAGCGCGGATCGCTCCAGCCCTTGGCCTGCTCGCGCTGCTTCATCTGGCCGAACGACGCCGCCTCGGCCACGCGCGCGAGCTGCGCCGGATCGACCGGGCGGCCGAGAAACACGCACACGCGGGCGAGTTCGCCGATGCAGTCGCGCTTCAAATCCTCGTAGCGGATGACGAGCAGCTCGGCGCCGTAAGGGTTCGCGAGCCACGCCTCGACGTGCTCGTGCCAGCGCGCGGGCAATTCGGGGGCGTCGCGGACGAGCGTGGCGAAATCGATTTTGCCGTGGAGGGCGTTGAAGTGATGAAAATACGAGACCATCGCATCGCGGCCGTCGCGCACGAGGTAGATCACGCGGCGGTAGTGGCGTTGCGGCAGCTCATGGCTCTTGAACAGCATGGGCTCGTAGGCGCGGCGGTAGAGACTGACGTCCTGCACGTCCGGCATCAGCGCCTGCACGGTGGCGTCGTCGATGCGCGTGACGTCCACCCCGCCCATCAATCCGGCGCCGAGATATTGGAACCACGTATTGCCGGATTTCGGAAAGCCGGCCACGAAGACATCGCGTGCCTCGTGTGATCCGATCGCGCGGCGGCCGGAGAGCAGGCCGAGGGCGCCGTAGAGGCGGGTGCGGGCGAAACGTTTGGCGGCGACGAGCGCCGCGGGCTCGGCGGCGGGCGCGAGTCCGGCCTCGGTCGCGGGCGGGCGCAGGAACAGGGCGCGGAGGCCCAGCCGCCACACGGGTCGCGCGCGACGGAAGGGCAGGGGCGCGAGATAGAGTGCCGTGGCGTGAGCGGCGAGCGCGGCGAGCGCCGCGCCGGTTGCCCCGAGGCGCGGGATCAGGAGGAGGTTGAGGAGGACGTTCACGACGGCGCCACTCGCCGTGAACGCGAGCCCGAGCCCCTGCAGATTTTCCAGCAGCAGCCACTGGCTGCGGGCGATATGCTGACCGATGAGCACCGCCGTCCACGCGTAAATCGCGAGCGGTCGCGCGGCGGCGGCGAAGGCCGGGCCATACGCCGCCGCCACGAGCCACGGCGCGGTGAGCGAAACCGCCGCGGCGAAGGCCACGCCGAGCCACGTGAGCAGCACGAAGAACCGGTGAAACTCGCGGGCGTAGCCTGCGCGATCCTCCGCGCGCAGGCGCGTGAGCCGCGGAAAGAACGCGTTGAGCAGGATCATGGGCGCGACGTAGCCGATTTCCGCGAGCCGCACGGCCGCCGCGTAACTGCCGGCCACCGAGCCGGCGGCGAGCGCGGCGAGCAGCACGACGTCGAGGCGGCGGCTGACCGTTTGCGCGAGGTTGGTCAGCAGCAGCGGCGCGGCGTCCCGCCCGAGCTGGCGGGCGACGGAGCGATCGAAGTGCCACGCGCC
Source organism: Opitutales bacterium (assembly GCA_038231575.1). Classification (GTDB taxonomy): domain Bacteria; phylum Verrucomicrobiota; class Verrucomicrobiia; order Opitutales; family Opitutaceae; genus CAITWF01. The sequence continues at coordinate 47,133 of JBBRLB010000012.1, read as the reverse complement.
CGCGCGCGGGCCCCGGCGGTAAATCACCGCGAGCAGCACGCCGGCCAGCAGCGTTTCGCCCGCCGCCGCCGCGCCGAACGGCCACACGCCGGCGCCGCCAAGGATGAGTGCGATGCGGGCGAACGCCCCGGCGAGCAGCGCGGCGTTTTGCGCGAGAACGTTTTCGCGGGCGCGATCGCCGGCCAGAAACCAGCTTTCGAAGGTTTGGAAAAGAGGGAGGAGGAGCGTGACGGCGAGCCACGCGGTGAGGGTCGCGTCGGCGCCGTCCTGCCGCATCAGCCAGGCGAAGGCCGCCGCCGCGGGCAGCAGCGCGAGCGCGCGCAACGCCAGCGCGGTGCCCAGCAGCGCGCCGGCGCGCGCGGGAGTGCGGACGAGTTCCCGGCGCACGACGTGATCGAGGCCGAGTTCGAGGACGGCCGCGACGAGCAGCGCGAGTGACAGGCCGGCTTGGAGGGTGCCGTTGCCGGTCGGCCCGAGATGGCGGGCCACGGCGATCGCCACCGCCAGCCCCGCGCCGAGTCGAAATGCGCGGTCGAACGCCAGCCAGGCGACGTTGCCCGCGGCCGCGCCGTCGGCCCCGGTGATTTTCTTGATGAGCGCCGTGAACGTGGACACGTTGCCCTGAAACTTGCGTGACGCCGCGGCCCTTGGCGAGCCTCGGCGGCACGATCCGCTCCGTCACCTTTTGCTCCCTCATCTATCCCTGCGATGATTTCGCCCCGCACCCGCTGGCACCACGAGCAGTTTGATCCGGGCTGGCTCGGCCTGCTGGTGAACCCCTTCTTTTTCGCGCGGCGCGGGCTGGCGCGGACGCTGCGGGAATTTTTTCCGGAGCTGACCGGCGCCGTGCTCGACGTCGGTTGCGGGCGAAAACCCTATCGCGCGCTCGTGCCGGCGGCGACCTACACGGGCCTCGACATGGACACGCCGCAAATGCGCGCGCTGGGCGCGGCGGATTTGTTTTACGACGGCGGAAAATTTCCCTGCGCCGACGCGGACTTCGACGGGGTGCTGTGTTCGCAGGTGCTGGAGCATGTGTTCACGCCGGCAGATTTTCTAGGCGAGATTCATCGCGTGCTGCGGCCCGGCGGGCGGCTGGTGCTCGCGGTGCCGTTCGTGTGGGACGAGCACGAGCAGCCGCAGGACTTTGCCCGCTATTCGTCGTTCGGGGTGCGCGCGCTGCTGGAGCGCGCGGGTTTTGAGGTGGTGGCGCAGCGGAAAAGCATGGCGGACGCGCGGGCACTGGTGCAACTCGCGAGCGGCTGGATCTACAAGACCACGCGCACCCGCAGTCGCCCCCTGAACCTCTGCGCGCAGCTCGCACTGATCGCACCGGTCAACGTCATGGGTGCGGTGATCAGTGCGGTGCTGCCAGGCAATCCGGATTTTTATCTCGATAACGTGGTGCTCGCGCGGAAGCGCGTGGCGTGAGCGCGCACCCGACAGTCGGACCCGCAGTCGGTGTGGCCGCGATTTTTGGGGTGGTCGTGGCGGCGCTGCTGCCGGGGCGGGTGATTTTGCGGGCGGACGATTTTGGTTATGTGGAAAGCGTCGTCGCGACGCTGCAACACAGCCGCTGGATGCCGAGCGACTGGCTGGAGCCGTTCAATGTGCCGCTGCCGCTGCTGAGCGCAGGGATGCACGCCGCGACGGGAAATTTCTGGCTGGCGACGCTCGGCGTGAGTGCGGCGCTGGCGATCACGAACCTGATTTTGCTGCGCGCGTGGCTGCGGCCGGCGGACGCGGCGGGGGAGTGGGCGGTGCTGGCGATCGCGTTGTTTCCGGTGGGGCTGAACAAGACGGTGGAGTTCACCGGTGTGCCGCTGGGGATCGCATTGCTGTTGGGCGCGCTGCTGGCGTGGCGCCGCGGGTCGCGCGGATGGTTTTTCGCACTGGTGTTACTCGGCGTGGCCAATCGGCAGAGCGCGGTGTGTCTGCTGGCGCTGCCGGCGATCGCGCTTGTGCGGACGGGGCGACGCGAGCGTCGCGTCGACGCCGTGCTGCTGACCGGGATTGGAGTCGTCGCGGGGACGGCGCTGGCAATGGTGCTGCTGTTGCCGGCGACGTTTGCGCGGGCAGTCGCGGCGGCGCGGTGGCGCGAAGAATTTTCCGCGATGGCGCTGCTGGGAAATCTCGCGCTGGGCGCCGTGATGCTTGCGGCGCTGCGGGCTGGTTGGGCCGCGTGGCGCGGTGAATCGCTGCGCGCGGTCTGCCGCGAGAATCTCGCGCGCCCGGCGCTGCCACTGGTGTTCACGCTGGCGGGAGCGTGGGTCGTGCTCGGCGGGGGCGCGGAGTTGCGCTGCGAGCTGCCGGGCGCGGCGAACGTCGGGCCGGCGTTCGTGGTGGTGGCGACGTTTTTCGGCGCGTGGTTTGGGCGGTGGCGCGCCTGGCCGCCCGCGGAGGCGGGCGCGTTCGTGGTGGTCTACGCGGCCCTGGTAGCGTGGCGCGGGCAGTGGTGGGATTATTATTTCCTGGAGCCGGCGCTGGTGCTCGCGTGGCCGGCGGCCGCCGTGACCTCGGACACCGGCAAGCGCCGCCCCGGGTGGTTTGCGTGGACACTGCTCGCGGCCAGCCTCGGCTATGCGGTGGCGTTGAGTGGATTCCTGCGGCGGGCGGAGGACAAAGCGGTGGCGTATGAAAACGCGCTGCGGGTGGGCACGCTCTCGATCCGGGAAGCGTCGGATGCGCCGTTCGGTTTTCTCGGCTGGAAACTGTTCGCGGCGTCGCGCGCGCGCGGGCTCGAAGGTGCGCGGCTCGCGGATTTCCTGAAATACGTCGAGGGCGGCCGCGCGCACTGGTCGGCCGGCGCCCTCTCGGTCAATCGCGATGGCGCGCGGCGATCGCTGCATCCCTCGGGGGAGAAGTGGGCGCTGCCGGCGGACTGGCGTGATCGGCGATTGCCGCTGACGAACGCGGAGTGGCGCGTCTGGCTCGCGGACGGAAGGGCGAAGTGATGAACGTTTACTGCACTTATTTTGATCGCGGGTTTCTCGCGCAGGGATTGGCGCTCTGGCGTTCGCTCGCCGCGCACGATCCGGAAGCGCGGCTGTGGGTGCTCGCACTCGATGAATTCACGGCGGAAGTTCTGTGCGAATTCGCCGAAGAGCGCCTCGGGGTCGTGACGCTGGCCGAGATCGAAGCGGGCGATGCCGCGCTCGTCGCGGCCAAGGCGAATCGCACGCGCGTGGAATATTATTTCACACTCTCACCCTGCTGGCCGCGCTGGCTGCTCGCGCGGCATCCGGAGATCGCCCGGTTCACGTATCTCGATGCCGACATGTTTTTCTTCGCGAGCCCCGTGCCGATTTTTTCCGCGATGGATGCGGCGGGCGCGAGCGTGCTCATCACGGCGCACCGCTTCCCCGCGTGGCTCCGACATTACGAGCAGCACGGAAAATTCAATGTCGGCATTCTCTCCTTTCGCAACGATGCCGTCGGCCGCGGCTGCCTCGACGACTGGCGCGCGCGCTGCCTCGCCTGGTGTCACGATCGGCTGGAGGACGGAAAATACGCCGATCAAAAATATCTTGATGCCTGGCCGGCGCAGCTCGGCGCGGCGCTGCTCGTGCTCGACCGGCCGGGCGTGAACCTCGCGCCGTGGAATTGGGTGCAGTATGACTTCGTCTCGCGCGCCTGGGTCGACGAACAGGAGCTGGTGCTGTTTCATTTTGCGCGGTTCCGGCCGGCGCGCGGCGGGTGGTGGCGCTCCGGGCAGCTCGAATACGGGGTGATGCCGCGGGCGCTGCGCCACGCGATTTACCTGCCCTACATGTGCGCGCTCCTGGCGGCGCGCGACGAAATCGTGGCGCGGCGGCCGGGGTTCGATTTTGCGCGGGGCAGCGCGCGGCTCCGCCGGGAGTTTTGGTCGACGCTGCCGTTCCGCCTCCTCTTCGGCGGCGACTGGCTTTTTCTCGGCGGAACCCTCTGTAATTTTCGCCTCGGGCTCGGCCGCTGGTCGGGTCAGTGCCGCGCGAAACTCCGGACGATTTTTTTGCGGACGTAGCGCGCGACCGACAGTGCGTCCCAGAACCAGCAGCGCCAGGCCGCGAAGTAGCGGTGCCGCACGGTGATCTCTTCGCGGTAGCCGCGCCAGTGGCCGGAATCGCTCAGGCCGCGCGTGCCGCACGCCGCGATGCGCAGCGGGATCGGCTTGAAGCGCACGTGGTTTTTCCAGAGCCGCAGGTTGAAATCGTAGTCGGCCATGATCCCGAGCGAGGCGTCGAAGCCGCCATTCTCGGCGAAGAGCGTGCGCCGGTAGAACGCCGCCTGATGGTGCACAAAATTCCGAACGCGCGGATTCACCCGCGCTGGTAGCTTGTAGAGCCGCCCGTCGTCGTAGGCCGCCTCGCCCGCTGCGATCCCGGCCTCGGTTTTTTTCAGCCAGTTCAGCGCTTCGCTCAAAATCATGTCGCCGACCAGCCGGTCGTCGGCGCCAAGAAACAGCACCCATTCGCCGCGCGCCGCGGCGACGCCTTTGTTCATCGCGTCGTAAACCCCGCCGTCTCGCTCCGACACCAGCGTCCCGATCCGATCGCGCCGCGTCTCGAGCCACTTCCGCGTGCCATCGGTCGACCCGCCGTCGATCACCACGAGATCGGGCGACACGTGCAACTGGTCCCAGATGCTCTGCAGCGCGGCGGGCAACCGCGCACCGGGGTTTTTGCACACGACGATGACGCTGAGGGGCGGCGCGGCGGACATTGCGTTTGCCGCGAGCATCGCGCAGCGTCGGCGCGTGTCCACGCCGGAGTTGCCGCTGCTCTCGATCATCATCGTCGCCTACAAGTCGCGCGAGGAGATCGGTGCCTGCCTGACCTCGCTGCCGCGGATGATCGAAGATCGCGCGGTGGAAGTGATCGTGGTCGACAACTCGCCGACCGACGGGGCGGGCGAACGGGTGCGACGCGAGTTTGGCTGGGTCGATTATGTGCCGGCCGAAAAGAATCTCGGCTTCGGTCGCGCGAACAACCGCGGCTACGCGCGGGCGCACGGCGAGTTCATCTTATTTTTGAATCCCGACACGGTGTGCAATGCGCCGGCGCTGGCCCACTGCCTCGCCCGGTTGCACGTGGATCGGCGCATCGGGCTCATCTCGCCGCGGCTCGAACTCGCCGACGGTGCGATGGATCTCGCGTGCCGGCGAAGCATTCCGACCTTGTGGGACGGCTTCTGCCGGGCGAGCGGGCTCGCCGGGGCGTTTCCGAACGCGGCGCTGGTCTCCGGCTACAACCTCACGCATCTGCCGGCCGACGGCACCTACAAGGTGGGCGCGATCAACGGCGCGTTCATGCTCGCGCCGCGCCGCGTGCTCACGTCGGTCGCGGTCGATGGCGCAGTGTTCGACGAAAATTTTTTCATGTATGGCGACGATCTGGATTTGTGCATCCGGGTCGCGCGCGCGGGGTGGAAGATTATTTACGACGGCAGCGTGCGCATCACCCACCTGAAGGGCGTGAGCGTGGCGAAGGATTTCGACGCGATGTCACGCGCGATCTTCGATGCGAACCGCGAGGTTTACCTGAAGCATTTCGCGCATTCCGGCTTCGACCGCGGGAAATATGCGGTCGCGTTTGCCGCTTGGAAATGGGTCGCGCTCCTGCGCGCGAAACTGCGCGGGCACCGGCGCGTGCGGCCCGTGTAGGACGCAACGCCTAATACGCGTTGTCGTCGCGCCAGCGGATGAACGTCAGCAGGAGAATCTGCACGTCGAGCCAGACACTCCAGTTCTCGATGTAATAGATGTCGTGCTGCACGCGGGCGGCGAGATCGCTGTCGCCGCGCAGGCCGTTGACCTGCGCCCAGCCGGTCATGCCGGGCTTTACCAGATGGCGCGGCAGATAGTGCGGAATGGAGTCGGCGAGTTGCGCGACGTGAAAGGGACGTTCGGGGCGCGGACCGACGAGGCTCATGTCGCCGCGGAGGACGTTCCAAAATTGTGGAAACTCGTCGAGATTCCAGCGGCGCAGAAATCCACCGAGGCGGAGCAGCCGCGGATCATCGCGCGCGGTGCTTTGCTGGGCTGCGTCGGTCGCGGCGGCGTTGGGCGTCATGCTGCGAAGTTTCCACAGGATGAATGGCCGGTGGCCGGTGCCGATGCGCGGTTGGCGGAAGAACACCGGTCCGTCCGGCGACTCGCGCTTGATGAGCGCCGCGAGCACGAGCACGACGGGCGCGGACGCGACGAGTCCGATCAGCGCGCCCACGACATCGAGCGAGCGTTTGAGCGTGCGTTGGAAGAGCCGGTTGATCGCCAGTTCCTCGACGCCGAGCAGCGGCACGCGGCCGATCGTTTGGAGGCGCAGGCCGCTGAGGAAAATGTCGAACGAACCGGGGACGATCTTCCATTCGACGTAGGCGCGCTCGCAGGTCTCGACGACGCGCTCGATCTCCGCGCGCGGCAAATCGAGGCGCGTGATGACGAGGACGTCGGGGGTTTCGCGGGCGAGAATCGCGTCGAGCTCGGCGAGCGGACCGAGCACCGGCGGCGTGAAGGGTGAAGGGTCATCCAAGGGATGAGACCTTTCAGGGGAGGTGAAAGGCACCGCGGTGTCGCGGGCGAGTGTGACCACGCCGGCGAGCGCGAAGGGGTGCGCCGGATCGCGCGCGATTTCGGCGGCGAGGGCGCGGGCGTCGTCGTTCCAGCCGAGGAGGACAACGCGGCGGCGGAGCATGCTCAGCAGCGCGCTCTGCACAATCACGGCGTAGGCGAGCGTGCGCCACGCGTAGAGCAGCACCACGACGCAGACGAAGGCGATGACCACAAAAAGTCGCGAAATCGGCGGATCGAAACGGAGGACGAGCGACACCCCGAGATAGGCGACGAGCCAGAACGCCGCGCCCTTCAGGATCGCGTTGAGGGATTGGTAGCGGCGGAGCAGCAGGCGTGTGTCGTAGAGGCCGAATTGCGCGAACGCGCCGACGAGCAGCGCGACGCCGACGAGCAGCAGTGGCAGGTAGCGCGCGAACGTCGCGTCGGGGACGGGAATAAAAATTCCGCTACCGCTGGCGGGCGCGAGCGGCGACGCGTAACGGATCCACCACCCGAGCGCGAGGCCGGCGAATGTGAGGAGCGTGTCACCCCCGAGGAGCACGAGCGGCACGGCGGTTTCACGGAGCGAATGGGAGGTGGCGCGGGACACGGGCGATTATGGGCGATTTCCGAGGGGCGATTTCCGAGGGCCGGAGACAGGGGCGTCGAGGAGCTGAAGCAGCAACGGCGACGGGAGCCAGCCTTTCGCGGGGAGGAACGGCGCGGTCACCGCACTGAACTGCACGACGGACGGATCGGGCGCGATTTCGCGCACCGGATAAAGATCGACGGGCGTGGGCAGATCGAGGTTGCGCATGAGGACCGGGTAGCCGGTGCGTTCGCGGAAGAACGAGCGCTCGGGACCGGCTGGCACTTCACCAAGCGTTGGCGCAGCTTCGGCGACGCGAGCGAGTTGTGCGGCCGTCCACGAACCGAGGGGCACGACAGTCTGCGCCTGCGCGATGAGGGCAGAGAATTCTGCGCGCGCCGCTCCGCGCTGCGCAGCGATGGGCGGTTCGCGCCACCACGGCGATCTTAGGAACGGGGGATCGTTGAGGCATTCGAGCGCGAAGGCGCGGGCGGCATCGGCGGGATGGTTTTGGTTGAGCCGTGCCAGGCCGAGGCCGAGGTAAACGCCGCCCTTGTCGGGCACGAGTCGCGCGGCGGCGAGGAAGTGTTTCTCAGCCGCGGCGGGATCGCGGACGACGAGGAGCCAGCCGAGATTGAAGTGCGCGATTTCTTGAGCGGGATTCAGCGCGAGCGATTCACGCAGAAGCTTCGCAGCCTGATCGGCGGTCGCCGCATCGTGGGCGAGAGCGAGCGCGCGGGTGTTCATCTCCGGCGTGGAATCGCGGCGGCCGACGAGGGCGACGAGTCCGAAGGCAACGATCGCAGCGAAACCGGCGACGCGCGAAGGTCCGGCGCGCGGAGGAAATGAGGACGGGGCCGCGAGCAGTGCGGCGCAAGCGGCGATGGCGAAGGAAAACACGGGCACATCGAGCTGCCAGTCGGTAAGCGCGAGCACGGCGTAACCGATCAGGGCGAGGGCGGCGGTGGGTTCGCGGCGGGCGTTGCGCGCGACGAGGACGACAAACCACACCGCGCAGACGACACCAAGCGCGCCGAGCTCGGCCCAAAGTTGCGCGGGCAGACTGTGGAGTTGAAGCACGTTTTCCACGCCGCCCTCGAGTCCCCCGCGGTAACGCGGATAAACGAGCGGCGTCGTGCCCGGTCCCCAGCCGAGGACGGGCCGGTCGGCGCCCATGCGCAGGCCGGCGGTGAGCATTGCGGAACGCTGGAGATTGCTGACGTTGAGCTCGGCGGTCGGCGAGGCCGGCTGAAACATCGCGCGCGTGCGCGGATTCGCGAGCGCGAGCGCGAGCCCGATCAAGGCGAGACCGACGCCGAGATAAAGTTTGCGCGGCCGATCGAGGGGCGCGACGACGAGCGCGCCGAGGGCGAGGACCGCGAGGCCGAGGAGTCCGCCGCGGCTGCCGCTCGTGAGCAACATGGCGAGCGCGAGGGCGATGCCGCCCGCCCAGGCGTAGCTCGCGGGTCGCGGTGAGCGCAGGCCGAGGAGGGCGAACCACGGCAGCGCGAGCAGCGCGAGGCCGGCGGTGTAATTGGAGTGGCCGAGTGGGTAGGGGTTGCGCGCGGAAAAAATTTCAGCGGCCGCACGCCCCGGCAGATCGCTGGCCCAGAGCGCGAAGCTGGCGAGGGCGACGACGGAGAAAAAAATCCCGAGTCCACGTCCGAGCAACGCGGCGTGCGTCTCGTCCGCGCGCAGCCAGTCGAAGGCCACGAAAAAAAACGCGAGGCCCGCGAGCAGCGGCGCGCTGGCGAGCAGGCTCGGGCCGCGATGCGGGCTCACGAGCGCGGAAATCACGATGATGGCCGCGCCCGCCGCGGCGGCGTTGGTCCAGGCGGGGGCTGGCAGCGCGAGCGGCTGCCGGGTGTCGAACCCGCGGGCGATAAGCACCAGCACCGGCGCGACGAGGGCCGCGGCGTAGACCAGCGTCCACGGCCACGCGAACATCCGCGTGGCGCCCGGAGTTGCCAGCGTGATCGTCGCGAGCGCCGCCACGCCGATCATCGCGAGCGCGGCGACAAGCCGCTTTGGCCGGGTCGCGTCCGGCGGCAACGGAGTGCGTCCGGCAGTCGCAGCGGCGGAGTCAGCGGGGCACGTCATGAAGGCGCGATGAGAGCGTCGGCCCGCGGAGCGGGCAAGCTCGGCGGCGGTGGCGCGAAGGCCGGTGCGCGAGTGGCGCGGCATTTTGGCGAGTTCTTGACGGTGGCGCGCGGAGGCGGGCAGGCTCGGCCCATGGTGTCGCCCGAAGCTCCGTTGGAAAAAAAGAAACTGCCGATCGCGAAACTCGTCGTGGTGGCGGTCGTCGTGCTGGTGGGCGCGGTGCTGGTGTTGCGCGGCGTGGATTTGGGCGCGTTGAAGGAACGGGCGTTTGCATTCGTGCGGGAACTGGGACCGACGGTGTTTTTTGGCGCGATGCTCCTCTTGCCGGCGATCGGCATGCCGATGACGTTCTTCACGATTCCGGCGGGCGAAGCGTTCGCGCCGCGCTTGGGCTTGGGCCCGGTGATCGCCATCGCGCTGACCGTGCTGGCGTTGAATCTGGCGCTGACCTACTGGCTTGCGCGCTACGCGTTGAAGCCCTTTCTCACCCGGCTGCTCGCGCGCTATGGTTACAACGTGCCGCGCGTGACCGCGGAAAACGCGCTGACCGTGACGCTGGTGGTGCGCCTCACGCCGGGACCGCCCTATGCGCTGCAAGGCTACCTGCTCGCGATCGCGGAGGTGCCTTTCGGACTCTACATGCTGATCTCGTGGCCGGTGCAGGCGGCGTGGGGCGTGGGTGCCATCGTGCTCGGACAGGGAATCCTGAATGGCAACTTCACGCTCGCAGCCGCGGGGCTCGCCGTGATCGTCATGGTGGTCGGGGTGGTGCAATGGCTGCGCCAGAAAATCGCGAAACGTGAAAGCTGACGGCGAACTCGATTTCGGTGGCGCGAGTGTTGACGGCCCGTCTGCGCCGGTCGCCTCCGACGCGGCCAGCACGCGCGTCGAGAGTGTGAGCGAATTTACGCGGCGCGTGAAAATGCTGCTCGAGAGCGGCCTTCGCCCCGGCTGGGTGCGCGGCGAAGTATCGAACCTGCGCGCGCAGGCGAGCGGACACGTTTATTTTTCGTTGAAGGATGCCGGCGCGCAGTTGAGCGCGGTGCTCTTCCGGGGCGACGCGACGCGGCAAACGGTGAAGCTGCGTGACGGCCAGCAGGTGGTCGTTTACGGCGAGGTGAGCGTCTACGAGGCGCGCGGGCAGTATCAACTGATCGTGCGCGTCGTGATCGAGGACGGCGTGGGGAAGCTGCAGCGCCAGTTCGAGGCGCTGAAAGCGCGGCTCGCGGCGGAGGGAATTTTCGATTCGGCGCGCAAGCGCGCGATGCCGGCGATGCCGGGGACGATCGGTTTCATTACGTCGCCGACGGGTGCGGCGGTGCAGGACTTCGTGCGCATCTTGAAACGCCGCGGCTGGCGCGGCCGCGTCGTCGTGCTGCCCGCGAAGGTGCAAGGCGAGGGCGCCGCGGCCGAAATGGTCGCGATGCTCGCGATCGCGAAGGAGCTGGGAATTTTCGACCTGCTGGTGATCGGGCGTGGGGGCGGGAACATCGAGGACCTGTGGGCGTTCAACGAAGAGCTGCTCGTGCGCGCGATCGCCGCGAGTGCGATCCCGATCATCTCGGCGGTGGGGCACGAGATTGATTTTACGCTGAGCGATTTCGCGGCGGACGTGCGGGCGGAGACGCCGAGCGCGGCGGCCGAATTAATTTCGAGCCAGTTCGTGGCAAACGCCGAGCGGGTGCTCCACGCCGGTGAGACTCTCGGCTTGGTGCTCGAATCGGCCCATGCGCGCGCGACGGAGCGGCTCGACCACGCGCGGTCGCGGCTGCGACTGCTTTCGCCGGCGGCGCGGATTGAGCAGGGGTTTCTGCAGCTCGATGACTTGACCAACCGGCTCGGCGCCGCGTGGCGCGCGAGCGTGCAGTCGCGCCGGCAGCAGTTGGCGGATGCGCGCGCCGCGCTCGCCCGGGTCTCGCCCGAGACGCGCGTGCAGCTCGAATCGCATCGGCTGCTTTCACTCTGGAAGCGATTGCAGTCGGCGAGTCCGGCGTCGGTGCTCAATCGCGGCTTTGCGATCGTGCGGGATGAAGCCGGCCAGCCGGTGATGCGACGGGCCCGGGTGAAGCCCGGCCAGCGCCTCGCGGCGGAGTTTGCGGACGGCATCGTGCCGGTGCGGGCGGAATAGCTCCGGGCGAATCGGCGCCTCGCAGATTTGGCTTGGCAGGGACTGGCTATTAATAATTATCAAATGACTGTTCACCCGGCCGGCGCCTGCTGGCCAACCCCTGCACCCTGATGAAATCATTCCTGTCTCACGGCGTCTCGCGCGCCGCGGTTACCGGCGTCCTGCTCGCCGCCGCGGCGGCGCGGGCCCAACCCGTCTCGCCGGCCGCGCCGGCGGGCGACGAAATTTTGAAGCTCTCCGAGTTTCAAGTCACGACCAGCGCCGACAAGGGCTACCGCGCCGGCAATTCCGTTTCCGCCACGCGCATCGACACGCCGATCAAGGACCTGCCGTTCGCGATCAGTGCTTTTACGTCGCAGTTTATTGCCGACATCGGTGCCCGCGATCTGTGGGACGTGGTGCAATACGCGCCCAGCGTCACGAGCTCCGGCCGCGAGTTCAACGCGGGCAATTCCGTCTACACGATCCGCGGTTTCGATCAGGCGCCGCAGCATAACGGATTTGTGGGCGAGGCTTACGTCGACACGGTGAGCGTCGAGCGCGTCGAGGTCGTGAAGGGACCGTCCTCGGTGCTTTACGGCCAGGTCGCGCCGGGCGGCACGGTCAATTACATCACGAAGCGGCCGGGCACCAAATCCGCCACGGTGTTTAATGCGCAAATCGGCTCGCGGGAGTTTTGGCGCACCTCGCTCGATGTAAATCAACCGATCGCGGGAAAGAGCCTGCTGTTCCGTTTCAATGGGGCGTGGGAAAACGGCCTTGAATACGTCAAGCCCGGCGCGCAGCGCACGACGGTCCTTGCCCCGGTGATCACCTGGCGCCTGAACGATCGCGTGGCGCTCACGGTGGATTACCAGTGGTTCAGCCGGCGCGAAAATCCCCCCTCCGCCCAGATCAAGCCGAACATCGAGATCGTGGCGTTGCCGCCGGCGAGCGGTTTGCTCAGCGCGTCGGGCGTGCTCGTCAAACCGGACAACAGCGACCCGGGTTTCTTGGGCTACTATCCGTTGCCCCGGACCTTCAATTATCTCGCGAACAACGATTATCGCCGCGCGGACTTCGAATCAATCAACGCGGAGCTGACGCTCAACCTCACCGAGGGATGGAGCGCGCGCGCGAACTTCAACTGGAACAAGCGCCGCGTGGCGCAGAAGCTCACCGGCCTCGGCGCCGTGAGCATCACCGTGCCGACGAGCTATTATCCCTCCGGCGCCACGCTGCCGATCTCGGCGGCAAACTATCTCGTCGCCGCGACGGCGTTCGCGAAGGACCTGCTCAATAATCCCGGGCTCGCGGTCAACGCTCCGCAGGCGCAGCTCGGCCGCCGCAAGCGCATCCAGGAAGATTTTGGCGCCGGCAAGACCTCGCAGATCGAAGTGGCCGGCAAGTTCGGCCCGGGGGACGCGAAGTTGAAGCCGCTCTTCGGCGCCTACTATAACGAGTCGCGGGGCACCAGCCGCCAGCGCTCGGCCGCGACCGCGAATTTCTTTCCCGTCTGGGACATGAAGAACTCCGCGACGTGGGATTACACGACCGACTTCGATCCGGCGTCGCTCCCCTTCAACTCGAACAGCCGGGGCGTGCGGCGCAATTCCGCGGCTTACGCGATCTTGAATGCGAGCGTGCTCAACGATCGGCTGAACGCGGTCGTCGGTTTGCGTTACAACAAGGCAACGGGTTCGACCGATAACTTTTTCGCCCCGGCCTCGAGCCTCGCGAAAGTCTCCAGCAACAAGACGACGCCGCAACTCGGCCTCGGCTGGAAAGCGACGCGCGACCTGATGGTTTACTCCTCCTACAGCGAGTCCTTCGTGCTGAACGCCTCGTCGCTCACCCTCCAGAGCGTGCCGATCGGGCCGGCGAAGCCGACGACCTCCAAGGGTTATGAAGTGGGGGTGAAGACGGATTTCCTCGGCGGCCGCGTCTCGTCGACGGTGGCGGTGTTCCAAATCGATCAACGCGATCGCATTCTCGGGTTTAATTCCTTCAACGCGACCGGTGCCACGGTGACGAATTCGCTCCAAGGCACACTTGATCGCAGCAATGGCATCGAGGCGGAGTTGACCTGGTCGCCGCTGGATAACTGGCAGGTTTATTTGAGCGGCGCGATGGACGACGTGCGCGTGAAGAAAGTCGCGGCCGGCGAGGAAGTCTTCATTGGCGCGCATCCCGAAGCGTCGGTCAAGGCGCTCGCGAACCTCTGGACCCGCTACACGTTCAACGTCGGCGGCCTGAAAGGCTTCTGGGTTGGCGCAGGTTTCAACTACACCGGCAAGAAAGCCCAGCGCACCAACAACCCGAAGCTCTTCCTCCCGGGTGAAATTCTTTGGAACTCGGCGGCGGGCTACGACTGGAAATGGGATAATCATCCCCTGAGCGCCACGCTCAATTGGATGAACATGGCCGACATCGATTATTTTCCCGCCAACCAGCAGCGCGGGCTGCCGAGCCGCGCGGTGTTTTCGCTCACGACGAAATTGTGACGTGCCGTTATCGCGCAACTTGAGCCTCCGAAGGCCCGCCGTCTGGCGGGCCTTTTTTTGGCCCCAGCTTCAACGCGGTGGGCCATCGCTTGGAATATCCGAGGCCTCTCACCGCTCTCACCCTGGCAATGAAACTTCCGCTGCTTGCAATTGCGCTGACGCTGGTGGTTGGTGTTGGTGCCGCGATCGAAATGAACAACTCTCCCAAACCTGCTGCCTCCGCTTCCGCCCCGACCGCCGCCGCGTGCGCCGTTGCTGGCGCGAAATCCGCCTGCGGGTTGCCGTCGAACGTCGTCATCGACCGGTCGAAAACCAAGGTGCAGCACACCGACGCCGAATGGAAAAAACAGCTCACGCCGATCCAGTTTCGCGTCGCCCGCCAGCAGGGCACGGAGCCGCCGTTTCAGGGTGAATATTGGAACAACCACGCCGACGGCGTCTATTTTTCCGTGTGCAGCGACACGCCGCTGTTCGACTCGCGCGACAAGTTCGAAAGCGGCACGGGCTGGCCGAGCTTCACGAAGCCGATCGAGCCGGCGTTTGTCGGCGAGACGCGCGACACCAGCTATGGCATGACGCGCGTGGAAGTGCACAGCCACGTGGACGGCGCGCATCTCGGCCACGTGTTTGAGGACGGCCCCGCACCGACCGGCCTGCGCTACTGCATCAACAGCGCGTCGCTGCGGTTTATGCCGCGGAGGGAGTATGAGGCGTGGGTGGTCGCGAACCGGGGCGGGTCGTAAGGGAAGTGCACGGAGCAGAAAACGTGCACTGAGCGGCCGGCGGCGTTTTTTTCGGTTGCTCCCGCGGGCGGGCCGGAACGAAAATTTCCGTTCACCCACTTCCTCCTTGCGTAAATTTTATTTCACCATCGGCACACTGCAGCAGCGGGGAGGGGCGCGATGAAGAACGTGCAGACGATCCTGCGCTCGCTCGCGATCCCGTTTTTCGTGGTGGCGGTGTTTTTCGTGGGAGCGATTTACGAGCAGGAGATTCTCCTGCGGCTCGGGGTGGCCACGATGGTGCAATTTCGGAGCATCTTGCCGTATGTGCTGCACACGGGCATTTGGCTGTCGCTGGCGTATCTGGTGAACCGGGTGGTGGGCGTGCTGGTGTGGGACCCGATCCATCGCCGCGTGCCGATTCCAAAACTGCTGCGCGATGTGACCGCGGTGCTGCTCTACGCGCTGGCGATCACGGGCATTGTGGGCGTGGTGTTCAACAAGCCGATCGGGCCGTTTTGGGCGGCATCGGGCGCGGGCGCGATCGTGATCGGTCTCGCGCTGCGCAACGTGATCTTGGACGTGTTCATCGGCCTCGCGATGAACTTCGACCGGCCGTTTGAGCTGGGCGATTTCATCCAGGTCGTCACCGGGTCGGCGGGCGGTCCGTCGGGGCGCGTGGTCGAACTCAACTGGCGCACGACGCGACTCGTGACGGGCGAGGGCAACATGATCGTGATCCCGAACGGCAAGCTCGGGGAAATGATCGTGACGAATTTCTCGAAGCCGGCGCCGCTCAGCGAATTTGAGCTGTCGGTGTTTCTCGATTTCGACGTGCCGAACGCGCGGGCGTTGCGGGTGCTCAATGCGGCGGTGCGCACGGTGGCGGGCGGCGACGGCGTGCTCGACGATCCCGCACCGAAGGCGCGCATCCGCGGGGTTACGGCGCAGGGCGTGGAATATAAAATCAAGTATTTCGTCGATCCGCGGCTCGCGGGACCGGGCCGGGCGCGCCATGCGGTGTGGCAGGCGGTGCTCGACCAACTTCACCGCGCGGGCCTCCAGCCGGCGACGCCGAAACAGGATGTCTTTCATGCGCCGCGGCCGCAGCGGCAACTCGACTCGCGGTCGCTGGAGGACCGCGTGGCGCTGTTGTCCCGCGTGGAGTTGTTCCAGGGGCTAAACGACGACGAGCGGGCGAAGCTGTCGAGTCAGATGAAAATGCAGCTGTTTCGGGAAGGCGCGACGTTGATCCAGCGCGGCGATGCGGGGGACTCGATGTTCATCCTCTGCGAGGGCCTGCTGAACGTGATGATCGCGCTCAAGCCTGACCAGCCGGAGTCGCGCGTGGCGCGGTTGCAGGCGGGCATGTTTTTCGGGGAGATGAGCGCGCTGACGGGGGAGGCTCGCAGTGCGACGATCGTCGCGGCGACGGACACGTTTGTCTTCGAGATTACGAAGGATGCGATCGGCTCGCTGATCGAGCGCCGGCCGGAGCTGGCGGAGACGATCGGCCGGGCGGTGACGGCGCGCAAGTTGCGCAATTCCGAGTGGGCGGCGAAGTCCGGCACCGTGGCGCGCGCGGCGGAAGAAAAGTCGATGACGGCGCTGCTGGTGGGGAAGATGATCGCTTTCTTCGGGGTGAAGAAGAGGACGCTGACGACAAAGGAGCTGGAGGAAAACGCGTCGCTGTCGCCGTTTTCCTGAGCTGGGGTGTCGGCAGTGGGTGGGCGAGATGCGGCGGACGAGCGGTCCGGGAGAAAGGCGGACGCGAGGGAGAATGATCGGACGCGCGTGATCGAGCTCAAGCTTCCCGAAGGGTGGCCGGGGCGGAAATTGTTGCGAGGCGAAGTCGCAATCCACGCAGCCGGGAAAGCCGGCTCAGGCTGATCGGGCGACGATGGATTATTTACCAAAGGAGAAGCTCATCGCGGGGCCGGCGGTGGGGGAGGAGTGAAGGGCGATGAGCTGCGTGAGGAGGACGAAGGTGGATTTGGTGTCGAGGTCGTTGTCCGCGATGTAGAACCAGGTGCCGCGGTAGGGGATCGCGACGCTGGCGTCGGCGGGGGCTTTGTCCGAGGACCGGACGCGGAAGATGTCGCCGAGGAGTTCCTGCCAGTCGAAGGGGGAGCCGTCGGCGCGCTCGGTCGGGCGGATCTTACCTTGGGTGTAGTGGAGGGCCGGGGGCTCGACGCCCTGGGAGAGGAAGGTGAGCGCGGAGAGCACGGGGCGGGTCGAGAGCGCGATGGTCTCGCGGTTGGGGGCTTCGCTGCCGGGGATGATGCGGAAGCGATCCTTCTCCGGCGCGAGGCCGAGGAGGGCCTTGAGGCGGACGGTTTCCACGCGGGTGGCGGAGTCGCGGGTGAAGCGGAGTTCGAGACCTTCGGCGCCGGGGGCTTTGTTGAGATCCAGGAGCTGCTCGCGCTGGAGGACGCGGAGGAGTTTCACGGCTTCGCGGAAGTCGCGAAACTCGGGCTCGCGGGACGGCGTGGGGCCGGAGGCGGTGGGGGCGTTTTTGAGGCCGTTCATTTCCAGCACGCCGACCGTGAAGACGCGCTCGAGCGACCAGCCGGATTTCACGAGGAGGAGGAGGAGGTCGGGATTCATCGGCGTCATCATCTGGCGCACGAATTTTTCGCCCTCGAGCGGTGCGTAAAAGATCGTGGGCTTCTCGTTTACCGCGATGGAAGCGGGGCCAAGGGTAAACGGTTTCGTGAACGCGCGGACGATGGTCGACGTGACGGGCGGGATGGAGAAACCGTTTTGCGTGGCGGTGACGCCGGCGGAGGCGCCGATGCTCTCATTGAACTCCTGGGTGGCGGCGATGCGCTCGACGCTGGTGAAATACAGGGTGTCGCGGTAGCGGCTGCGGACGAGGTTGAGGAGAAGTTCCTGGTCGTTGGTTTGCTGCACGGCCATGTTATAGGCGGGGCGCGTGGCCTTGATGCTGTTGGGGCCCATGAAAACGCAACCGGTGGAGAGCAGCAGGGGCGTGAGCAGGGCGGCAGGGAGAGCGAGGAAGCGGAGCGAGGATTTCACGAGAGAAGAGGAAGCGGGAGGACGGGCAAAAAAACGCGTGGCGCCCGGGGCGTCACGCGCCGCAGGAGCCGGAGCGCGGAATTTAGAGCGGCGGGAACTTCACCCACTTCGCGCCGCGCCGCGAGCTTTTCACGGCCGTCTCGATGAAAGCCATGCCCTCGATGCCGTCGTCGATCGTCGGGAAATCCAAATCTTTCGGCGGCGGCTGCCCGGTGACTTCCGCGGCGATCGCGCGGAAGGCTTCGCGGTAAATATTGCCGAAGGCCTCGAGGTAGCCCTCGGGGTGGCCGGCGGGAATCCGCGTGAAACCAGCGGCGCGCGCGCCGACGTAACCGTTGCCACGGCGCCAGGTCTGCTTCGGTTTGTCGGGAAACTTCACCGAGAGCTCATTCGGATGCTCCTGATACCACTCGATCGCGGCCTTGGTGCCGTAGACGCGGAGGTTGAGATTGTTTTCGTCGCCGACCGAAATCTGCGAGGCGTGCAGCACGCCTTTCGCGCCGCCCTTGAAGCGGACGAGGATGTTGCCGTCGTCATCGAGCTTGCGGCCCTTCACGAACGTCGTGAGGTCGGCGCAGAGCGAATCGATGGCGAGGCCGGTCACGTAGTGCGCGAGATTCTCGGCATGCGTGCCGATGTCGCCGATGCAACCAGCGGCGCCGCTGCGCTTGGGATCGGTGCGCCACGCGGCCTGCTTCTGGCCGCTCGCCTCGAGATCGGTCGAGAGCCAACCCTGCGGATATTCGACGACCACCTTGCGGATGTCGCCGAGTTCGCCGGCGCGAATCATGTCGCGCGCCTGCTTCACCATCACGTTGCCGGTGTAGTTGTGCGTAAGCGCGAAAACTTTCTTCGTCTTTGCCACGATTTTCTTCAGCGCCTTCGCCTCGGCGAGATTGAACGTGACCGGCTTGTCGCACACGACGTTGAAGCCCGACTCGAGAAACAGCTTTGCCGGCGGAAAGTGCTGGTGGTTCGGCGTGACGATGACCACGAAGTCGAGCCGCGAATCCGCGGGTGCACCCGACTCGGCCCGCGCCATCTCCTCGTAGCTGCCATACGTCCGCGCCGGGTCGATGAAGAGGTCCGCGCCGGAGGCGCGCGAGCGCTCGGCGTCGGACGAGAACGCGCCCGCGACGAGCTCGGCCTTGCCGTCCATCTGCGCCGCAATGCGATGCACTGCGCCAATGAACGCACCGCGTCCGCCGCCAATCATACCAAAACGAAGTTTACGGTTCATAGGGAAAAAATTTGCCCGCGAATCACGCGAATGGACGCGAATGATTGGGCTGCATTCGCGTCCATTCGCGTGATTCGCGGGCGGATCGGATGGTTACTGATTCTTTTTGTCGAACTGCGCGTCGAACGCGATCGCGCTGGAGGGGAAGTCGATCTTGCGGACGAAGCTCGCGGCTTCCGTGGCACCGTGGACGCGGTCCATACGGCTGTCTTCCCACTCGACGGAGAGCGGGCCCTTGTAGCCGACGTCGTTCAGCGCGACGATGATGTCCTCAAACTTGGTGTCGCCGTGACCGAGCGACCGGAAATCCCAGAACCGGCGCGGGTCGCCGAAGCCCACGTGGCCGCCGAAGACGCCGACCGTGCCGTCGCCGTGGCCCCACCAGGCGTCCTTCATGTGGACGTGGAAAATGCGGCTGCCGAACGTGCGGATGAACTTCACGTAGTCGACGCCCTGGTAGCCGAAGTGCGAGGGATCGTAGTTGAAACCAAAACGCTTGTGACCCTTCACTGCATCGATCGCCTGCTGGGCGCTCGCGATGTCGAACGCGATTTCCGACGGATGCACCTCCAGGCCGAAGTTGACGTTGGCCTTGTCGAAGGCCTCGAGGATCGGGCCGAAGCGCTTGGCGAAATCGGCGAAGCCCGCGTCCCAGTAAGCCTGCGGGGTTGGTGGAAAAGCGTAGATCGAATGCCAGATGGAAGAGCCGGTGAAGCCGTTGACGACGGCGGGAAATTCATCGTGGGCCCCGCGACCGGGCTTGGCGTCGAAGAAAATCCGCGCGGCCTTCGCGGCAGTGATCATGTTTTTGGCGGCGCGCTTGCGCACACCCTCGGGGTCACCGTTGCCCCACACGGCTGCCGGGACGATCGCTTTGTGACGTTCGTCGATGTTGTCGCAGATCGCCTGGCCGACGAGATGGTTTGAGATCGCGTGGCACGTCAGGCCGTGCGCGCGGAGCAGTGACCATTTGTCGTGGACGTATTTTTTCGAGCTGACGGCGGCCTCGACATCGAAGTGATCGCCCCAGCAGGCGAGTTCGACGCCATCGTAGCCCATCGACTTGACGAGCGGGGCGAGTTTTTCGAGCGGGAGATCGGCCCATTGGCCGGTGAACAGGGTGACGGGACGGGGCATAAAGGGGAGGGGGGTGAGCGGGGCGGTCAGATGGTTTCGCCGGACAGCGCCCAGCGGGCAAGAGCAAAGACTTTTAACCGCGGATGGACCCGGATGAACCCGGATAAAAATCGAGCAGTTTGGAATATCCGTGTTTATCCGAGTGCATCCGTGGTTCTAACTTCCCCCATGCGGCGCTGTTACTCGAGTCTGGGCTGTCCCGACCTCTCGCTCGACGAGACGCTCGCGCTCGCGGCGAAGCATCGCCTCGGTGCCGTGGAACTGCGATCGCTCGGCGGCACGGTGGAACTGGCCGCGTATTTCGCGGAGAAATTCGGCACGCCGGAAAAACTGGGCGCCCACGTGCGCGCGTGCGGCGTGCGCGTGGTGGCGCTCAACGCCTCGATGCATCTCGCCGACGCCACCGCCGCGGAACGCGATCAATTGGCCGCGTTTGGCCCCTGGGCGGAGGCGCTCGGTGTGCGCTGGCTGCGGGTGTTCGACGGCAGAAACGCCGACACCACTGGTCTCACCGCGGCGCGCGAGACGTTGCGGTGGTGGCGCGAACTGCGCGCCGCGCGCGGCTGGACGTGCGACGTGATGATCGAAACGCACGACTCGCTGTTCACGGCGGCGGCGATTGGACGTTTCCTCGCGGCGGCGCCGGGCAGGGCGATATTGTGGGACGCGCATCACACGTGGAGAAAGGGCGGCGCGGATCCCGTCGCGACGTGGCGCGCGATTCGCGCGAGCGTGGTGCACGTGCACGTGAAGGACAGCATCGCCGTGCCGAGTGCGCGGCATCCGTTCACGTATACGCTGCCGGGGGACGGCGAATTTCCGATCGCGGCCGTGCTCGGGGCGCTGCGGGCCGATGGATTTGCCGGCCCGGTCAGTCTCGAGTGGGAAAAGCTCTGGCACCCTTATCTGCGCTCGCTGGACGAGGCGCTGCGGGTGGCGGGCGAACGCGCGTGGTGGTGAAGGTGGCAGAGCCGGGCTGGGTTCACGGGCGATTTGCTGGCTGGACCTCAGGCCGGCTCGGAGAACCGGCCCCACCCGCTGCTACTGCACTTTCAAAGCCTGAAACAAAAGGTCATGCCACGTCGCGGGACCGTCTTTTTCGGGCGCGATGGCGAACGCCGGAATGCTCGCGACCACCTTCACGCCGACTTCGCGGCAGCGATCGTAGAGGGCCTTGCCATGTTTCGGATGATGGAGGAATTGATTCGAGTTGGTCAGCGAGAGATCCGGCAGGGACGAACTGATGAAGACGGGCGGATCGTCCTGCGAGGCGAGCGCGAGCATGTCGCAGTCGGCGGCAATTTTTCCCGCGAGCGCGCTGTGCTCTTCGCTCGCGGCGAGGCCGTAGAGCAGCGCGAAATTGTAGGGGCCGGCGAAGCGCCGCAGATTTTCTTCGCCGAGGAGATCAGGCCAGCGGCTCCAGTTGTAGGTCGCCTGGGGTGAAATCGCACCGGCGCAGACGAGCCGGGTGGATTCGCGCAGCACGGGATCGGCGCTTTTGGGGTCGGCCATGTCGTCGTGAAACGCGAGCCACAGCGACGCCCCGGCGCCGGCGGAAACGCCGTAGGAAGCGAGGCGGGTTTTGTCGACATGCCACTCCGCGGCTTTCGCGCGGATGAACTGCACGGCCCGCGCGCAATCGTGCAACACGTCCTGGAGCGGCGTGCCGGGCGCGAGGTAGCGGTAGTTGATCGCCGCAAAGGACACGCCGGCGTCGAGGCATTGCTGCACGAGCCGCTCATTGCGCGCTCTCGATTTGTCGTCGGTCAGGAAGCCGCCGCCGTGAATGTAGACGACGACCGGCGTCGGTGTTTCCGCGGCGGCGCGCCAGAAATCGAGGACGTTGCGCGGAAACGGACCGTAGGACACGTCCGCAAGCGTGGGCGCCGGCGCGACGGCGGCGCGCGAATTGGAGGCGGGCCGCTGGGCGCGAGCCTTCGCCGCGTAAGCGAGCGCTTCCTCGGCGGTGAGCACGCCGTCTTGGTTGGCATCCGCGTCAGGATAGCGCTTGAGCAACGCCGCCAGTTGCTCGGGCGTGGCGAGCTGGCCCTGCGCCCGGGTCGCGAGCGGCGCGCCGGCAACCAGCGCGAAAACGAGGGCGAGAGAGAATTTTTGGAAGATCGCGCCGGGCGAGTGGGTCATGGGGAGAGAGTGCGGGCGGCGCTCTGTGGCTGGGTGGCGCGCCAGATCTCACGACCACTCACGGAAAGCGAAGTGCCATCGAGCACGGAAAACGCGAGCACGCGGCCGGTCAAATCGCGGCGGACGAGCACGAAGGCGGCGTCGGTCTCGACGTCGTCAAGTTTCAGGCGCGTGCCGGATTTGCTTTGTGCTGCGACGAGACAGTGATGATCGGCCGCGCTAATCGCGAGCGCCGCGAAGGCGGCGGTGCTGCGGTCCTCGGCGGTAAAGGCGGTGGTGTCGCCGGCGTGGGCCGGCTGGAGCAGGGTGAGCCACGCGCAGGTGCCGGCGGTGGCGTTGACTTCGAGATAAGGAAACTCGGCGAAGTCGCCCTTGATGTAAGTGAGCTCGCCTTTTTTCTCGGTGACAGTCGCGCCGGGCGCGGCGATCCAACTGTGCAATTGCGCCGCCGGGCCATAGCGATCGGCGGAGTAATTCCACGTGCGGCGGGCGCCGTCGGTCGCGAGCGTGCCGCGGCCGCCGTGAAGGTAGGCGGCGATTTTTCCGGGCTGTGGCGCCTGCACGCGATCCACCACAATATAATAGTCGCCGGCGATCCAGAAGAGGGCGCGGCGCCAGGTGGTCGTCGCGTCTTTGCCGAAGAACGCCTCCTTCTCCTCGCCGACGAGGCCGAGCCCGGCGGTGTGGAAGAGCGAGGGCGGCGTGGCGCTCGGCGCGGCGTCGACGGCGGGTTGGCCATCGAAGGTGAGCGTATTGTGCGCGGGCGCGGTGTTATACCACTTGGTGCGTTCTTCGCCGGTGTAGGTGCCGCGCGAGTAGCCGGCGTCGGAGCACATCATCTGGCCCTCGGCCTCGAGGAGAAAACTCAACTGATCGTCGTGGTTGTGATTGTCGGCGATCGCGACGCCGTGAAACAACAAGTAGCGCTGACCGGCGGCGCGCTTCGTCCAACTGTCGCGGAAATACGACTGGCCGCCCGCGAGGAAAATCGTCGGCGCGGCATCGGGCGCGGTCGCGTGAATCGACGCGTCGTGCGTGAGCAGCTCGTCCAGCTCGAGCGGGTAGTCCCAGCTCGCGCCGGTGTAGTTGAGGCCGCTGTCGGTGCGCTCCTTTTCAAACGGCGCCAGATCGCAGGTGGCGTAGCTCCACGCGAGAATCTCGGCGAGCGGTGCGGACGAGTGAAGACGGGTGCGGGCGGTGCGATACGCGGCCGCGGCGAGGTGGGTCGGCGTGGGGCGGATGTAGGAGTCCTCAATGTTCGGGAGCCAGCCGTGGCTGTTGCGTGCCTCGATCATGTTTTCGAACGCGGGTTGAAACGCGGGAAACGCGTCGACGCCGGACACGTTGCGATAGTGATAGAGAAACGGCAGAAAGTTCGTGAGCGAGAACATCAGATAGTGGCTGCCCTCGCGGTAAATGCCGTCGCCGCTGAAAAAGTAGCGGGTGTTTTTGTTGCCCGCCTCGATGGCGCGCGCGAGCCACGCTTTCGCGTGCGGATGCGTCGGCAGCGCGAGCGCCATCGAGCCGAGGCCCCACGCCGGTTTTGAAAGATGATTGTGGGGACTGTCGGGCGTCCAGGCGTAGAGGTTTTCGTAAACGCATTCGGCTTCGAGCACGAGGCGCACGCGGATTTTATCGTCGAGGTCGCGGTCGAGCGTGGACTGGATGCAATCGTAGGCGTGCGCGTAGTTCTGCAGCCATGAGCCGCGGTAGATTTCGTCCACCGCGCTGCCTTGGACTTTCGAATCGAGCTGGAAGATTGGGCCGTCATAGGCGCGGAGCAGGAGTTCGATCGCGCGGGCGCGATGCGCGGTGCGGCCGGCCGCGTCGTCCGTGAAGAGCGAGACGAGCGCATGGGCGCGGGCGGCGATCGACACGGCGCCGTAGTATTTGTGGATGGTTTCGACTTTGTCAGTGGCGGCGGGTGCGTCGGGCAGTGCAGCCGTGAGGTCGGCGAGCTTCAGGATGGCCGCCCAGCGCGCGCGCGCGAAGTCATTGGCGGCGAGTTTGTTTTTCAGTGCGGGAATATCCGCCGTCTTGAACCACAGCGAAGGATGAGTCTCACGCGCGGGCAGCACGGGCGCGGCGGCGATCGCGAAGCCGGTGTAATTGGCGTAGAAGCCGGGCGGTGCCTTGTCCTTTGCAACCGCTGTGGACGAAGACAACCACGCCGCAAGTAAGGCACCCACAATGTAACGTATTACGTTACAAACTCCCCTGGGCGGCACCGCGGCGATGTAACGTAATACGTTACATTGGATCGAGGCGTTCATGCGGAAGGAAGGGCGGGGAGCGACCAGTGCGAGATCTCCCAGCGGCCAAGTTTGGCGTGCGTGAGTTTCCAGGCGCCGACGGAGCCCGACGTGATTTTCCACGGCGAGGATTCGCTTTGATCGGCGCCGGCCCAAACGAGTGCGGCGAGGGTGACGGTCGTATCGACGCGCGCGGACTTCGCGATGGGGGTCGCGTGATACGGCGCGGCGACATGGCGACGCTCGGTGGTGTCGTCGAGCCGGGTGTCCCATTCCTGCGCGGTGAAACCGCGCAGCGGCTGCAGCACCGTGCCGCGCTGATGATCTGAGGAAAACGCGGAGAGCACCGGTCCCGGATCGGCGCGGAGGACGTGCGGCTCGGTGAGCGGCAGCGCGAAGCCGCCGACGCGCAGCACGACCGGCTGGCGCGGATCGACGAGGTGGACTTGAAGGAGCCAGCCGGCGCGCCAGAAGATAAACGTCTCGACGCCGGTATTCGCCTGGCCGACTTTCGAGCCGACATTGTAGCTGTAGCCGAGGTGCGTCTCATCCATCTCGACCGCGACGGTGGAGTGGCGGCCGAAGAGCCGGCCGTCGTCGACCTGGGCGATGAGGGCGCTGTCGCAGGAAAAATGGGTGATCTCGGGAAACGCGTAAGTGAAGTGGACGCTCGTGCGGTAGCTCAGCTTGCTCCATTTCCACGCGCCGTAACGGAGCTGGGTGTTGCCGACCATCGAGCCGCCGTTGAGGATTTCGATTTCGCCGCCCGGCATGCTGCGCGTGATTAGACCGGGGGCGCGCATCACGTGCACGAAACCGCCGGGCTTTTCCGCGGGCAACGGTTCTTCCGGCGCGTTCCAAAACGCGTGCGACGACGGCAGCAGCAGCGGCGAAAATCCTTTCGCGGCCCAATACGGCGACGCGGCGCACGAGTAGGGCTCGATGATCTTGTCGAAGCGATCGGTGAAGCCGGCGTTGAGGCAGCCCTGCTCCTGCGTGATGGGGCGCGACAGGAAGAAGTCGAGGTTGCGCGTGCAGAGCCGGCGCAACATGCCGGGCGCCAGCTCAGTGGCGTTCTCCGCGAGCGCGAGGCCGAACACATTCAGACAGTTGAAGCGGTAGCAGATCGAGCGACCGAAGGCGGAGTGCTCGCCGCTCGCGGCGAAGAAATGTTGGTAGTCGCGGACGAAAAGCTTCCCCCAGTCGCGCCAGCGGGTCGCGCGAGCGGCATCGCTCGCGCCGTGAAGCCGCGCCCACCAGAGACCGTAGAAATGAAACGCGTAGGCGTTGTAGTGATCGTAGGCCTGGTTGATGCCGTCTTCGAACCAGCCGCCGCCGCGGTGCATCGTCTCGAGTTGATTCAGGTGCGTCGTGATGACGGCGCGATCGGTGCGGTGGGCGTAGCCGTGCTTCCCGAGAAACTCGAGAATGTGGACCGACATGAAGAGGTGGTTGTTGTTGACGATGCCACCACCGCGGCACGTCGCGAACCAGCGCGCCACCTGATCTTTTTGCGCGGTGGTGAGTGGCGTCCACACCTCGTGCGCGGCGATCTGCAGCGCGATCGACATGAGGCCCATCTCGACGTGGTGCTGGTGATAACTGGCATCGGGGCCCCAATACTGCGGCGATTTCGGATCGCTGCCGGCGACGAGGCCGGCGCGGAACCACGCGGCGATTTTTTCACGGAACACGGCGTCGTCGGGGTGCGGTTCGCTTTGCAGGAAAAATGCCGCGAGCGTCAGGGGACGCGCGAAACTCTCAAGCCGGTCCGCCTGCGCGTCGTGATCGCTGGCGGGGCCGGCGAGGGGGAGGTCCGCGGCACCGGGACGCATGAGCGCCGCGAGCGGCGTGAGCAGATTTTTCGCCGCGAGCTGCCAGTGGCGGTAAGTTTCGGGGACGGGCATGAGACTGGATGGATGGCCGCGGGCGCCGACAGCGGGCTCGCGATGACAAAGGTCAGGTCGAGAAGTCGTAGACGTCGGGTGTGATGACGGCCTCAAGGGGGCGGTCCTCGGAATATGCCCGGAGATTTTTCACGGCGAAAGCGCCAGCGTCAGCATAGCGATCGATCGTCGGGCCGGCGATGTGCGGCGTGAGGCTGACATTCGGCAGTCCGCGGAAGCCGCTGGCGGCCGGAAGCGGCTCCTCCGTGTAGACGTCGAGGCCGATCGCGATTTTCCCCTCGCGCGCGACCGTGAGCAACGCGGTCTCGTCGACGACGGCGCCGCGGCCGACGTTGACGAACACGCCGCCGGGCCGGATGAGGCGGAGCATTTTCTCGTCGATGATGCCGGTGGTGGCGGGAATGAGCGGCGCGAGTTCGACGATGATTTGGTTTTCGGCGAAGAGCGTCTCGAGCGACGCCGCGCGCTCGACGCCGTGTGCCCGCGCGAGATCGGCGGTGGCGTCGGGGGCGAAGACCGTGATGGGGCAGCCCCACGGCTTGAGCAGCGCGATGAGTTCGCGTGCGACCGGACCGAAGCCGTGGATGCCGACGCTGCGGCCAAAGAGCGAGCGTGCGTCGGACAAGCCGTTTTTCCACGCGGCGACGCCGGGCTGGTGCATCGCGACGGCCCAGTGCGAGGCGTTGCGCAGGCAGGCGATCATGTGGAAGAGCGCGCACTCCGCGACGGTGCGGCTGATCGAGCCGCCCCAGTTCGTGACGAGGAGGCCGCGCTCGAGGTGGGGGCGCGTGACGAGCCGTTTTACCGAGCCGGTGATATAGCAGACGTAGCGCAGGCGCGGCGGCAGCGCGGCGGGCAGGAGCGGTGTTTTCCAGCAGCCGAGCAGCACCTCCGGATTGATCGCGGCCAGCTCACGGAGGAAAGCCGTCTCGTTGATTGTGAGCGGATCGATGAGCCGAAACTCCGGGGCGAGCGCGCGCACCTGGCCGAGCAGCGGCTCGGGAAAAAATTCGCGGACTTCCGTCGGCGTGAGGACAGCGAGGAGGGAGGCGGGATGAGGCATCGGAGGTGGCGCGCGGAAGCAGGCGGTGGATCAAGCGGCGGGCGGGTGGCACTCGAGAATTTCGGCGGTGGGCGTGGGAGTGAACGTCGCGCGGCCGAGCCCGGCTGGAAGGAAGACTTTGTCGTAGGGATTGAGCCGGTGCGTTTCGCCGCCGGTTTCTACAGTCACGTTCCCGGCGGTGACGATGGCGATGGCGCAGGTGGTTTCATCCTTAACCACTGGGCCGGCGAGGTGCGTCTTGGTCACGCGAAACCGGTCGGTTTGGGCCGCGCCGATCAATTCGTCCTGCCAGGAGCCGGGGCCGAGTTCGCGCAGGCGTCTCGGACGGCAGCGCACGCGGGCCTCGAGATCGGCGGCGGTGAGCGGGGCGAGGTTGAAAACGTCGAGGCAGAAATCGAGTCCGCGCTCCATGAAGCGCGCCGACTCGGGCAGCACATAACCCGCCCGCTCGAACTCGAAGCGCACCACCAGATCGCTGGGCTCCTGGATCTCGACCATGAACACGCCCGCGCCGAGCGCGTGCGGCGTGCCGCCCGGGATGATGAACGTGTCGCCGGGGCAAACGGGAATCTTGTCGAAGCACGCTTCGAGCCCGGCGATGTCCTGCGCCTCGATCATCCGGCGCAGCGCAGCGCGCGAGGGCGGGCGTTGGAAGCCGACGTAGATATAGCCGGTGGCTTCGGACTGGCCGCGCGACGGAGCGCCCGGCCCGCCGTCGCGGACGGCGAGCACGTGGTAGGCCTCGGTTTTGCCGCTGGGCGAGGCGAAAAATTTTTGGGCGAACTCGCGCGTGGGATGAACCTGGAAATGCAGCCGGGTGCCGCTGTCCAAAAATTTCACGAGCAGGTGCGGCGACGCTCCGTATTTTTTCGCGTGCGGGGCGCCGAGGAAATATTCCGGATCGCTCGCGAGCAGCGCGGCGAAATCGTGGGGGGTGGCGTCGTGGCCGATGCACACCCGGGAGAGGCCCTCGGTGAGATGTTCGCGGCCACGGTTCACCGCCCGTGTGGTGGATGCGATCCAATCCTCGGACAGATGCGTGTCGGCCGGCGCGGCGGCGCCAGCGAGCGTGTCGAGCGTGCGACCGCCGGGATAAGTCCGCCACACGCGGGTCGGCGGCAGCAGCAGGATTTTTCCGCGCACGCTCATGACGAACTCGCCGCCAATTGCGCGGCGCGAGCGGCGGTGCGCCGGCCGGTGATGATCAGCAGGGTGCCGATGCCGGCGACGAGCCCGCCGCAGCCGAGAAACGCGCAGCGGCCGGTGAGCGTGTTGCCGGGAATGAGTGAAAGGAGAATGACGAACGAACCGTAGGCGACACACAGCCAGCCGACGGCGGCAGACTGGCGCGCGTCGTTGGCGTTGTGCGCGCCTTCCTCGGCGGCGAAGTCGATCGGCGTGTCGAGGCGGACGAGGAATTTCTCGATGTCGGCGCGTTTGGCCTCAGGCGTGTTTTTCCAGAAAAGCGTGGTGAACAAAAACCAGCCCGTGCCGAGCGCCACGTTGCCGAGGAGCTGGATGCCTTGGCGCCAGTATTCCTGGGTTTCCGCGGTCAGCACGCGGCCGTGCGCGAACGTCTGCGCTGCCCAGCCCGGCGGCAGATAAAGATCGATGAGCAGCGAGCCCATGAAGCCGACCAGCACGGTGCTCCAGCCCGACCACGGCGGCGTGCGGCGGACGACCAATGCCAGCACGAGGGGCACAGTGATCGGGACGCCGATCAGGATGCTCACGCGCTGCATCAGCAGGAACAGTCCGAGCTGCTTCAGATGGCTCAGACGCAGCGCGACGCAGATAATGATGATGCCGAGGACGAGCGTGACGATCTTGCCGGCCTTGAGCAGGTGCTTGTCGGCGGCGCCGGGCTTCACGACCGGCTGATAAAAATTCTTGATGAAGATGCCCGCGCTCTTGTTGAGGCCGGCGTCCATCGCTGACATCGTCGCGGCAAAAATCCCGCTCACGAGCAGTCCCATCATGCCAATGGGCGCGACGGCTCGCGCGATCGCGATGAAGGCGGCTTCCTCCGGGTGCTCGAGATTGGGAAACTGCGCATGCAAATCGGGGAACAACGCGCGTGCGGCCATCGGCGGCACGAACCAGATCACGATGCCGAGGAGATAGAGGCCGCTGCCGAGAAAGCCGGCCCAGCGGGCGTGGCGGCTGTCCTTCACGCTGAGGTAGCGGTTCGCGTCGAGGAGGTTGTTCGTGCTGATCACCTGCTTGAGCAGCATCGCGACGCACCACAGCGCGAGGAAATCCTTGCTGAAGAGCGCGCCGAAATCGAGATGGCCGGCCGGGAGCGCCGCGGCGAAACCGCCCAAGCCCCCGAGCCGCGCGATCGCGAGCACGGTGATCGTGAGGCACACCGGCATCAGGATGAGCATCTGAATGAAGTCGCCCGCGATTACCGCCCAACTGCCGCCGAGCAGCGCGATCGTGAGCACGAGCACGCCGAGCGCGATCATTGTGAGTGAAAGATCGAGGCCGAAGACGGCCGAGAAAAACACCGCGACGGCGTTGAGGTGCAGCGTGGATTGCAGCGTGCCGAGCGGGAGCTGCAGCCAGGTGAAGACCTGTTCATTGGCCTTCGAGAAACGCAGCCGCACGGCCTCGATGCCCGTGACGACGCGCATCTGCCGGAATTTCGGTGCCATGTAGAGCGCGTTGAGGAGGAAGCCGAGCGAGTTCGCCACGTAGATTGCGATGATGGGCCAGCCGCGGCCGTAGGCCTGGCTCGCGGCGGCGGTGAGCGTCCACGCGCTGAACGACATCATGAACGCCGAGCCGCCGACCATCCACCAGAGGGCCTTGCCGCCGCCCCGGAAATAGTCGCTGACGTTGGTCACGAACCGCCGGAACACCCAGCTGATCGTCAGCATGAACCCGAAATAAAAGACCAGGACGGCGTAGTCGTAGGGGGTCATGGGGCGGGGCGGGAGAAAGAGACGAGCCTAATAATTATCAGATGCCAAGCGGAAAGACGGGGTGGGGTGAAGGACGAAGGGCGGGAGACGAGACCGGTGGCAAAAGGGAAAACCGGCGAGGGGGGCCGGAACACGGCGCGAACATTTTCGAGCGCGAGGATTTCCCGCCGCGCGACGTCAGTCTTTGATCGCTGGCTTTTCTTTGCGCGCCGGGCCCGTCGTATCGCCGACGAAGAGCTGGGCGGGCAGCATGAGATCGGTGAAGCCATCGTCGGCGGCCGTGCCGTCGACGACGAGGCGCGCGGCGGCCTCGCCGAGTTTCTGGGGATTGGAGCCGGCCGCAGTGATACGCGGCGTGCCCTCGGTGGCGATGGGCGAGACGTCGGCGCTGGCGATGCTGAGTTCCCGCGGCACGCGCCAGCCCTCGCGCAGGAGCGCCTTCAACATGCCGTCGGCCATCGACGTATTGTAGCAGACAAAGGTCGTGGGAAAATCGGCGCGCTGGGCGTCCTTCAACACTTCGTGCGCGGCCTCGACGCCCTCCGCGCGATCGGCTTCCTGGCGTTTGATGCAGTAGCGCGGGTCGAGTTCCAGACCGGCGCGCGCGAGTGCGGCTTGCAACGCTTGGAACCGGGCTTCGTGGCGGCCCAGCCCGATGTTGCCCCCGATCCAGCCGATGCGCCGGTGGCCGAGTTCGACGAGATGCTGGACGAGCGACTCGAGGGCTTGCGGCTCGTTGCCGAGCACGGAATGACACAGTCCCGGGTAACGCGCCGAGACCGCGACGATCGGCAGGCCGATTTTCCGCAGGCGATCGAGGAACGGCCGCGCGACCTCGCCGATCAGGACGATGCCGTGGAAGTCATGGCCGTTGACGAAGGCCCGGCGCAGTTTCCCAGCGTCGAGTTGATCTTCCGCGCCGATGAAAATCGCGCGGACGTCGCGCACCTCGAGCGCGGTGTGCAGGCCGTGCTGCACGTGGCCGAAATAAATCGAGGGCGTGTTGAGGCGGAGCGGCGCCCGGAGGATGATGCCGACCTGGCGTGGTTTCGCGGCGGGCGACGCGGCGAGGTGCATGCCTTTCGGCCGGTAGCCGCGCTTGACCGCGTGCGCCCAGATGCGGTCGTAGGTCTCGGTGTTGATGCCCTGTTTGCGGCCGTTGAGCGTGAGGGAGACGAGGGCTTGGGAGATGCCGAGCTCGCGCGCGAGCTGGGTCTGGGAGATCTTCTTGGGGCGGGGCACCGCGGGAGATTTAATAATTCGGCCGCGTGGGCAACGAATTATTAGATATTAGATCAGCCGGCCCGGCGTGGGCGGGGCGCTCAGCGATACAGCCAGAATTTTTTGCTCTGCTCCTGGTAGATTCTGTCCTGTTCGCGCCAGGGTTTGAGCCAGGCCGCGACGTCCACGTTGCGGCCTTTGGTGAGGAGATCGTTGAGAAACGCCTGCGAGCCCATGTGCACGAGGAAGGTTTTGCGCTGCGCGTCCGTCGCGGCGATGAACGGATTTCTCGGCTCCAGCTTGCACGCGAGTTTCATCAGCCAGAAATTCAGCTCGGTGGGCGCCCACGCCTCGTAGTCGGTGATGTCGATGAAGAGACCGCTGCCCGGTTGGCCGGTCTTCGCGTTGGGCACCGTGATGCGGCGAAACTGAATCCCGGAGAGCGGCAGCACGCGCAGTTCCTTTTCGATCACCTCGGATTTGATCGTCTGGTGCGAGACGCCGCGGAACGGATGCTGATCGCCGACGCCGTGGCGGAAGCCGTTGAGCATGCAACCGAGCCCGGTCATTGGGTAGCCCTCGCACGCGGCGAAATCGAGCACGAGGCCCGAGGTGCCGATGAACGGCAGCCCGGTGTCGGGCCACAACATCGCGCGCGTCCAACCGCGCATCGGGATGACGGTGAGTTTGCCCTTGGCGCGCGCCGCCTCAGTGATCGCCAGGCCGCCCGGGGGCAGCTCGTTGCGCACCATCAGCGCGAGTTCGCCGATCGTGAGGCCGTGCACATAGGGCACGCGGAACTTGCCGACATCGCTCATCCGGTTGGCGTCGAGCAGCGGTCCGTCGACCTTGAGTCCGCCGAGCGGATTGGGCCGATCGAGGACGATGACTTCCTTGCCGGCCTCGAAGCATGCCTCCATCGCGACTTTCATCGCGCTGCTGAACGTGTAGCTGCGCGTGCCGATGTCCTGCAGATCGATCACGAGGGCGTCGATGCCCTTGAGCTGCGCGGGGGTGGCGCGCACGAGATTTCCTTTGTAGAGGGAATAAACCATCAGCCCCGTGCGCAGATCGATTTTGTCGGGGAAGGGCTTTTCCGCGGGCAGATCGCCGTAGAGGCCGTGCTCGACCGCGAACAGGGCGACGAGTTGGACCCCGGGCGCGCGGCGCAACACATCGATCGTGCTGAGGCCGCGGCGATTCACGCCGGCGGGATGCGTGAGGAGGCCGAGGCGCTTGCCCTTCACGGCGGCGAAACCTTCCGCCTCGAGGACGTCGATGCCGAGCATCACGGGCGGCAGATTTTCCTTGGGCGGCGCGGGCAGGGTCGCGATCGGCGGGACGAACAGCGGCGGGGTCTTGGCGGCCGGCGCCTTCGCCGACGAACAGCCCGCGAGTGCCAGCAGTGACGCCAGCAGCGGAAACAACATGCGCAGCAAAAATACTCGGGAGGCTCCAGCCATGAAGCCCGCAGCTTGGGCCACTCCGCGCGGCCCGGTCGAGTCGTTTTCCACCGGCGTGGCGCGAGCCTGTTTGTAACGTATTACGTTACATTCGGCTTCAGGCGAGATCGCGCCCGGCCCGTCGGGTTTGCAGCCACACCAGCAGCAAAAGGGTGCGTTCCGCATCGGGCAGATGTTTCCGGGTGCGCAGCAAATCCTGGATGCGCTGCCGCGGCAGGCCCAGCACCCGGGCGAGATTGGCTTTCTCACCGCGACGGACGAGTTGCGCTTGAACTGCCGCGGCCAGTTCGTTCCAGAGTGGCGTGGCACCGCCGGGTTTGAGCGTCGCTCCGCGGGACGCGGGGGGCGAGGCCAGCGCCAGCCGGGCGGCGGCCCGGAGTGATTTTATGGCGGATTCGGCGAGGGCAGTGGCGAGCTCCGCGGGCAGGTGAAATTGCCCGGGCACGTGGTAGGCGGGAGCCTGATAGCGAGGACGATATTTCATAGTGTATCGCCCCTGGTCACAGAGAGCCGGGCGCGATGTAACGTATTACGTTACAAACCCGCGGAGGAATGCACCGGCGCTGGATACCTAAAATGCGCGGCGGACGGCGGCCGGGAGATTGACGGAAGCGTCGCGCAGGGCCTGGGAGAGCGGCACCCCGGGCGGGGTGATGGCATGGAGCGCGAGATTTTTTTGCGGGGGCGCCGCGATGGCGCCGGCGAAAACGTGAACCGGTTTGCCGAGCGCGATCGCGCGCGCGGCGATCGCGCCGGGGCCTTTGCCGGTGAGGGAGCTTTCGTCGAAGCGGCCTTCACCGGTGATCACGAGATCGGCGGCGGCCAGCTTCGGCTCGAGATCGAGCCAGGCGGAGACAAGATCGAAACCGGGGAGCAATCTCGCCCCGGCGGCGGCCATGAGACCGAAGCCGAGTCCGCCGGCGGCCCCGGCGCCGGGCGCGTCCATGAGCGCGTGGGATGTGCCGCAGTGCGTGCAGAGCATGAGCGCAAGGCGCGCCGCGGCGTGATCGAGATTCGCCACCGCGGCGGCGCGCAGGCCTTTTTGCGGACCATAGATCGCGGCGGCGCCGCGCGGGCCGAGGAGAGGATTGGTGACGTCGCACGCGATTCGCATCGGCGGGAAATTTTCCGGCACGCGGCCGGCGAGCCGGGCGATTTCCGACCAACGTGCGGGCACGGGCGGATGCACGCGTTCGCTGCGGCCATTCCGGAATTCAAGTCCGAGCGCGGCGAGCGCCCCGAGCCCGAGATCACTGGTGGCGCTGCCGCCGATACCGAGGAGGATCGCGACGACGCCGGGTTGCGCGGCGGCGCCGAGCAATTCACCTGTGCCGAGCGTCGAGGCGTGCCAGGGATCGCGTTGCGCGGGGGCGAGGAGCGCGAGGCCGGACGCGGTCGCCATTTCGATCACGGCGACAGTGGACTGGGAGGGGGGTGACGGCGGATTTTCGATGGCCAGCAGCGCGCGGGCGGCGGGCGGGATTTTCTCGAGTGGGACGAAGCCGAGCGTGGCTTCAACCGGATTGCCGCGGGGACCGGTGACGGAAAGTTTTTCGATGCGACCGTTGGCGGCGCGCGTGAGGATGTCACAGAACCCTTCGCCGCCGTCAGTCAGCGGGCAGAGATCGAGCTGCCAGTCGGGATGCGCGGCGCGGAGCGCGTCAGCCGTAAGCGCGCACGCGGCCGGCGACGTGAGGGAGTCCTTGAATTTGTCGAAGGCTACGAGGACGCGCATCGGCAGGGAAGCGTGGCGGGCGACGGTGAAGTGAAAAGGGAAAAGGGGCGGGGCAGGGTGCCCGGCGTGAAACCCGGCTGGTGCGCAAGCGACGATGGGCGCAGCCGGTTGGGGTTTGCTTAGAGCCATCACGACCGCAGCGTTCTCGAGCGGCTCCGGCCGAGCTTCCCGTGTTCGTTTAATGACTCGAAAAATGAAAATAATCTATTTGCTGGGTTCCCTGCTGTTGGCGGCCAAGGCGGTGTTCGCACAAGCGGAGAATCCACCGGCGTTGAGTGCGATCCGGGAGGAGGATTTGAAAAACGATCTCTATGCGCTGGCCGATTCCCATTTCAACGGCCGCGCGGCGGGCACGTTGGATGAATTGAAGGCCGCCATGTGGACGGCGGAAAAATACCGGGCGATTGGGTTGAAGCCCGCGGGCGACGATGGCACGTATTTCCAATTTTTTACGCTGTGGCGGAATCAACTGAGCGAGCGTTCGAGCATCGCCATCAACGACACGCCGTTGGCGCTGTGGCAGGAGGCGGCGGTGGCGCAACTGGCCCATATGTCGCTCAACGCGCCGATTGTTTATTTGGGCAACGCGGCGGAAATCGACCTCAGCGCGGCGGAGGTGGCGGGCCGGGTGGTGGCCATCGAGGCCAACGCGAAAGAATATAATCCGAACATCTCCCTGCCGACGTGGCGTTACAGCCGGAGCATGTTGACGAAGTATGGCCTGCCGTTGTTGCGCCGCGGAGCGGCGGCGATTCTTTTCATCGCCGATGAGGCGGGCGAGCGGGCCTGGGCCGATGCTACGGAAAATTTCAAGCTGGGCCTCTATGATATCGACGGCGGCGCCAATGCCAGCGTCACGGCGACGGCGCCCGTCATCTGGCTGCACGCGAGCGCGAAGAAAGATCTGCAGGACGGTAAGGCGACGCTTAAGGCCCACCTCATTGTTTCCCGATCTCCTTACCCCTCGGTCAATGTGATCGGCAAGGTCGCGGGAACTGATGCCAAATTGGAGTCGGAGTATGTGCTCTACAGCGGACACACCGATGCGCACGGCATCCGAAACCCGATCAAGGGCGATGTGGTTTATCACGGCGCCGACGACAACGGCAGCGTGAATGTAGCCGTGCTCGCGTGTGCGCGGGCGTTTGTGCAGAGCCCGGGCAAACGATCGGTTTTGTTTGTGATCCACGGCGCGGAAGAACGCGGGCTGCTCGGCTCGAAATATTTTTCGGCGCACCCGACGGTGCCGCTGCAGGAGATCGTGGCAGTTTTGAACGGTGACATGATCGGGCGAAATGACACGGACGAGGCCGCTTTGCTGGGGGTAACTCCGCCCCACCGGAATTCAGCGGAGCTGGTCGCGCTGGCGCTCGCGGCCAACCGAGAAGGTCCCCACTTCACCCTCGATGCGACCTGGGACGAAGTCACGCATGCGGAAGGCTGGTATTTTAGAAGCGATCACTTGCCGTATGCGCGACTGGGAATCCCCGCGGTGATGTATACGAGCCTGCTGCACGCCGACTATCACACGCCGCAGGACAGTGCCGAAAATATCAATTATCCGAAGCTGAAGAAAATGGCGGATTGGATGTATCGCACGGGTTGGAAAGTCGCCAACGTCGATCAACGTCCTGCCGTCGATCCGAACTTCAAGTTGGAACGATAGCGTCGCGGCCCGATCCGATCGCACCGGATTGCTTCAGCGGGCGCCGGCCGGCCCCGTGGCGCGCAGGCGGGCGAGATTTTCGCGCGCGGCCTGATCGTTCGGGCGCAGACGGAGGGCGGTTTCGAGCTGGACGATCGCGTCGGCGGGGCGACCGGATTGATCGAGTGCGAGGCCGAGGTTGAAATGCGTGTCGGCGTCGTCGGGCCGCGCGCGCAGCGCGGCTTCGTAGTGCGCGATCGCTTCGCTGGTGCGGCCGAGCAGCAGGAGCGTGTTGGCGAAGTTGTAGTGGTGCTCGGGGTTGGCGGGGGAGAGGGCGAGGGCGCGCGCGTAGTGTGCGAGCGCGGCGGGAACGCGGCCGGTTTGCGCGAGCGCGTTCGCGAGCGTGCAATGCGTCTCGCTGTCGTCGGGCCGCAGGCGGAGGGCGTGTTCGAGAGGCGGAATCGCATCGGCGGCGCGGCCGCGGAGAAAAAGCAGCGTGCCCAGATTGCTTTGCGCGGACGCGAACTCGGGCTGCACGAGCAGCGCCTGCTCGTAGTGCGCGAGCGCGTCGTCCTCGCGCCCGAGCCGCGCGAGGAGGACGCCGTAGTTATAGTGCGTGTTGGCGGCCCGGCCGGCGAGGGCGAGCGATTGCTCGTAGGGCGCGACGGCCTCGTCGAGCCGGCCCGCTTTTACGAGTGCGATCGCGAGATTGCAGTGGGCGAGGGCGTTGGAAGGGCGTTTCGCGGCGGTGTCGGCCCAGAGCGAGAGCTCGGTGCGATAGTCGGCGTTTCGGGAAATTGTCGCGGCGAGCAACGGGACGCCGAGGGCGAAGGGGACGAGCAGACTGCGCGGGCCGAACCGGCGCGGCAGAGTGACGACCACGAGCACGATCACCGCCGCGAGCGAAAGATACATCCGGTGTTCGACGATCATCTGGGTGACGCCGGGGATGAGCGACGTCGGCGCGAGCATCACGAAAAACCAGGCGCCGAGAAATCCGAGCGCGGGCCGGCGCACGAGCGCCCAGCCGGTCGCACCGAGTAGCGTGACGACGAGCAGCGCATACGGCACGACCGCGGAGGGATCTTTTTCCCAGAATGTGCCGTATTCGAAGATGAGCGGCGCGGGCCAGAACGAGAGCGCCAGGTAGTGCGTGATGGCGCGGAATTGCGTAAGCCCGTAGGCCCACGGTGCGACGCCCACGTCGAGTCCGACGGTGCCGCCGCGATTACCGCCGGTGCTGGCGACGAGAATCGCGAGTGGGATCCACGTGCTCGCGAGGGCGGCGTAGAAATTTTTTCGCTGCGCAATCGCCGCTCGAAACGAGCCGGCGAAGAAGGTGCGGTCGAACAGCCACACGACGAGCGGCGCGGAGGCCATGACCTCCTTGCTCGCTATGCCGCAGACGCAGGCGGCGAAGGAAAACGCGAACCACCCCGAGCCCGAAGGGTTGCGGGCTTTGTCCCCTAATGGATGACACGGGATCCCCCGGATGAAGCCGTAGAGCGTGAGTAAATAGCAGAGGCCCATGAGCGACTCGGCGCGTTGCACGACGTAGGTGACGGACTCGGTTTGCAGCGGGTGCACCGTCCAGAGGAGGGCGATCGCGCAGGCGGTGGCGGTGGAAGCCTGAAAGTGGAAAGTCGAAAGCGTTCTCCGCACGACGCCGAAGAGCGCGAGGCCGGCGGCGAGGTGGATGAGGAGATTGAGGGCGTGGTAACTCCAGACGTTCGAGCCGCTGAGCGCGTAGTTGAGGGCGAAGGAGAGGTTGACGAGCGGGCGGCCGCTGACGGTGGTGCCGGGCGGTGGAAAAAGGGCGGACGCGAAATGTCGCAGCGAGGCGTTGTCCGCGATCGCAGGGCCGTCGTCGTAGACGAACGGGCCGCCGAAGCTGTTCGCATACGCGGCGAGCGCGGCGGCGGCGATGAGTGCGCCGCACGCGAGGATCGCGGGGCGCGAAGAGGGGGCGGGCGGTGAGGCAGGCGGAGCCAAGCGAGTTCGACCGTGAGTGAAGGTGGGGGAGCTCGCAAGCAACGGCGAGGCGCGAGGAGGGCACCGCGCCGCCCGGTCCGGCCAGGAAAAAAGGCGCGGCGAAAAATCGCCGTGCCTTCAACTCCCCTGACTACTCCCAAATCAGAACGAGCCGGTGACGCCGCCGGTGAAGGTCATGCCGAGGTTGTTGGCGATTTGGAAGTGGCTCCACGACGGCGCGCCGGTGAGCACGCGGTAGCGCATCTTCTGCGCGTTGGTGATGTCGCGACCCGAGAAGAAGAGTTTGGTCGAGCGCGTGATGCTATACTCGACGTTGAAGTCCAGGGTCGTGTAGTCCGGATAAAAACGATCACCGCGAATCGCCGGGGCGGTGGCCGAGGCCGCGATGTCGTCGCGCTGGCGATAAACGCGGCCGTAACGGATCACGCCGACATTGAACGCATATTTTCCCCGATGGTAGCCGAGCGAGCCCTTGAGCTGGTTCTCGTAGAAGTTCTGGAAATCCGTGGCGATGTTGCCGTTCGCATAGTTGAAGCGCGCGAGATGATTGTGGTTGTAGCTGCCGGTGAAGACGAAGCCGCGCGCGAGATCGGGCACCCAGCGATCGAGTGGCTGGCGGACCTCGAGTTCCTCGCCGTTGATCTGGCCGATGCCCTGATTGAGCCAGGTCGTCGCCTGAAAGTTCCTGAACGTCGGCTCGAGATCGAGCGCGGCGAGCTTCTCCGGCGTATCGAGCAACACGGTCTGCTGCACCTGGACATTTCTGATGTCCTTGACGAAGCCGCCGATGCTGATGACGCCGCCTTGCGGCGTGTAGTATTCGAGGTGCGCCTCGTAGTTGTTTGCCGTCCACGGCTTGAGCGCGGTGTTGGGGCGATTCACGACGCCGAGCGCGATCCCGGAAAACGTGCCGGTGGTGGGCGGGTTATAGTCGAACGTCGAACTCGGGATGATCGATCGGCCGAAGCGATTTTTCGCCTGCGTCTGCGCGAAGCCGGCGCGAAGGATTAGGTTTTCGCGGAGATTGTAGTTGAGCTGCAGGCTGGGGAAGTAGCCATCGTTCTTGCCGGAGCCGTGCGCGCCCTTGCGGACGTAGCGCGCGAGATTGCCGGCCATCGTCTGGTCGACGAGGCCGAGGCTGGTGACGTATTTTACTCCGCGGTCGAGATTGCCCACGCCCGAGGCCTCGGCCTTTTCGTAGCGCAAGCCGCCGGAATACGTGAAGCGATTGCTGAACAGCCCGCCGCTGAACTCCACCCACGGCGCGTAAGTGCGCTCGTTGACCTCGTAGGGTTCGGTAGTGCTGAAGCGGTAGGACTCCGCGTCGCGATATTGAAACCAGTCGGCATGCGCGACGTAGAGATCGTAGAGCCGGCGCATGCTGACCCGCGGGACCGCCGGAAAATTGTAATAGCTGTCCCGCACTGCCGGGACATTGACCGCGGCGATCTGGGCGGCGTTGTCGTCCGCGGTCTGCGCGACGTGGTCGGCCCCGACGAACGTCCACATCTTCGCGTCGTAGCTCTGCACGTTGCGGTAGAGTTCGTCGAAGTCGTAGCCGACCCGGATCGCGAACGGATTGCCGGCGAACAAGAAATTGCGTTTCGCGCGAAGGCGGAGCGCGCCGATGGTCTCGGCGCTGTGGCCCGGCCGCGAGACGGCGCCGCCGATCGTCACGTTCTTCAGATCCTGCCAGTTCACTTCCGGGCCGACCGCGGTTTGACCAGGGGTAAAGCCGTAGGTCTTGATCGTGCTGGCGTTGAATTTGGCGCCGTTGTCGAGGAGGTTGACGGTGACGAGCTGCTTCGAGGCGGTGCCGGTGCCGAGGCCGGTGATCGGGATCGTGCTGCCGTTGAGCATCGGGCTGCCGAAGAATCCGTCGTCGGTGTCGCGGAAGACATGCTTGGCCATCGAAAGGGACGTCGAAGCGTTGAGGGTCCAGCTGCCGTGCCGCCATTCAGCGTCCAACACATTGGTCAGCGAGTCCTTGATGCCGTTGCGCCAGGCTTCGCGCAAATCGTAGCGGATGGAGCCGCCGCCGAGATTGCCATAAGCGTTGTGCTCGTTGTTCGTGCCGGGCGATCCGATCGGGGTGTCGAGGACGGCGGGGGTGACCGCGGTGCTTTGCGCGCCAGTGTTCCAAGTGTAGCGCACGTCGTCGCCGGCGCGCTCGCGATAGCGCCCGCCGCTGAGCGAGTAGGAGAGCTTGAGTTCGTGCGTCGGGCGCCAGTCCAATTTGACCGAGGCGCCGTCGCTGATGTCCTGCTTGGGATTGTCGTGCAGCCCCTCGGTAGTGGCTTGCGGGTTGTAGACGCTGATGGTCGAGAGCGGTTTGCCGGCGTCGAGCCGCGCCTTCGCGGCGACCGCTTGGTCGGCGTTGCCGAAGCCGACGGTGGGGAACGACCAGTGGACCCGCGTGAGAACGTCGTTGTGGTTCACTGTGATCGCGTAGCCGAACGTTTTCGAAACGGGATCGGTCCAGGTGACTTTGAAATTCGGACGCCAGCCGGGGAGCTTGGTGTCGCGGATGCCGGCGCGCGAACCAAGGCCAAACGACTCGCTATCGGTCGTGAACAGGGCGTTGTAGGTGAAGCGCCGCCGAGCGGCCTCGAAGGCCGAGCGCCGCACCATGTTGATCGAACCGCCGATGGCGTTGGAACTGTCCTCCGGCGTGCGCAATTTTCGAATTTCCACGCGCGCAACGTCGGCCGCGGACGCGCCCATCATCTCAAAGTTGCGGTCGCGCGAACTCGTGCCGAGCGTGGCGGTAGAGGCGGAAGCGACCGGCATGTTATCGAAACGGATCTCGGTGTTCACCGCGTCGAGGCCGCGCACGCTGACGCCCACGATATTGTTCGCGAAATATTCCACGCTGACGCCGGGCAGCCACTTCATCAGCTCGCCGGGATTCGAATCCGGGATGGTGCCGAACTGATCGGCGGAAATTACGCTCTTCTGGCCGAGCGCCACGCGCTGCTCGTTCACCGCGATGGCCGAGGCGTTGGTCTCTTTGGTGGACTGCACAACGAACGCGTCGAGCTTCACGGTCTCAGCGGTGTCGCCGTAGAGCGACTTGCTCGTGAGCTTGATGTCCTGGGTCGCGGTCTGGCTTGCGTCGACCTTTACGGTGACGTCGCGCGCGTCGAGTCCGTTGAAGGTGGCGCGCACCGTTACGTTGCCGCTTGGCACACCGGCGAGCCGAAAAAATCCGCCCTCATCCGCGAACACGGCGAGATTGGACCCCACGATGCTGACGCGGGCGTTGTTGAGATAATCGCCGGTGACGGAGTTTTGCACTCGGCCTTCGATCGTGCCGGTGGCAGATTGGGCGCGGAGGCCGGTGGCGAGCAGGAGGCCGGCCACGAAAACCAGACGAAGCAGCAGTCGAACGAAGTTCATACGGGGTGAGGGGAAGCCGGCCTGTAGAATATTGGCCGGAAGCTAGGGTGGAGGACGCTCCCCCAATCTAGGTCTTTTCCCCATGGGCCGGAATGGATAATCATGGAACAATGATGGATAAAATGACCATAGCGGTTCCCGGCGCAACGCCGTCGTCACGGTCGCGTGACCCAGCGATTGCACGGAACGGCCGCGGCCGTTTCGTGACCGCTCCCGGCGGTAGCCGATCTGCAAAAATCGGTCGGTCGGTGAGCACTGGCGAAAATCGTTAACTCAATCAGACTCTCTCCCATGGAAATTAAACGCGCCGGTTCCCAACCCTCCGCCAAAGGTCCCGTTGACTGGTTCACCGGGACTGTCCGCATCGATCCGCTGTTTCCCGCCGCCGAGCCGGCACGCACGGCGGGCAACGCCGTCACCTTCGAGCCCGGTGCGCGCACCGCGTGGCACACGCATCCGCTCGGGCAAATACTGATCGTGACCGCCGGCTGCGGTCGAGCGCAACGCGAGGGCGGACCCATCGAGGAAATCCGCCCGGGCGATGTCGTCAGCTTCGTGCCGCATGAAAAGCACTGGCACGGCGCGGCGCCGACCACGGCGATGACCCACATCGCCATTCAACCATCTCTCAACGGGAAGGCCGTCGACTGGCTGGAAAAAGTTTCCGACGCACAATACGGCGCCTGACCTTGCGCCGCACCCCATCCGGCACCACGGGCGATCAGCTCACTGTTCACTCTCATGTCCAAACCACGCGCCTGCTCCGTCAAAGCTTATTCCGCGGCGAGCCCAACATCACGTCCGACATCGAAATGATCCGCATGGATCGGATTAACGAAGCCTACGAGCGCATGCTGAAGAGCGACGTGAATACCGCTTCGTGATCGACATGACGTCATTGAAGTAAGGTTTAAGGTTTGGCCGCAAAAAAGCGTGAGAGGAGTCAGAAAGGAACCGCTCCTTTTTTTGGCGCCGTTGGCGGCTCTCTCCTCAGGGGCTCGATCGCAACTGCAGCAGCGCGTCGATTTCGGCCGAGCGGCGCGTGTAGTCGGCGGCGGTTTGGCCGAGATCGGTGTCGAACGTCGGCAGCATTTCCTTCATCCGTGCATCGCCTTCGGGCGAGCGGAGTTTTTCGGGGAAACATTTTTGAATGATCTGCAGAGCAATGTTGGCCGAGACCGACGCGCCGGGCGACGCGCCGAGCAGCGCGGCGAGCGTGTTGTCCGGCGCGGTGACGACTTCGGTGCCGAAATACAGCCGGCCGGCGTCGGCTTTTTTCAGTGCTTGCACGCGGATGCCGGCATCGACGAGCCGCCAGTCGGCCGCGCGCGCCTCCGGATAGAATTCGCGCAGCGCGCACACGCGGTCATCCATGCTTTGCAACGCCTGCGACACGAGGAAACGCGTGAGAACGTGGTTGTGCACGCCGGTGCGGAGGAGCGTGCCGACGTTATCGGCACGAATTGAACACGGCAGATCGCTGACGCGCCCGGTGCGGTGAAGGAACTTTGTCGTCCACGTGGCGAAGGGACCGAAGAGGAGCACGCGTTTCCCGTGGAGGTGACGGACATCGAGATGCGGTCCGCCGAGCGCGCCGGAATCGGGCGGCGGCGGCCCGTAGACTTTGCCAAAATGGCGTGCGACGACCGCGGGGTTATCGCAAACCAACCACTGCCCAGCGATGGGGAAGGCGGCGAGTCCGCGCGCGACGGGGAGGTCCGCGGCCTGGAGCAGCGGG
The DNA here is from genome assembly GCA_038231575.1 of Opitutales bacterium. GTDB lineage: Bacteria > Verrucomicrobiota > Verrucomicrobiia > Opitutales > Opitutaceae > CAITWF01. Next base: position 3,682 of record JBBRLB010000012.1, on the reverse strand, counting down.
ATCGTGCCGCCGCCCGCGCCGATGAAAACGAAACGCGCGCGCACGGGCCGTGCTTCGGCCGACGCGGTGTGGCGCACGACGAGTTCCCAGCCCGCATCGGCGCGGCGCAACTGCGCGACGCGGTGCCCGGTGACAACGCGGCAACCCTCCTGCGCGCCGAGCCACGCGAGGAGCGAGCGCGAAAGTTCGCCGAAATTCACATCGGTGCCCGCGTCGATCTTGGTGGCGGCGATCGGTTCTTGGCCGGCGCGACCCTCGACGAGGAGCGGAGCCCAGCGGCGGAGCACCGCGCGCTCCGCCGTGAATTCCATCGCGCGGAAAAACGGATGCTTGACCAGCGCGGCATGGCGGGCGCGGAGAAAATCCACGGCTGCCGCGCCGCGCGCAAAGCTCAGGTGCGGCACCGCCCGGATCCACTCCGCCGGCCGCGGCGCCAGCCCGTGCGCGACGGCGTAACTCCAGAACTGGCGCGACTGCTCGAAGCGGGAAAAAATTTCCACGGCCTTCGTGACATCGACCGGCGCGCCGGCGACAGTCGGTGGCGGCGTGTAGTTGAGTTCGCAAAGCCCGGCGTGGCCGGTGCCGGCGTTGTTCCAGCCGTCAGAGCTTTCGCCGGCGAGTTCCGGTGCGGCTTCATAGACCTCGATCGCGAGCCGCGGATCGAGTCGCTTGAGCATCGCTCCAACGTGCGCGGACATGACGCCGCCGCCAATGAGGACGACATCGGGAGGGGCTGAAGGCATGAGAGAAACGGGAGCCCGCGAACTCCTGTTCGACTGCGCGCCGGCGCTTACTTCGCCGTCACGTGCAGCACGCCCTTCATCAGCAGCGAGTGGCCGGGGAAGCTGCAGATGTAGTCATAGTCGCCTGGGCGTGTCGGGACAGTGAAGAAAATCGTGTCGCTCGCGCCGGGTTGCGTGAGCGCGGTGTGGAAGAGCACGTCGGCGGAGTCGGGCACATAGTTCTTTTCCGCGCCGTCGAGGCCGAAGGTCATGGTGCCGACGGCCTGGCCCTTGCCGGGCGCGCAGAGCACGAAGTTGTGCAGCATGTCGTCGCTGTTTTGGAAAACGAGGCGCACATGCGCGCCGGCCTTGGCGGTGAGCTCGGTCTTGTCGAATTTCAGGCCGGGCTGCGTGCCGAGGAGAAGCGTGACGTCGCCATCGTCGCCCGACCAGTCCGCGGGGACCTTGTTCGGATGCTTTTTGGTGTTGGAGTTCGCCACGACTGGCACCGGCGCCTTGCAGAGCTCCGCATCGGCCGGATCGAGAGGAATGATGCGATCGCCGTCGGGAATTTGGTTGAGCGTGTAGTAGGCGGTGGGGTGGAGGATCGGCTCGGCGCCATGGGCGGAACGCAGGCCGGCGACTTTGATCTCGTGGATGTAGCCCTCGCGGAGACACGAGTTCGCGATCCGCACGCTGAGGCCGTCGGCCGCGACGACGACTTTCTTGATCGGACAACTCATGCGGTTCACCGGCGCGCTGCCGTAGGTCTTGTGATAAAGATAGGTGAAGCCGGCGATCGAGTAGCTCGCGGGGTTTTCCGCGGTCGCACGATCGACCGGCGACGTGAACGTGAGCACGAAGCCGTCCGGCTGCGCGTGCACTTCCTTGATTTCGAACGGCACTTCGCCGGTCCACGACAGCCGTTCGAGGCCCTGTTGGCTCGGACCGACCGAACCCCAGCCGCGCGCCGTCTCGCCGGCGAACATCGATCCGTCCTCGCCGAAATTGATCCGAATGATGCCGCAGTCGAAACCTTCGCGAAACGCAAACGCCGCGCCCTGCCACACGCCCTTCACTTTCTCGAGGGTGAAGCGATCGACTTTGCTCTGGCCCTGATCGGCGACGAAAAATTGTCCGGCGAACGGCCCGAACTTTCCGCCCGTCGTGTCCTCCGTGATTCCAGAATTCGAGATGCCGAGAATCGTGTGCGGGAGCCAGACCGTCGGCAGTTTCAGGCCGGGCAGGGTCTTCGCGACTTCAACATAGGGCTTTTCAAAATCCTTAATATCCTCGGGCCGCAGCTTCACGGTCGAGCCGGCGAGCTTGCTCCACGCGAGACCGGCCGGATGGCCCATGAAATCGCCGGGCTGAACTTCCGTCACGCGGCCCGATCCCGCCCACTCGCCCTGATTTTCCGCGTAAAGCCAGATACCTTGCGACGTAAGGGTGAATCCGCACGGCGAACGCAACCCCGCTGCGATCGGAATCATTTGTCCGTCGGGGGTGATCTCAACCATCCAGCCGCGCCATGGCGCGGGCGCCTGTGTGGCGCCGCCAAACGCGACATTCAACGTGAGGCGCAAATTTCCGTTCGGCGCCATCACGGGCCCGAACGCGTATTCGTGATAGGCGCCCGAGATCGGCAGCTTGCAGATTGTCTCGAACAGATCGGCATGGCCGTCGCCGTCGGTGTCGGCCACGCGCGTCAGTTCTTCGCGCTGGGCGATGTAGTAACCGCCCTTTGGCGCGGCGATGATCCCGAGCGGCTCGTGCAGGCCGGAGGCGAAGAGGGTGAACTTCGGCTTCGGCATCGCATCGTAGGCGCCGTCGATGATCCAAACTTCGCCGCGGCGCGTGGTGACGATCAGTCGCCTGCCGGGCAGCGCGAGGATGCCACTCGTCTCGAGCACGATGTCGTCGGGCACCGGCAGCGGCGTGCGGGCGTAATATTTCCCCTCGCGCGCGACGAGATCGTTCGAGGGCTTGGCGAAGCGCTCGGCGGCGGAAGGATTGTTGACCTGCGCAAAAACGGAAGCGGTCGCCGCGAGGCAGGAGAGAGTGGGTAGAAGAAAGCGTTTCATCACGTGGCGTTACCAGACGAGGGAGTAACTGATCGGGGCGCCGAGCGACGGCTTCGTGATCCGGATCACGAGCTGTTGCTTGCCGTTGCGCGTATGGATGACCGGCGTGAAGGAAGCGGCGCTCGGCCAGTCGAGATACCATTCGCGATCACCGACGATCCAGCCGGTGCCGCCGGGTTGCGGGGTGATGATGTCGGCCTCGGCGAGGAGCACCCACGTCGACCAACTGTTCAACTCGCCACCGATCGTGAGCGTGCGCGTGAGGCCGGAACCTTCGACCATCGGCGCGACGCGATCGCGGATGGTGAGGTCGGAAAGTTTCGAGAGAAACACGGGCTGGCCGTCGGCCTCGAGCGTGTAGCCTTGCGACGACTGCATCGCGTCGGCCGTCTCGGGCCAACCGCCGGTGAGCGGAAACTCGATCAGCGCCACCGTGGGCTTGCCGCCGAACGTGAGGCTCGGGCCGGTGGGAATCGCGAGCTGGTTCTCCGCGCGCTCATGCCACAGCTCCCACGCGTCGAGAAATCCGCCGCGCCACGCGCGCAGCACCGTGCCGGTCTCGAGATCGTAGCTGTAGTTCACGCCGGTCGGCGAACCGACGTTGATGCCGTAGAGCCGCTTCTTCGGCTCGAACGGAATGAAGCTACGCTGCAGCCGCACGCGGTTGTCGGCCGGATCGATTTTGATCGTGCCGGCGGCGGATCGCGGGGCGCGCGGCGGGCGGGTCGCTTCATTGGCCATCAGGGAGCGCGACGCCAGGCCCGGGCCCTCGACGAGGAGATCGAGCGTGGGGCGCCCATTGGAACCGTGCAGATCGTCGAAGCGAAACGCATGCGGGCCCGCCTTCAGGGTGATTTTTCCGGGCTCGGTGCCCCG